>QIDH01000065.1 GCA_003229305.1 Acidimicrobiia bacterium | reverse complement strand
CGCCGATGATCTCGATCGGCAGGAGGACGTTCTCGAGCACCGAGCGCCAGGCAAACAGGGTCGGGCGCTGAAACATCACTCCGATCCGACGACTGGGCTCAACCATCTCGTTTCCGTAGAAGAAGACCGAACCGGTGGACGGAGGGATCAATCCGGCCAGTATCTTGAGCAGCGTGGACTTGCCGCAGCCGCTCGGCCCTACGATCGAGACGAACTCTCCTTCTCGGATGGCGAAGTCGAGACTGTCGATTGCGTGGACGGTTTTGCTACTGCGACTCTCGTAGCGCTTGGAAACGGACCGGGTGGCCATGACATGATCGGATCCGGGTTCGGGCCCTGTCGCCGAGCGCGACGCACTCATAGATTCCTGGCTCATGATCTCGTCCCGCCAGCGGGGGTCGGGCATCGGACCGGCGGCAGGACAGTTCGCGATGCTTCCAACTGGCGAGCCGCCCTCCGAGGTATCATGAGGCGCTCAGTCGGTATTCGCGACCGCCTATGCCGCTGGAGACCTCGCGTCCCAGGGCGATGACCATCTCCGTGATTGCCGGGACCCGATCCCTCTCGACCAGGGCCTCGGGGTAGGCGACACTCACTGAGGCGACAATGGTCCCCTTGTCGTTCGTCACCGGGGCACCGATCCCATCCACTCCTGGCAGATTCTCCGATCGACTCAGGGCATATCCCTGTGACTTCACCTCGGCGAGTTCCGCTTCCAGCGACGGAAGGTCCGTGATGGTGCGCGGCGTGTGCGGACTCAGCGAAACGTTCGTATAGGTCTGTCGGAGCACAGAGAGGTTGAGGCCGGCCAGCAACACCTTGCCAAGAGCGGTGGAGTGAGCATCTACTCGTGAACCGACTCGTGCTCGAACGGCGATCGGATTCTGGCCGTGCAGAACTGTGAGGTAGACAACCGAGGCGCCGTCCAACATTCCGAGATAGAAGTTGTGCTCGAACTGGGAGCTATACGCCTCAAACCTGCTACTCGCCACATGCTCCAGAGGATTGTGGTGGAGGTAGAGACTGCCCAGTTCCAGCGTCGCAACTCCCAGCCGATATTTCTTCGTATCAGGCTCTCTGCTCAGTAGCCCGAGGCGTTCCAGCTCGGCTGCGATTCTCGATACCGTGGCCTTACTCAGCTCCGTCCGACGGGCGATCTGACTCACACCGAGTCCAGCCTCATCAGCAGTGAACACGGAAAGTACTGCCATAGCCCGTTGGATCGCCTGCATAGGTTTTGTTCCGCAGAGTGGTCATTTGTTTCACTGAGTGGATAGCTTAACCACTGAGTGAAACGATCGCAAATGAGAAGGCCGATGGCGGTGCGCTGCGGAGGAACCCAGGGTTGTACCCTGGGTTCCTGGAGTCGCTATAGCGACCCCGGGGACCCCGAGAATGGCTGGCCAGTTCGCACGTGATTTTTTGTACGGAATTGGGAGCAGGTGAGCCCACGAACCTGACCGGTGCCAAGGTCCAGGGATTCTTGGGCAAGGCCCAGTGCGAAAGCTCGCCACTGGCGAAGGCACTGCAGAATCAGCTCGCCTGCCTGGGCTTTGGATGGCATCAGGTGGAGATCACGGAACGCGTGCCGCCAGTGGCCGGCTTCGAAAGCGGCGGCGTAGGAGTCTGTAACGACACCGTGGCCTGCGACGGCGTCGAGCATTGCGAAGTGGGAGGAGTCGGGTTGGTGCCATCCCGTGATCAGACAATCGACGACGTTCATGCCGCTGTCTGGCGAGATCACGAGGTCCATCTAACCGCTGCCCGCCTGTGCTTCGCCATCGACCGCCGTCGACTCGAGCGCTCGGACCACTGTGGTTCCCAATCCTACGACGCGGCCTCCGGCCGCCCTTGTGGTGTTGACGAGCCGGGCGGTGTGCTCTGCGGATCCGGCTCCGCCGGTCCACAAGAAACAAAACCGAAGGCCTCACCATTTCAAAACTCGGTTGGTGACCTGTCGCCAACCGAAATCTAGTCGTAGACCCCCACCAGGTAGGTGCGGCCTTCTACCACTGTGCACAACATCGCGCCGGCTGACGTGACGATCTGATATACGTCGAACGGTCCTTCTTCTTTCCACCATTTGCCGATTCGTCGCCAGGGTCCTGCCCAGCTCAGCACCGGTTCCCAGCGGCTGCCCATCCGGACCCTGACCGGGAGGCCTGCGTCCCATTCGACCTCTAACAGCTTCGGTTCCGGTGGGATCAGGGAAGGGGCAGGGTCCGGGATCCGACCTGGCCATGGAGCTTCCAGATCCCGCTCCAACTCTGGTTCTTCTTCACCCCAGCGATGCCACCTGACCCGTTCGTGTGGGTCCCTGCCCCCCTGGGGGCGGGCCTCGAGCACGGCATCCGGGCCGAGGATGGCCTGGGCACGTGACACGGCCCGTTCCGCCTCGACCCTGGCCGCCACATCTTCAAAAAGAGCGAGTTGGCGTCCTTCGTCCGACAGGTCGGCGGGCGCCAACCGCAGCCGGACGAGGCCTCCTGGGATTCCGGCCGATTCGATCCAGGCCCTTAGTTGCCACCACACCCGATCGGACAG
>QIDH01000037.1 GCA_003229305.1 Acidimicrobiia bacterium | reverse complement strand
AGGATGCCGTGAACTCGCTGGGCATCGACGCGGCTGATCGCAGTCAGCTCGATGTCCACCGGATCGGGGCCAGGATCAGGTTCATCAGTGGGAAACACTCGTTGGTAGCCGCGTCGCCGTTCGTCAATCAGGCGATTGTGGGCAATCGTGAAAACCCACGAGCGGAACTTGGCCTCGCTCCCGGTGAAGCCGCCAATCGATTTCGAGGCCCGAAGAAAAACATCTCCGGCAAGGTCTTCTGGATCGCGAGCACCCTGGACGCGGAAATAGCCAACAACCTGGCCGTGGAACTGACGAAAGATGTGTTCCCACGCCCACTCTCCGCCGCTCTGAGCGGCACCGAGAATCGACTCGAATTCATGTGCGCCCGTCAGCCGCGCCGCATCAGTAATCACATCATGTTTTCGGCGTCGACCCCCGATTTCTACAGCGCTATATGGCAACGACCAACCCCCGGCGGTCACTGTACACGTAACCCCGGTCAGCCGTTTCGCCCTCGCCCATTGCCTCCCGCGTTGGAGTGCTCTGGAGGTCCCCCGACTTCAGAGTTGCCTCTTCCGTCTGGTCTTCCCTTCGGTTTGTCGTCAGCACCGGCCGGCGGGTCGGCCTCAACCGACGGTCCGTCAGCTGACCTGCCCAGATCAGATCTGGCAAACTCGCGCACATACTGGCCGAACGGTCCGTCCAACTGGTCCCGAATTTCCTTGAGGGCATGAACCACACTCGACACGACAGTCCCGTGATTGATCTGGCCGTTGGGTCCGCTGGCGTCGACCACGAGACATCCCTCTGGAAGTTCAGTCTCTCCATCCGGCTGGGTCGTCGCCGTCTCGATCGCGGTTTCGTCGATCGAATCTTCGGGCGGAAGACACTCTTGGGGCGTCTCCAAATCGGCTTCAGAGGTCGTCTCGGCGAAAAGGTCGATTCTCAAGCTTCCGGTCACTGGATCGAAAGCGTATGCAAACGGTCCGGCTTCACCGAATTCGTAAACGGTTTCCTCTGTGACGGTGCCACCACCGTCAACTACTCCTTCGATGGCAAAGGCCGACGGCGCGGCAACGATGGTGACCATGATGAGGGTCGAAGCGGTGAACATTCGACCTCGATTCAGTCGAAACACTTTCCCTCCAACTTGAGCAGCGTCGGGTTCGGACCGCCGAAGAACCCTTTTCAAGTCCGTAAACGACAGACGATGCAGCGCGGGTACGGGCTTGTTCGCAGAAATGTCGCGCCAAACCCAGCTCAGAGCGGCTTCGCCGTCTGCTCAGGCTCGGCTGCTGGAAGACCGACCCCCGCCGAATGGCGCTCTCACCGCGATTAGCAGGGCGATCAGCAATATCAGGAGTGGAAGTCCGAAGAACGTCAAGTTGTCCAGCGGCCAAATTCCGAACTGCTGGAGCAAGATTGCGAATACAAAGCCAAGCAGTAAGCCTGCGATGATCGCTGACACGAGACGGCCCTTTACCCGACCTACCGCGCCAGGGCGTTGCCTACCGGCCCGAAAAAGCCAGATCAGAAGGGCCGCCATCACCAAAAGCAGCCCGAGAACTATCGGGCTGGCCAACGCGTTGCCATCGAATTTGACGAAAAAATCCGCCGCGCACGAGACGCCTGACCCGTCGTGGCTGGCTCTTGCCTGGTAGATGCCCTGGACAACATTGCGGCCCCCTGGGATCACCGACCAGAACTCTTCCATGTCGTATTCGCCGGTGTCGGAGGCGAGGTCTTCGGGGTTCGATCCATCAAAGTTGGGGAATCCCCAATCGGCCACCTCGACGTACGCAGGTCCAATGCGAATCTCGACCACGCCGCTGAAATCCTTGTTCGAACCTGGCACGTTGCCTGACCAGGTGACCGTCTCGCCGTCGGTCTTGGGGACGATGATCGGGTTGCCTCTGGTGTCGAAGCTTGGGTCGTACGCGCCGACCGAATCTGTCGCGAAATCTGCGGATCCGTTGCACCCGCCGCTCACGCCCGCTAGAGCCGGTGAGGCCTGAACCACCATCAATGCGACCAGCATCATCAGTATCAGCCAGAGCGCGGTCGTCCGGCGTCTTTTGATCGAACCAGTCAACACCTGCGAACCTCCCGAATTAGTTCGGGTTTGAGCCTACCTTGGCGGGCGTTGCAAAACGATCATCTGGGGCGCACTGTCCACTGATCACCGTGCGGGTATGGCAGTTTTGTGGCGTCATGTGGGCCCCAGGAGCCCGCTGGGTAAGAACGCACCGGGATGTCCGATTCCAGTAGAGGCGTGTAGTGCCGCCAGGACTCCTCGACCTCGTCTGATCGAACGAACAGCGTCTGGTCTCCGACCATCACGTCGTACAGCAGAGTCTCATATGCGCCGGGCACGTCCTCGTCGAACACGTCTGCATACCAAAAATCGAGGGGCATCGTCTCCAACCTCGGCCTCTCCGTTGGAGCCTTCACATCGAACAGCAGTTGGAAGCCTTCGTCCGGCTGAAGTGTGATCAGCAATACGTTGGAATGTCGTTGGCCACGCTCGTACCGCTCGAACAATGCGACCGGCGGCTCGTGGAATGTGACAGCCACCTGGGTGAGGCGGGTGGGCATTCTCTTGCCGGTTCTCAGATAGAACGGCACACCTTGCCATCGCCAGTTGTCGATGAACACCCGCATGCCAACGAACGTCGGTGTAGTCGACGCCGGATTTACGTCGGGTTCATCCAGATAGCCGACGACCGGCTCACCGTCGATGGTGCCCGCCTCGTAT
>QIDH01000079.1 GCA_003229305.1 Acidimicrobiia bacterium | reverse complement strand
GGGTCGTCCACGTTATAGATCTCGAAACCACCGGGACCGCCGCCGCACGACTCGTTGGAGTGCACGAGGATGTCACCAGAGTTCATCGACTCTACCTTCACGTCGTTGGCCCTGCTCCCTACCGGCGACGGGATCACACCGACCTTCAACGGATCGTCGCCATCGTCGATGTCCCAGATCCACACGCCGGCATCCGCCGAAGTGCCCCCGCACGGGCTGTTGAACGTTCCCGTGTACGCGTAATCGCCAAGCACCCAAACGTCGGTTGTGGCGTCCTTTTCGAATCGCTCGCCCCGGCCCTCGAGCTCGAGGCCCTCACTGCTCGACCCGCTGCTCACAACCGCACCGAGCGTCGAAGCGTCTGCCGATGAGGCGCTCACCGCCAACCCGGCGTCGTAGGAAGGTTCACCCCCATCGAGGGGCGCATCCGGTAGTGGTCTTTCGAGGGACTCTTGCAAGTCAGCCGAAGCCGCCGGCGCAAGAACCGTTATCGCCAGGAGAAGGCTGAGCACCATCGCCAGGCGGTGCCTTGATCTAAGAGACATGTCGTCCCCTTTCCACCTCCACGTAAGGAGGCCGTCAGTATCCATGTGCGCGGCGACCCGACGCCCAGCCCCAAGGGACCGATGTCAGCTCGACACCTCTGGCGGTCCCCCACGGTGGTTAAACGGCTCACCGTTCTGACGAACCTACACCGACATTATGAAGGTTGGGCGAAGATCTTTGTTCCGGCGTCGGCAATGCCCGTTGATGGGCTAGGCGTCGGTGTTGAACGGCGGGTATTCGTCCGTGATGAGAGTTACGTAGACGTTCACCCTGGTCATGTACCGACTGACCCCGATCATAAAATTCCGCATTCCCGACGGGTACCGCCCTGTGAACAGCACGGCAAACCACGCAACGAAGGCAACGACGCTGGCGATCAGCATGTAGATGTATGACACCACGACAAGCGGGATGATCATGATGATGCGAAAGAACACAGTGAGTCGATTGCGGTCGTCCAGATCTGCCTGAACCGACAGAGTGATCGAGTGATCGCCAGGGTCATCGGCGGTGGTATCGAAACCGAAAGGCGGATAGTCCTCGGTGAGACCGACCAAGAAACCGGTTGTCCTGGCGGTGTAGCGCTGGTTCATGATCATGAAGTTGGCCATGCCTTCTGGCAGCTTTCCGGTGAAGAGAATGATGAACCAAGCGACGAACGAGATGATCCCGCTGACCGAGCTGATCACATACAGGATGATCCAATGAGGTACCACCATGAGCCAATGCACGAGCGGCCGCCAATTCGCCACTTCGTTGCTCTCCGGAAAACTCAATTGGGCGGGATAGCCGCCCGCGGTTGTCGTGCCGGCCATTGTTCACTCCCTCGTATCGGTCTCCCGGGCACGAGGATAGGCCTGCGGGCTAGTCAGTTGCCTCAGATTCCGACAAGTAACTCGCCCGGCTCTCAGGTCGGCTCAGCCGGAGTCAGGGCCTCTTTCTCGGACCTCACGGATGCCTGCCGCGGCTTCCCTGAGCGCGGCGATCCAATCCGCCTCGTGTTCACCGACCAGCCGTACACACCAGGCGAGGGCTTCACTCCGGCTACGGGCGACTCCCCCTTCGATGAGTGTGTCGAGCACCAGACGTTCCTCCAGCCGGAGTCTGGTCATCGCCGGCGCGGCCACGTGGGTAAAGCGGGCTTCGAGCTCCCCACAGCGCGCCGCCCAGCTGACCCTGCGTCGAAAGACTGCCTGGGCTCGTTCGGCAATCTCCATTCGCTGATCTCGGGTGGCCTCACGGAATGCGACGATCTGCTGTTCGTCCGTCAGTCCCGCTCCGGCTTTGCCCAGATCTCCGGTGATGATGATCTCGTCGCCGTCGTGAGCCACGTCTGGATCACTGCGAAACCAGTCGTCAGGTACAGCAGTGATGAACCACTCGACCAAATCGTCGGTCGAAACTTCTGGCGGAGGTGGAGCGTGACGTGGAATAGGGACTACGATAGAGGGTTGTAATCATGTAAGCAACCGATTTGTAATGTTCGCAATACAACCGGAAAATGTCCATTGGAGGATTCATGCCCACCGCCCCCACCGAAGCTCGCAGCTTGCCCGTCCTGCCAACCAGCGGGGTCGTACTGCCAGAGATGGTCGTAACCATCCGGGTCGAATCAGACGAGGCCCGCCTGGCGAGCGAGGCCGCCGAAGCGGCCGATGAACACATCATCCTTGTCCCCCGGTCCGATGACGACCCGCGTTCGGTCGGCACCATCGCCCGCGTCGAGCAGCGGGGTCCGCTCGCCGACGGGAGTCCCGGCCTGGTGGTTCGAGGCATCTCACGTGCCCACGTCGGCCAAGGACACCTAGGCGACGACGGCGAGCTTCTGGTCGCCGTGCACGAGGTGGCGCCCCACTCCCCCACAGACGCGACCGCTGAACTCGCTACCGAGTACCGCACCGCGGGCCGAAGACTTCTGACCGCAGTGGGCGGAAGGCGCATGGCGCGCCTGCTCGACGACGTTGTCGATCCGGGCGCGCTCGCCGATACGATCGGGTGGTGGCCCGAACTGTCAGACGACCGACGCCTGGAATTGTTGGAGACGGTTGACGTCGACGACCGGCTTCGTCTGGCGACCAACTGGGCCGACGAGGCTGCTGTCGAGGCAGAGGTGGTAGGCGGGATCAACCGTGAGGTGAGCGAAGACTTCGACAAGGCCCAGCGTGAGGCGGTGCTGCGCAGACAGATGGCAGCCATCCAGCGCGAGTTGGGTGAGGGCGACGGCGACGTGGT
>QIDH01000060.1 GCA_003229305.1 Acidimicrobiia bacterium | reverse complement strand
CGGCAGACCGGCTGTTGCCAGACGGCCTCTGGGACGAAGTCGCAACCGCCATCTCTGGTGTCGAACAGATCGCCGGCAAGGGGTTCGGCGATCTGGCCGACCCGCTGCTGTTCTCCGTCCGCTCCGGCGCAGCCGTGTCCATGCCGGGCATGATGGACACGATCCTCAACCTCGGCCTCAACGACGACACAGTCGATGGACTTGCCAAATTGACCAGAGATCAAGAGTTCGCCTGGGACGCCTACATACGTTTTGTCCAGATGTTCGGTGAAGTCGTGTTCGGGGTCCCGGCCGACCGGCTCAGGGCGGTCGCCGATCGGGCAAAACGTAATGGCGATGTCTCTGTCGATCCAGAGCAATACAAGGCGATTATCGCTCGGCTCAAGGATATCGTCTTCGGCCACGCCCACGCTCACGTACCAGACGAGCCCGCCGAGCAGCTGCGGCTGGCGGTGGCGGCCGTGTTCGACTCTTGGACCAATCGCCGAGCCGTCGACTATCGACGCCTCAACGGTATCCCTGATGACGTTGGTACAGCGGTCAGTGTTCAGGCGATGGTATTTGGGAACGCCGGCCAGGACTCCGGCACCGGGGTGGCGTTCACACGCAACCCGACGACTGGCGAATCGAAACTCTATGGGGAGTTTCTTGCCAACGCTCAGGGCGAGGACGTGGTCGCCGGCCGCCATGATCCGGAACCGATCGCGGCTCTCGAACAAGAGATGCCCGAAGTCTTCGCCCAACTGGCCGAGATCGCCGGGCGCCTCGAACTGCACCACCGAGACATGCAGGATCTCGAGTTCACCGTCGAGCACGGCAGGCTCTGGATGTTGCAGACCCGACGTGGCAAACGGTCTGGCCGGGCCGCGATTCGAATTGCAGTGGACATGGTCGAGGAAAAGGTCATTTCTCGGGAGGAGGCGGTGATGCGGGTCACAGCCGAGCGGCTCGAGGAGCTCCTCCACCCCGTGGTGATGGCCGGGCCGGACGACGAACTGGTCGCCGAGGGGCTGCCCGCCTCTCCTGGGGGCGCCACCGGAGTTGTCGTTTTCGATGCCGACGAAGCCGTCGAGCTGGCGGAAAACGGAGCGGCCGTCGTGCTGGTCCGTCATGAGACCAGCCCTGATGACTTTCACGGCATGGTCGCGGCCCGGGCCATCATCACCACTCGCGGCGGGGTCACCTCGCACGCGGCCGTCGTGGCCAGAGGCATGGGCAAGTGCGGCGTCGTCGGCGTCTCGGCGATCGACGTCGACTACGCAGACCAGCTTTTTCGGGTAGGCGACCGGGTCATCTCCAAGGGTGAGTGGGTTACGGTCGATGGCAACACCGGCCAGATATTCGCCGGGCAGGTGAAGACGGTCGAGCCGGAACTGGACGGCTACTACGACACGCTGATGGAGTGGGCAGACGAATTCCGGACTCTCGGTGTCCGGGCCAACGCCGACAATCCGCGAGACGCGGCTACCGCCAGACGGCTGGGCGGAGAGGGAATCGGGCTTTGCCGCACCGAGCACATGTTCTTCGGTGACGAGCGCATCGAGGCGATGCGTGAGATGATCATGGCCCCCAACGCCATCGCTCGGGCCGAGGCGCTGGCGAAGATCGAACCGTTCCAGACCGCAGATTTTGAGGCGATCTTCACCGTGATGGACGGCCACCCCGTCACGATCCGCCTGCTTGATCCGCCCCTGCACGAATTCCTTCCGCGCAGAGACGAAACGGTTGAGCGCATCACCGACCTGAAGCTGCGACTCGGTCACGCCAAAAGCCTCGACAAGATCAATCGGTTGTTGGAGGAGATCAATGAGAAGGAGACGATCCTCACCCAAATCGAGCGGCTCGCCGAGGCCAACCCGATGCTTGGCCACCGAGGCTGCCGGCTGGGAATCGCATACCCCGAAGTCACCGAGATGCAGGTGCGAGCGGTGTTCACGGCCGCGGTTCGTTGCTCAGAGCGCGGAATCGTGGTCAAGCCAGAAGTGATGATTCCCCTTGTGGCGTTCTCGACCGAGTACACCCAACAGGAGGGAATTGTGCGCGAGGTCGCCGAAGAGGTTCTCCGGTACCACGGGATCAGCGTCGACTATCTGGTCGGCACAATGATCGAGTTACCGAGGGCGGCGCTGCGGGCGGGTGACATCGCCAAGCGGGCAGAGTTCTTCAGCTTCGGAACCAACGACCTGACCCAGTCGACCGCCGGACTCAGCCGGGACGACTCAGGGCGTTTCCTACCTGGATACGTGCAGCGAGGCCTGATCGACCGTGATCCGTTCCAGTCTTTGGACCAGACCGGGGTAGGCGAGCTGGTCCGCATCGGTGTCGACCGGGGTAGGACGACCAAGCCAGATCTGAAGATAGGTGTGTGTGGTGAACACGGCGGAGACCCAGACTCGATCGCCTTTTTCCAGGATGCAGGCCTCGACTACGTGAGCTGCTCCCCCTACCGAGTCCCGGTTGCCAGACTGGCCGCCGCCCACGCAGAGCTGGCCAAGCGCTAGGCGCGAGAGGGGGCCGCAGCGCAAGGATTCTCGTAGGGCTGCGGTCGCCCGCCGCTCATCAAGAGCACTTTGTCTCACTTTGGACATTATCGGCTCGCAATTGTTCCGACACAATCCCTGTCGTCTGGCCGATCAGGTTCCAATGACTTGGCGATTCGTTTGTCACCCGTTTGGCCTTTCGTGCGTGTTACCTGAAGCAGGGCGAAACCGGGAGAGAGAACGTATGGCGGTTGATGCGGATGAAGACGCCGGAGGTTGACCGACCCGCGTTGAATCACTCGACCATACCGAGTGCTGATAAGTTCTTCGAGTCGCACCTATCGGAAAACGTTCAGATGGGCTGTCGCTGTTGGCCCTAGTTAGGGTAACGATATACTTGACTCACCTAAGTAGCCGAACTCATGCTCCTTCCAGCTTGACTGGCCAGATCCAGGCGTAACCGTCTTACCGACCTGGGGTGACGGTCAACA
>QIDH01000044.1 GCA_003229305.1 Acidimicrobiia bacterium | reverse complement strand
CGCTGTCGACGGCTTCGAGGACGTCAGCCTGAGGATTTGCTTTGATTCGGACCAGATTGGCGATGTCGAGAATCGGTTGAGCGGAGCGCCGATTGAGGGTCAACCCCTTGTGGTGCGCTCGGGTGTTTCCGGCGGGTCCCCGAAAGTGATCTGAAAACTGCTCGAAGTTCTGCGCAGACGCACCGCGCCATTCATAGATTGTCTGATCTTCGTCTCCAACCGCGATCACGGGGAAATCTCCGTTGAAGATCTGCGTCAACAAGACACGCTGAGCTGGGTTGGTGTCCTGATACTCATCAAGCACAACGCGCGGATCGCCTCACCGAGTTCGGGGTAGTCGGATACCACCCTTGAGGAGAGGGTTACCAGGTCGGAGTAGTCCACGACTTTCAGCCGACGCTTGTCGGCCGAGTACTGATCCAAGGTCTCCGCCATTTCCCGACGCGCTTGCCAGACCTCGTCGTCGTCTCGTTGCGACGTCAGGATGTCGCCCGGCGTGAGAAGGTGGTCGCCGAGCCGGTCTCCAAGACGTCTGATCCGATCAAGTGTTCTGGATTGTGTGATGTCCAGGTGTTGGTAGGAACGGTGATGGAACGTGTCGGTGAGCAGCTGTCGCGAGAAAGTCGGTGTGATCACCTTGGCTCGATTGTCCACGCCCGCCATCGGTCCAAACTCAGCGAGGATCTGGGCCGCAAACCCGTGATAGGTGTGAACCTCGACCTGCCGTCCCGGCTCGACATTTGGGCCAAGTGTCTGACGTACCCGGTCGGCAAGTTCGGATGCCGCCTTGTTGGTGAATGTGATCCCGAGAATCTGCTCAGGTTGGATTCCGTGGTCCTCAACGAGACCGGAAATCACCATTGCGACCGTGGTCGTTTTTCCCGTCCCTGCACCCGCCCTCACCCTGATGGTTGTCAACCCGAGGTCGAGGATGTCTTGCTGCTCGGGCGACGGGGTCAGTCTCATGGCAGGTACGCCCCCTTGCCCTCCGGCCATGCCGGACAGGAAAGTCGAAAGCTGCAGCGTTCACACTGTTTCCCGACGTTGGGAGCCCAATTCTCGGAGCGAATCGATGAGGTGATCTCGACCATCTCGTCTTCGATGTTGGCCATTCCGGTCAGATCAAAGTCCCTTGTGGAGACGGATTTTTTGGCAGCCCTCGGATACCAGAGCTGGGCCTGAACGACATCGCCACCCTCCCGAGCAACCGCTGAGGAATAGAAGCCGAGTTGGATTGAGTCCGCTGCGTCGGCCTTGCTCATGGCGGTGGTCGAAGTCTTGTAGTCCACCACTCTCAGTCCTGAGGAGGTTTGCTCCAGTCGATCGATGAAACCCAGCCACTCAACGCCGTCGATGACCATGGTCACCCGCTTTTCGAGCTCGATCGGGAAGCCGTCACCGTTAGGCCAATTCTCGTACAGCCGGGTGACTGCCTCGTTTGCTTTGACCAACCATGCGGCGTTCAGCTGGGGAGTGCCGAAGTCGGCCTTTTGCCAGATCATCTCCACGAAGTGGAGTGCGCGCCCCAATTCGGCGTGCACTTTCCCCGTGCCCAGAATTTCCCGCTCGGCACTTTCGAGCGCGTCGTGGACGAGTGTTCCGAAGTGAGCGTATGGCCCGCTGCCGTCACCGAGGCGGAGCCGACGCTCCAGTGCGTATTGACGTGGGCATCGTTTGTAGCTGTCGGCTTGACTCGGCGAGAGCCGAAACGCATCTCCGATTATTGGCCGGTCAGGTCCAGCGGCCGCGATGCCGGCAAACGACTGGGGATCCCACCAGGACTCAGGAGGGTTGGCAAGAACTGAAGTCGCCGCGAGCCGTTGGGTGGCGGTCTGGGCCGGGTCGAGCAAATCTCGTCGGAGGGCTGTCTCGGCCTCGCTCAGCGTCACTGGATCGCGTGTCTTCTCTGGTGGGAGCCCGAGGTCGGCAAGTGTGCCCGATTCGGAGGCCGCGATAAGGAATCTCGACGGCCGCTTTTCACCCTGATCGACACCGGCATCGGTGGCAGTCCACACCACACGTAGCCGGGCGCGAGTCATCGCGGTGTAGGCCAGCCGCATCTCTTCCTGGAGTTGGAATAGGTGCTGCGCAAGAGGATCGGTCGTGCGCTCCGGGGAGAGCAGTTCGGGGCGGAGCATCCGCCGACTTCTTCTCAGGTCCGGGAAGACTCCCTCGACTGCGTTGGCGATGAATACAACATCAAATTCGAGGCCTTTTGCCTGGTGCAGAGTGGTAAGGGTCACCCTCTTCTCCGTCAACCGGTGGGAAAGGAGTGGCGTGGCCTCAAATCCTTCGTCCTCTGTCAACTCGAAAAACCGGGCGAGACTGAGTTCGGGGTCACGTTCGGCCTGCCGACCCAGCGTTTGGGCGAAGGCTGCCCACGCCTTTCGCCATTCGAGTCGGTCTGGGTCGGCCACGACGGATGGAATGCCATCGAGATGTGTCCACGCCTCCCAGAATCCGTCAATCGCAGATTGGGTGGTCGCCCAACCGGCCTCCGATAGCAAGGTCTTCAAACCAATAAGGTCGGGCAATTTCTCCTCGACGACATGAGCCCAAGCAGCCCAGGTTCGTCTTCGCGTTCTGAACAGATCTCGCTCTTGCCCAAGTCCCAGCCCAACGACCGGACCCAGCAGAATTCGGCGCATGGCCCGGTCGGCGTCGGCGGCTTCGAGCGGCGATGTGATCGGAAGACTGGCACCGTGGACCGAGGCGATGACCAGGTCGTGGAACAGACGTATGGCCGGGTGGTCGACAAGACGACCAGCGGGGGGATCATGGGGCACACCGCGCCGGTCGAGAGCCCGTGAAATCTCGTTGATCAGCTCCTTTTTTGAGCGGACGAGGATGGCGATGGCCGACAGGTCGACATTGTCAGCCCGGATCGAGTGTTCCACCTCCCTCGCTACCCACTCTGCTTCCGCTGTCTCCTGGTCGAACACATATGATTCGGTTCGCCCCCGATGAGGAGCGGGTGTGACCGGTCCCGCTGCACCCGGCAATTCTCCGCCTGACACCACCCCCAGCGCCGAGTCGAGGATCGCAGCGGGGACACGAAAGCTCGTGGAGAGGACAATCCGCTTCGAGTTTGGGTGAGAGTCGGTGAATTCGGCCACGTTGCGGAGCTCGGCTCCCCGGAAGGAGAAAATCGACTGGTATGGGTCACCTGCGGCCGTCAGATTGTCATGCGAGTTGGCGATCAGACCGGCGAGTTTTGCCTGGGCCGGGCTGGTGTCCTGATACTCATCGACCAGGACGTATTTGAAACGATCGAGAAGCTCTCGACCGGGGCCAGCCTCGATTAGATCGACCGCGGTCGTCA
>QIDH01000011.1 GCA_003229305.1 Acidimicrobiia bacterium | reverse complement strand
TCCAACTCGGCCCGCTCAGCATGGCGTTTGTGGCGTCTGGAACGCATGATCAACCCGACCAGTTCATCGAGGATGACGGTGACCAGGACCGTGGAGAAGATGATCACGACCAGCGGAGCCGTCGCCGTCCAACCGAGCGCCCTTAGTTCGACCTCCTGGGTGTTCTGGGCGGCGAGGATGATCACCGCCACAGCCAGGATGATGAAGGTCACCAGTCCCCAGCGGATTCGACTGACCAGGCTCGGGACCGAGTGCTCGGTCGGTGCGTCGAAATCTGGCCCGTCTGACCATTCGGCGATCGGTTGGTCGTCTTCGGACATCAGGCGCTCACATCCTCTCCCTTGAAGTGCCAGCGGTCACGGGACCGCTGTGCCTCGGCGACATCTACCTTGGAGAGTAGGACACCTCCAATGATGAAGAACACGACGATCGAAAAAATCGCCGGCCGTCCTGACCCTGTCAACCAGCTCACCACGGCAAACAGCAGTGGTCCCCAGATGGCCGAGAACTTGGAGAACACCGAGAAGAACCCGTAGAACTCAGCCGAGGCCTCCTCAGGGATCATCGTCCCATAGAGGCTGCGAGACAGCGCCTGCACACCACCCAGAACGAATCCCAAGACTGCTGCCAGCGCAAAGAAAGGGATCGCTTGGCCCTCCGGCAAGAAGAATCCGGCCATCGCGACCAATCCCCATACCACTAGCGAATTGAGGATGGCCTGCTTGGCGCCGATCCGATCGGCGAGTCTGCCGAAGAACAGGGCCCCCCAGAATGCGACGAACTGGGTGATGAGGAAGGCGACGATGATGCTTTCGGTGGCCAGGTTCAGCGTGTCCTCGGCGTATGCGCCGGAGATGGCGATCACGGTCTGGGTGCCGTCGTTGTAGAACATGAAGGCGATCACGAACAGGAGGACTTGGGGGAATTGGCGGAGTCGCTTGGCGGTCCCGATCGTGCGGTTGAAACCGATCAGGGTGTATGCCCTCCAGGGCTTCAGCGAGCGGTAGCGTTCAGGAATCGGTTCCGCTTCACCTGTCTCTGGCAGGCCTGCGAGCGCGTACAACGTGAATACCACCCACCAGACGCCAGCCCCGAAAATGCCGACTCTGGCAGCCCCCGTCTCGCTGAGCCCCGTGATGCTGTCGTCCCCGCTCAAAGTGAACACGATCAGAGCCAACAGGATGTATAGGCCGCCACCGATATAGCCCAAGGCGAACCCTTTGGAGGAGACGCGGTCGATGCTGTCGTCGTCGGCGATCTCTGGCAGGTATCCGTCGTAGAACACGTTGGCGGCGACGAATCCAACCTGGCTAACCACGAATACGAGCAGGAAGAGCGGAACAGATCCGTCTGACACGAATGGGAGAGCCAACGTGAAGGCCGCGCCGATGAAGGCGAAGACCTTCAAGAATCGTCGTTTGGCGGCCGCATGGTCGGCGACGGCCCCGAGGACCGGCATGATCAGGAACAGCATGAAGGCCCCGATAGAGACGACACCCGCCCAGATGGTCTCGCCTGACAGACCGGCCCAGCCTTCCTCAGGAACGATGGTGCCGGTGAAGAAAGCGGCGATGATCGCTCCTGCGGTGGTTATGTAGGCCGAGTTGGCCCAGTCGTACATCGCCCATCGCAAGATCGTCTTTCGATCGTTCCTGATAGCTGTCGCCACCGAATCTCCCTGTGAGCCCGCTCCGCCGGTCAGATTACCGGGGTGGGCTCGAGCCCGGGCGGATCGTCGTCTGGTCGGCGGGGAGGGCGGGAGGCGGCCGCCATGGCGTCAGCAGCATTCGTTCGGAATCGCGCCTGGGCCATCCGCACAAAGGGGTTTGCGAGGCGGGCAATCCCGATCGGCTGAGACACAGCATTGATCTCGAAGGTCACGGCGCCGGTGGTGATCTCGAAAGTCACCGACATACGTTCCTGTCCGCCTACGGCGTGGCCGACCAGCGCATCGATGGTGACGGCACAGTGGCTTGGTGTGTCGACGACATCCAGGATTCTGACCGGTGAGGAGATCCACAGCGGCCATATCCGACTGATGACGGTGAGGCCATGGCCCTCTTGGAAAGGGCGATCGGCCCCTTCGATCGACACCCATGAAAGTTCGAACGGAGTGCCCGCCAGTAGCGCGCCTCTGGCACGCAGATACCATTCGTGGCCTGTCCCGATGCGGGCCTTGAGTCGGTGCCGCCGAAAACCTTCGGGAAGTACCTCGAGGTCGACCAGGTCGGCAGGCTCGAAGTTGGCCGGAGTGGAAGGATCGATCGGTCCCGGTCTGGGACGGCGGAGCGAGAAAGGCTGCATGAGCCCATTGTGGTGCGCGTTTGCGGTTCGTGGAATTAGCCTGCCTGGATGCGCTCCGCCGTTGTCCTCTTCGTCCTTGCGTTTGCCGCCGCAGCGTGCGGTTCAAGCCAATCTGGCGAAACGATCTCCCTGCCCTCCACGGTCGCTTCGACCGTCGGTTCGTCATCGACCCCAACCACCGCCACGCCGCCAACCACAGCCGCTTCTGTCGAGACGACGGTCACAGAGGCGCCGGCCCGCACGACGACCACGACCACCCTGCCCGAATTGCGGGGTCTTGCCTACGAGCGGGTGGTCGATGGGCTCGAGTTCCCGATCATGCTCACCAGCCCTACGGATGACGATCGCCTGTTCGTCGCGCTGAAAGACGGGCGGATTGTGATCGTCGACGAAGGCGAGCTGATCGAGCCGCCCCTGCTCGACATCCGCGATCTGGTCAGAGATGACGACGAGCAGGGCCTGCTTGGTTTGGCCTTGGCTCCCGATTTTGCCAACAGCGGCCGAATCTTCGTTCACTACTCCGCAAACAACGGCGACACGACCGTGTCGGAGTTCGTCCTGGAGGCAGGGGCCGAATCAGTCGATCCGGACAGCGAGCGGGTGGTGCTCTCGCTAGATCAGCCGGCTGCCGAACCACAACGGGGGCATGATCCAGTTCGGTCCTGACGGATCCTTGTATCTTGCGCTGGGGGATGGGGGAGAGGGCGACGACGAGTTTGGCAACGGTCAGCGCCCTGACACGCCGTTTGGCACAATCTTGCGTATTGATGTCGATGGTGTTGAAGGAGCGGGCCCCGATGGTCGCGGGTTCACCTCTCCGTCTGACAACCCTTTCGCCGATGGTGGTGGTGATCCGGCTGTCTGGGCGTACGGACTGCGCAATCCGTGGCGTTTCTGGATCGATACGGTGGACGGGTCGATGTACATCGGTGATGTGGGCCAGGATGGCTTTGAGGAGATCGATGTCGTAACCCTCGATCCGGTCGGCTACAACTTTGGCTGGCCGATCACCGAAGGCCTGCATTGTTTCTCACCCAGATCGG
>QIDH01000074.1 GCA_003229305.1 Acidimicrobiia bacterium | reverse complement strand
GTAGTGGATTGACTGGCGGTGGTCGTGGGTGAGGGCGCCGTGGTCGTGGTGGAATCGGGGACGGTCGAGGTCGTGACCGCACCAGCGGCTGCCGTTGTTGTGGCAGGATCCGCTGTTGTTGACGTGCAGGCTCCGGCTACGAGGGCCGAGCCAATCAGCAGAACAATTCGTGTCTTCATTGCGATCACTCTCTGTCGTTGCCCCTCAGACGGCCACGAGAGTATTTCGGTTCCCGAATAGCTAGGCCTGAGCGGTTACGTGGGCGCGCCGGACGAGAGCGCCCAATCGGGCTAGTCGGCGAGCAACGCCTCGACATCGATCGTGACGACGGCGATGTACGACTCCGCCCTTGTCCAATGTGTCGTTCCAACTGACGCCAAAGTCGTGCCGATTGATGCGCGTTGTAGCGCTGAAACCCGCCCGGGCCTTGGGGCCCTTGTCCTCACCATCTTCCCAGAATGGCGTATCCCATCTGCCTAGATCTCGCACGTCGAGGGTGATTTCTCGGGTCACGCCCCGGATTGTCAGATCACCGGTCAGTGAGAAGTCGTTTTGCCCGGTGTAGGTTGCTTGGCTGCCCTTGAAGGTGATCTCTGGGTGGTTTTCGACATCGAAGAAATCTGCGCTTCGCAGGTGTTCATCGCGATATGTTTCGCCAGACCACAGCCCGGCCGTCGGTATCGTCGCCTCGACGAGCACATCGGTCGGGTTGTCGGGATCGAACTCGATCTTGCCCTCGACGTTCTTGAAATGTCCACGCACGTCGCTGACCATCATGTGGCGCGCACTGAATTCCGCGGCCGTGTGGCCTGGCTCAAAAATCCAAGTCTGTTTTGCCACTGTTCACGGCTCCTCTATTGGCGGGCGTGATGTTCAACTTCACAAAGCAGAGATCGTACTCCCCATTCATGAGACGGACCAGATCGCCCGGTTGACGGTGTTCTCCGCGGCTTCTTGACCCCCGGACACCGGCCGCGGGTCGATCTCGCCGGACTCGACCATTTCAGCAAGCGAAGCCAGGGTTGCACGGCCCATGACGCGCTTTCCGAACTCGCCATCCCAACCTGCGTACCGCTCTGTGACCATGCCCGCCAAGGTTCCGTCGCTGACGAGCAGCTCGGCGACGAGCAGCGCCCTGGCCAAAGTGTCGATGCCGCCGATGTGGCCGTGGAACAGGTCGGTGCGACTCATGGACTGACGGCGGAGCTTCGTGTCGAAATTGAATCCGCCGGTCCCCAAACCCCCACCCCTCAGGATCTCGTAGAGCGCGAGGGACAGCTCGTCGACCGAGTTCGGAAACTGGTCGGTGTCCCAATCGTTCTGATAGTCGCCCCGATTGGCGTCGACGCTGCCGAATATGCCGTTGGCGATGGCATAGACCACCTCGTGGTGGAAGCTGTGGCCGGCCAGTGTGGCGTGGTTCACCTCGATGTTGACCTTGTATTCGTCGGCGAGCCCGTATCGATCGAGGAAGCCGTGTACCGACTGGCTGTCGTAGTCGTACTGGTGTTTGGTCGGTTCCTGAGGTTTGGGTTCGATCAGCAACGTGCCGTCGAAGCCGATTGTGTGTTTGTGTTCGGCCACCAGCGTCAGGAAACGGGCGAGCTGATCGGCCTCGCGGCGCAGGTCGGTGTTGAGCATGGTCTCGTAGCCTTCCCGCCCGCCCCACAGCACATAGTTGGCCCCGCCCAGCTTCTTGGTCGCCTCCAACATGTGTTTGACTTGGGCGGCGGCGTAGGCGAAGACCTCTGGATCGGGGTTGGTGGCTGCCCCTGCCGCGTAGCGAGGGTGGCTGAACAGGTTGGCTGTTCCCCACAGAAGCCTGACGCCTGCGGCCTCCATTTTCTCGCCGGCGTAGTCGACCATTGTCGACAGGTTGGAGGCCGATTCGCCGAAGGTCGCACCGTCTGGGGCGATGTCTCGATCGTGGAAACAGAAGAACGGAGTACCGAGCTTTGTGAAGAATTCGAACGCCGCATCCATCTTCATCCGAGCCGCATCGAGCGAATCGGGGTTCGCAAGCCACGGACGGTCGAAGGTGCCCTCTCCGAACACGTCGTTGCCCGGCCAGGCGAATGAGTGCCAGTAACAAACTGCGATTCGCAGGTGGTCTTCCATCCGCTTCTCACTGACGAGGCGGTCGGCGTCGTAGACCTTGTAGGCGAGGGGGTTGTCTGAGTCGAGTCCCTCGAATCGGATCGGTTCTGGCACATCGGCGAAAAAGTCGGCCACGGTTGCTCCTCAGCTCTTGGCGGACGTGAGTTTGGTCTGGGTCTCGAAGGTTGGCTTCAGAAGCGAGTATTGCTCGGCGAACAATCGTTGGTGGGCTGAGTAATCGGTGTCCGAGGTCTGGGTCGTGCCTGTTGTTTTCACCCACTGCTCCGATGCGGCTGTCACCGTGTCATTGGCCCCTGCCCCCACTGAAGCCAGAACGGCAGCTCCGTATGCGGCACCTTCGGTCGTATTTATGGTCACGATGTCAGCCTCCAGGGCATCGGCCAGGATCTGGCGCCACAGCGGGCTGGCGATGCCGCCCCCTGACGCCCGGATCTCGTTGACCTCCGCGAGACCGGCGGTCCGCATCAGGTCGAGACCGTCCCTCAACCCGAAGGCGACTCCCTCCAATATGGCTCGCACCAGGTGGGCGCGGGTGTGGCGCAATGTGAGGCCGATGAATCCCGCCCTGGCCTTTGGGTCGGCGTGAGGAGTGCGTTCGCCGCTGAGGTATGGGAGGAAGATCAGCCCGTCACAACCCGGCGGGGCTTGTGCGGCCTCGGTGGTCAGGGCGGCAAACGAAACACCGGGCGCCAGGGTGTCCCTGAACCATCGCAGGCTTCCGGCCGCTGAGAGCATCACTCCCATCATGTGCCAGCGGTCCGGAACCGCATGGCAGAAGGCGTGGACCCGGCCGTCGCGATCGTGGTCCGGGCGGTCGGTGGCGGCCAACACCACCCCTGAGGTCCCGAGGGACAAAGCCATCGAGCCTGGATCGACTATCCCGCTGCCGATCGCGTTGGCCGCCTGATCGCCTCCGCCTGCGACCACCGGGGTTCCGGCGGCGAGTCCCGTCAGTGCTGCGGCCGCCTTGGTGACGGTGCCGGTGATCTCGACGCCTTCGTAGGTGGGTGGCAGGAGCGCCTGGTCGATGTCCAGGGCGGCGAGCAGTTCGGGCGACCAATCACGTTCCGCCAGGTCGAACAGTTGGGTGCCTGAGGCGCCTGCCTTGTCGGTAGCGAACTCTCCGGTCAGGTGGAGCCGCACATAGTCCTTGGGGAGCAGCGCATGGCGAGCCCTGCCGTAGGTCTCCGGTTCGTGTCGGCGAACCCAGAGCATTTTCGGCGCCGTGAAGCCGGTCATGGCATCGTTGCCGGTGATCTCGATCAGCCGATCCCTGCCGACGGTCTTGCGCATGAAATCGCACTGTTCCTGAGTGCGCTGGT
>QIDH01000027.1 GCA_003229305.1 Acidimicrobiia bacterium | reverse complement strand
TGGAGCAACTCCGGCTCATCTGAGTACCAGGGATCCTCGGAATAGAGCCCGGGAGTGTCGCTGAGCAAGACCAACATCCCGGCTCCGACCAAATGCGAGACGATGGCGGCCAGACGATCGTTGTCGCCAAGACGCAACTCATCGACCACAACAGTGTCATTCTCGTTGACAACGGGAAGCACATCCAAGGCAAGCATGCGCTCGAGAGCCTCACGAGCATGGAGGTATTGCTCGCGTCGGGCCAACACGTCTCTGGTGATCAGGATCTGTCCCACCAGGCGACCTTTGGATCCGAACTCTGCGCCATAGAGCTCCATCAGCTTGCTCTGCCCAACTGCGGCAGCAACCTGGAGTCCAGGCATGTCGGTGGGCCGCTCGATACGCCCCATCGCCGGAAGTCCTGCAGCAACGGCGCCGGAAGTGACCAGAACACATGGATGACCCTTCCCCCAGACGTCTTCAATCTGACCGGCGACACGGGCTATCGCTTGGGGATCAACACCGCCTCCAGGAGCGGCAAGGCTTGAAGACCCGATTTTGACTACAACCGGTGCTCCAGCAGCTACGGGATGTCTCGTGCTCACGAACGGAGCACGGTACATGACCTACTTCTAGCTCAGCCAAAAGGGTGAACCGAGGAACACACTCCGGTCAGATGCCGATTATGGGAGCGTCGGCGTCACCGGAACCTGAATTGCCGGTTGCGGCTGCCTGGAAGAAGCGGCCCTGCATCGCAAACAGACCGGCTCCATCGTTGCGGACCACCTGACCGTTGAGCCAGCGGGCCTCCTCGAGGCAAAGCAGGGCAATCGCCTCGGCGGCGTCGTCCGCCGTCGCGGCCTCACGCAGCGGATGGGTCTCAGTCTCGACCTTCTTCATTGGCTCATACAGCGGGCCGGTCATCATCTTGATCGAGTCGGTGTCTATATATCCCGGCAAAACCCCAACAGCCGTCACACCCTTCGGACCCAGCTCACATGCGAGGTAGTGGACCAAAGTTTCCATCGACGACTTCGCCGCTCCAAGCAGACCGTGAGTCGGGATATACCCAACCGAGTCAGCGCCTGATACCGCGATGATGCGCCCTCCGGATTTCTCCAACAACGGGTAGGCGAGCTGCACCATCAGGATGAAATGCCGAACAGTTATCGCGAATGTCTTGTCGATTTGGTGCATCTTGAGTGAAAGCAGCGGCTTGAGGGCTGTTGCCGCCGCGTTCGCGACCAGGAAATCGAGGCGGGTCTCATCGTTCAGGATTCGCTCGAACCCGTTTCTCACCGCTTGCTCGTCAACGAGGTCCATCTGAATCGCTCTCGCTCCCGCTGTTAATTCAGAACAGTCGGCTATCACTCGGTCCGCCTCATCGACCTCCTGTCGGAAGGTGATGATCACCCGACAGCCCCACCTGGATAGGTGACGGGCGGCGGCAGCGCCAAGGCCGCGGCTTCCGCCGGTGATCAAGGCGACTTTCCCTTCTAGAGGGCGATAGCTGTCTGACTCATTACGCATCCCATGACGTTAGGCCTAGCTCGACCAGGCCACCCACGACCCGTCCGAGACATTGTTTGGCCTGGCTCCATCCAGTTCCTGTACCCAAATTCCATCGTCCGCTGCGTAGACGAAGGCCGTTGAGTCCGGGGACCAATAACTCATCGACTGCGCGTATTGCGGGAAGAACGGCATCATGTCACGCACCATGACCACCGACGGAAGGAATTCGGCGTAGTCGGTCTTGGTGCCATTCGCAGTCCAAACTGTTGGTGCTATCCCTTGTTCGGTGAGTGTCATCAGGAGCAAGGACTCGCCGTCCGGGCTCCAAAAGAACCCCAGGGCAGGAAGTTCGGTGAGCACCTCGGACTCTCCGGTCGCAACATCGACGACTACGACTACCTCATCGGGAACGGCAGCAACTTCTACGAGACCCACAGAAATGCCCGGGCTGCCTCCCGTCGATTGCAGAGCCACCCGCGTCCCCTGAGGGTTGACGACAAAGGAGGTGAAATCTCCAACCTCGACGATTGGTCGTCGCTCACCATCGGTGTCTTCGACAACCAGCTCGCCATCATCAACATGGAAAATTCCTGCCGGAGTCCAGAAAGGCGCCAGGTAGCCGGCGGCCGTCGAACCCAACTCTTCACGGGTGCCATCGGGCTCGACCGTCTCAAACCGATCAGGGCCAACATGGATAACGACACGTTGGCCGCGAGGACTCCACGAAAAGTAGAAAGGGGAGCCACCAGCCACCACCGAGGCTGTTGTGCTGGGGACATCCACTATCCGAAAGTCAAGCCCGTCTGAACCGTTGTGGAGCACACCAATGTTCTCCGAATCTGGCGACCAATAAAGATAGAAGGGGAGGTTGGGTGTCTCTACTGAAGTCGGCGCTTCGTCTTGGAATCTCTGCATGCCTACAGCGAATCCGTCGGGAGTCGCCTGTCCCCATGCCAGTGACAAACCATCGGGAGACCAGATCGGCTGGCTGTAGACCGCAGTATCGCCGGCGTCATCTGTGATGGCCTTTCGACCCGACCCGTCGGGGTCGATGATCACGACGTCACCGCCACCATCCACAACCACAAGTCGCCCCGGCCCTATGACGACGGCCGAAGTCGGTGGCGTCTCGCTTGTTGAGGCTGCGTCCCCGGTTGAGGTCGTGCATGCGGCGACAGCGAGCAACAGGGAGACCGCCCAAGTGAAACGCCGGAACATGAGACGAGCCTATTGGAGGTTGTGAGTTGCGCTAGATCTCCTCTTTGAGAGACGAATCCGTCCGGCCGGCGCAGTGGTCGCCACGACACAAATCGGTTGCCTGCGGCAACTGCTTCACGACGGCTGGTCAATACCGTGAGTCCGTGCACCCGCCGCCACCATCGAGACGTACCACTCGTAAGGCGGGGTGGTAAACGCTGCTCCGGTCCAGGTGTAGGTGAGAACTTTCCTACCGCCGACGTCGACTGTGATCGGCTCGTAGCCAGGTTCTGCCATGTCTAAAGCTCGCCTATCCGAAGCCTCGATCTCGAAAACCACACCGTCGACCGCGGAATTTTCCCGAGGTCGGATGTTGAGCTTCGCCGATCCATCAACTGACGGCTTGTCATAAACCGCGTTCCACCCAGTCAGGCGGCCAGGTCCGATCACGGCCGCCGAAGG
>QIDH01000084.1 GCA_003229305.1 Acidimicrobiia bacterium | reverse complement strand
CCATCAGGCGATCACCCCCCTGGCGCGCAGCGACGCTAGCTCTCCGGTGGAAAAGCCGGCCTCGGCCAGAACTGCGTCCGTATGTTCACCATAGGCAGGGGCGAACGGCAAGGTTCTGTCGATGGTTTCGAGATGTTCGACCGGCACGGCCGGTGGCGGCAACCGGATCACCCGGCCGTCTGGGGCCACGGTCCGCAGCGCGGATTGCTTCACGAACGGGAGATCGGGAACATCCTCGATTGGCGTGATCCGCGAGTGCGGGATCGAGGCCTCCTCAAGAACCTCGGCCACCTCCTCTGTCTCGTAGCGGCTCGTCAGCTCGCCGATTTCGGCATGCAGATCGTCCTGGGCAGATCGACGACCTTCGTTCGTCTCGAAACGTGGTTGGTCGAGAGTCTTGAAAACCGGCTGGGCGGTCAGCCGACTCCATTGGGCATCGCTACCGATGGCGACGTAGATGAACCCGTCTGCAGTTGGATAAGCGTTCACCGGGATGAATTGGCGGTGTTTGTTTCCGTTGCGGGCAAGCTCATCGGGAGAACTTCCCATGTCGAGCAGCGGCGTAAACGTATGCAGCCAGGATGCCGCAGAGTGTGCGAGGGAGATGTCGATCAGCTTTCCTCGGCCGGTGCGTTCTCGCTCCAGCATGGCGAGCAACACCTGGGCGAACACCTCGTCTCCCGATTTGAGATCGGCAATGGGCGGACCGCACTGGATCGGCGGGCCGTCACGCTCGCCCGTCAGATCCATGAACCCGCACAATGCCTGGGTCACCGGATCGTATCCGGGCACCTCGGGGTAATCGATGCCCATCGCCGAGACAGAGCACCAGATGAGGCCAGGGCGGGCGGAGCGCAACGTCTCATAGTCAACGCCGAGCTCCGCGTGGCGAGCCGGCATCGTATTGGTGCAGAAGATGTCGACCTCGAGTTCTTCGATCAAGCGAAGAAGGGCTAGGCGTCCTTCCTTCTCCTTAAGGTTGAGGGTGATTGCCTCCTTGCCGACGTTGGGAGCGACGTAATAACAGTGCCGGTCATCGCCCGCCACCGGACGGCCGATGTAGCGGTTGGGATCGCCCTTCGAGACGCGCCCGGGTACCGGGGTCGCCTCAATCCGGATCACCCTCCATCCGAGGTGCACAAATCGCAGAGTGCCGTACGGAAGACTCAGCGCCTGCTCGAGGCTGAGGACGACGGGTGGGTCGGTGGTAGGCATCATTCAGCGGGGAAGGGCGTCGTCGTGTCCGCGCGCCATCGCCGAGCGGCCTTCGTTCCCGAATTCTCGCCCACGGACAAACGCCCGTAATCGACGCTCGGGGTCGCAGCCTGGCCCGTGACGCTCGACGACTGAAGCCAGGATGTCGGTAGGGATGGGCAGAACCGCGATCCCGTCCAGCGCCCCGAGCATGACCACGTTGAGGAGCCGCCGATCTCCTTCGGCTTGTGCCATGGCGTTCCCGTCCATCAGATAGACGGTTTCGGCCACACCATCGATATGCTCGACCGTCGATTCGAGATCCGGATATTCGGCGCGATCGAGTGCCAGGCCTGCCGGGATGATGGGCGTTGCGTTGACCAGCACAGTGGTCGTGGTCGACATTCGCGGGAGGGCGCGCTCGGTCTCCAGCGGTTCTAATCCGAGCACCACATCGGCTTCGTTCTCGGAGATGAAAGCTGTGTTGATTGGGCCGATCCGGACGGTCGCTTCTACACTGCCGCCCCGCTGAGACAGCCCATAGATCTGGCCTACCCGGATCTCGAGACCGGCAGCGGTAGCAGCCAGTCCGAGCAGGCGGGCGGTGCCGAGAACACCCTGGCCACCGACACCAACCACAACGACATTGCATGTTCGGCTCACAACCTGCTCCCGTTTGCCAGCACCGGGTAGATGGCGTCGTTCGGACAGAACTGAGCGCAAACACCACACGCCACGCAGAGCACCGGATCGATCTCGATCCGGAAATCTGATACATAGAACGCCGGGCAACCGAAGAGGTCCAGACACGCGTTGCAGTTGCCACAGAGCCCACAAATCATGCAGCGGGCCGCCTCCGCCCTGGCCTGAACCTCCGTGAGAGCGCTGGTCACCTCCTCAAAACCCCGAACCCTGGCGGCCGGCGCCAGCTCTATCGGACAGTGTCTCGTTTCGACGTCCACCCTGGCAATGCCGTCACGGGTGGCCGGCGATCCGGTTGCGACAAGGGGAGGAGGCATTCGTTCGTCGGCCTTCGCTGGGCCACGCAGGCTGCGGTCGATTCCCCACGCCGCCCTCAAACCGCCGGCGATCGCCAGCGTCACGGTCCGGTCGCCTCCAACCAGGTCGCCGGCCGCGAAGATCCGATCGTGCGAAGTTCTGCCAGTCTTCTTGTCGATGGTGACCGCGGCTGACCAATGCTGCGATGCGTCACCGGTCAGAATCGGATCGCTCCGGCTCTGGCCGATGGCCACGATGACCTGATCCACATCGAGCCGCGTTTTTGTGTCGGTGATCGCCTCATACATCTCTGGGTCCCTGGCCCCGGATACTGCCGACTCGACGCTTTCGAGGGTGATGCCTCCCGGCTCAAGGCCTGTTGCCCGCACCGCATCCAGAATCTCGACGCCCTCGGATTCCGCAGCGTTGATCTCGGCCGGGATGGCCGGCATCTCGTACCGCCGCTCGAGACAAGCGACGAGCACTCGCTCGGCGCCTCGTCGAAGGGCAGTCCGGGCCGAATCGATGGCGGCGTTGCCGCCTCCTATGACCAGCACTGTGCCGTCCAAGGCAACTTCGTCACCAAGGTAGGCCAACGCCGTAGTCACCTCAGGACCGCTACCTGGGAGGTCCAACGTCTTATCTTCTCCGCCTCCGACGGCGACGAGCACGGCATCGTTGCTATCCAAGAGACCTTCGAGGCTGAAATCGACGCCGAGCCGCTGACCACCCTCGAAACGCACGCCAAGATCGAGGATGCGCTGGATGTCGCGCTCCAGCACCTCGGGCGGCAGGCGGTAGCCAGGGATGCCGGCTCGGAGCAGTCCTCCAGGCTCGCGGTTCGCATCGTAGAGTCGAACCTCGTACCCACGCATCGCGAGTTCGTGTGAGGCTGCAAGCCCGGCAGGTCCCGCACCGACTACTGCTACACACATGCCGTTGGCAGGTCCGACTTTCGGCCGGTAGGGGAATTCGTCCTGAGCCTCGGCCCAGTCCATCACAAAACGTTTCAAATCGTTGATGGCGACGGGCTCTTCGATGCCCGCCCTCACACA
>QIDH01000109.1 GCA_003229305.1 Acidimicrobiia bacterium | reverse complement strand
GGCCGCCTGGTCAACCTTGCGACGGGCCTCGGAGAGGCCCAAGGAATCCTTCCAGTAGGCCTCCTAGTTGATCGAACATCGAATAGAGGGCGTCTGTGGGGTCGCGGTCCGGATTGAGACGACCGATCAGCTCGATGCCCATGAACAACGCCACGATCGCAAAGGCCATGTCCCTGACGTCGAGCATGGCATCGAACCCGGTGCCCTCCAACGCTCCGCCGAGCGCCGAGGCGACGACCTCGATCCATTCCTCGAAGCCCTCCCACAACTTGGCACCCATCTCTGGATTGCCTGCCGCGCCGGCGAGGAGTTGGGTTACGACCGCTATGCCACGGTCATCGACTTCGACTTTGGAGAGTCGGCGGGCTACTGCGGCGAGTTCCGGCAACGAGGTGATCCCCTCGAGCTCGGTCCGGTAGGTCTTGACCCGCGTGGCGGAGTCGGCGTTCGCCGCGGTGATGAGAAGCTCGATGATGCTGCCGAAGTGGTAGAAGATCAATGCCTGATTGAAATCGCCCTGCCTGGCGATGGATCGGGCGCTCGTGCCCTTGATTCCCTCATTGCGGAGCGTCTCGAGAGCCGCCTCCATGATCCGGCTCTTGGTGTCGTCAGAGGCTTCACTCATGGTTTCGACTCCTACAAAAAGGTCATCATCGGCGCCCCCGGATGTCACACCACGCGCACTCTGGGTCTTTGAGTAAAGCACGGACGGCCGTAGGGCTGTCGGTCGCCAGTAACTCGGGTGGCAGATAGGTCGGCTCGCCGGCAGAGTGGGCACGATGCGTCGTAGTGGACCGCCATGGCCCTCGGCATCGGGTGGACCAACGTCATGCCGGGAACGGCTCCGAATCCGGCCTGGACGTCATCACCTGGGGAGCTACCGGCGGGGGAGCCATGTCGAGCAGGGTCCGGCGACGGATCTTCCAAAACACAGCCATGTTGACGAAATGGATCAAGCCGAGGGTGACTAGCAGAACTCCGAGCCGGTCGATCAACAGTTGTCCGGCTTCGGTGGCGTTCGAGACTACGGGGTCCCGAAGCAACAAGAACGAATAACCGAGATTCAACATATAGAAACCGACGACCAGGAGCCGGTTGATCGCCGTCGCCAGATCTGGCCGATCGGTGAAGATATCGGCGAGAAACGCGGTTCCGTTGCTGTACAGCGTTCTGGCGAGCCAAACCGTCAATCCGATTGCGACGGCTCCGTATGCAAGGTAGACGAACAATGTCGGTCCCATGGTTTCCTTTCTTCGGATAGATTGTTTGAGCGTTCGCTCAATTAATTTGAGCATACGCTCAAACACTTATCATGTCAACCATGACTCCCCTACGCATCCAAGTTCGAGAGTTGCTGAGCAGCTATTCGGTGGCTGGATCCGAAGAGCCGGCCCTCGCACGTATGCGTCGTTTGCTCGAGGCTCCCGGCCGGGTTTTCGCGTCGACCCACTACTCGCCAGGGCACTTCACTGCCAGCGGAGTAGTGACGCCGCCAGATTTCTCAGAGGTGGTTCTGATCGACCACATCAAGATCGGGAAGTGGCTCCAGCCTGGGGGACATTTCGAGCCGATAGACGCGACCCCGGTTGATGCGGCCAGACGTGAGATCGAAGAGGAGTGCGGAATCACCAGACTCGATGCCCACGGCCTGATCGACATCGATGTTCACGATATCGATAAGCGACAAACCCAGCCTGCGCATGCTCATTTCGATCTGCGTTTCTTGTTCACCACAGACCAGCGAGACCTTCAGGCCCTCGACGGTGTCGTAGGGGCAAGATGGGTCGGTGTGCATGAGACCGTCGAAAGGCTTGGCTCGACGGTGCAGCACCTGCTGGACAAGGTGGCCCGCTACAGGCCTCAGGCCTGATCGATCAGTTCGGCGATCCTGGTAGCCTCGCTTCACCTCGAACCTTGGTGGCCCAATGCTCTCTCAGATGATTCGTGCCGGTCGGCTAGACCGGAATTTCTACAGTTCGTTGGAATTCGCCGGGGAAAGTGCGGCCGGCGACGCCGCGCTCCTGGTCGGCGTCGTTCACGCGGTCCCCGCTTTCGCCGCGATGATCTTTCGCGGCCTCGGCAGCTTCGCCGGGGCACAAGTTGCCGGTGCCTTGTATTTCGTCCTATTCGGCCTCATCGCATGGCTGGTTTCTGCGGGCGGCATGCACCTGGTCGCCACCCGCGTCTACGAAGTACCTGGACGGTACGAATCCGCGATGCGACCGGTTGGTTTCGCCCAGGTCGCGGTGATCCCGGCTGCACTGCGAATCTTGCCGTTCGACGGAGATGGATTACTCATCCTCGCAAGTCTGATCTGGTTGTTCGCAGCGCTCGTCGTCATCAGCCAAGTCTTGTACAGCAATCTCGACCAGCAACAACACATGGCAACGGCCGCCGGTGGCGCCGGCGCCTGGCTCCTAGCGACTCTCTTTTTCCTCTGATCGTGGCGAGATACCGTCTCGATCTCGCCTACGACGGCTCCGCTTTCCATGGCTTCGCTCGTCAACCATCTCAACGCACGGTGCAGGGCCAGCTAGAGCGGGCGCTTACCAAAATCACCGAACCGGTTGGCGTCGAGTGCGCAGGTCGGACGGACGCCGGAGTGCACGCCAGGCACCAGGTGGTGACGTTCGAGACCTCGATTCCGATCGAGGCAGACCGCATGGCCAGATCCCTCTCCAAGCTCCTCGCACCTGAGATAGTCGTGTATCGGTGCGAGGAAGCCCCGGCCGATTTTTCGGCCAGGTTTTCTGCGATATCTCGGCGTTACAAATATCGTGTCCTCAACCGCCCGTTTCCCGACCCGCTTCGCCGGTTCAGTTCTTGGCATGTACCCGAGCCATTTGATGTCGACGCGATGAACGAGTCGACTGCCCAGCTCGTCGGCGTCCACGATTTCGCCTCGTTCTGCCGCAAGGCAGAAGGACGCTCGACCGTTCGGGAACTCCTAAGCGCCAACTGGACCTCCTCTGAAGAAGATCTGGTCATCTTCGATGTCTCGGCGACCGCTTTCTGCCATCAGATGGTTCGATCCCTCGTGGCGTTCACTGTCGATGTCGGAAGGGCTAGGGTCGAGGCGTCGACAACGACCGAGGTCCTCGAGGCAAAAGACCGCAACGCGGCCAGAGGCGCCGCCCCGGCCTGCGGCCTGGTCCTCTGGGAAGTCTGCTACTAGCCCCGCGATCTGTTCCCCGCTTTCCGCTTTCCGCCAATCGTCGCGCCTTTCGAGACAATGAGCGCGTGCGGCGAACCGACTGGCCCCGGCTCCGAAAAAGCTATGTGCAGGA
>QIDH01000006.1 GCA_003229305.1 Acidimicrobiia bacterium | reverse complement strand
TACCTGTCGACCGAAGACCCCCGTTGCTCTTTCGGTCTCGGAACCTCGAAATGGTCGGCCGGATCACAATCAGATGGCCGGGAGGCCACCAACTCACGCTCGGAGAGACGGCGGCAAATCAACGCCTCGTTGTCGCCGGACCATACGCCATACGCGAATGCTGGGATCCCACCAGAACGGCGTGCTGAGGTTTCAGCCGGTAACCGTGATCGTGCCGGTCATCCCTACGCCCACGTGGATATCGCAGATATATGTGTAGGTGCCAGGAGTCGGGAAGGTCACTAGATACGTAAACGGGCTTGTGGTCGGGTCACCGCTGGACTCCGAAATCCCGCTGGTGAATGCGACGTTGTGATTTCCGGTGCCGGTTTTCGAGAATGAAACGGAATCGCCCGCAGAAATCGTCAATGAAGAGGGCGCAAACGTCAGACTGTCGTTTACGAAGACGGTGAATGTCTGGGCCGCCATCGTCGTGGTGGTGGTGCCACCTGTGCTGGTAGTCGAGCCACCTGTCGTAGTGGTCGTCGACGATGTCGTTGTGGTCGGAGGGGGCGGAGGGACTATCTGATCGAGACCCAAGGCCCTGCCGAGGAATGACGCCATCTGATCCCGCTTCACATTGTCATCTGGGCAGTATTCGGTGCCGTCGGCATTGCAACCCAGCGATATGGCGTTCTCTGCCATCTGGTTGATCGGGCCCTCATGGATGTTTCCGTCATCATCGGTGAAGTAGTCCATGGTCGCCACATCCAGGCCAGGGATACCTCTGGCGAGGAAGGACGCCATCTGATCCCTGCGAACGAAACCATTCGGGTTGAACGTGCCATCTGCCAGGCCCAGCGTTATGGCCGCATCCGCGATGGCGTTGATGTTCGCCTCATGGGTGCTGCCGTCGTCATCCGGGAACCAGTTCGTCGTCGAGGCTGGTAGATCCAGTGCACGAGCCAGAAACGTGGCCATCTGGCCTCGGGTCACAAAGTCCGACGGGCAATACAGCGTCCCAGAGGCATCACACCCGGCTGTAATCCCTGCCGCTGCGATCGCCTCGATATAGCCCTCGTGAACATTCAGGTTGTCGTCAGTGAACGTTCCTCCAGGTGGGAGCTGTGCGAACGAGATCCCGCCGGTCGCGAATATCGAAACTGCCAGCAATACAACCACGGACACCGCACCGAGCGAGCGCCCCCTCAAGCTGTTGAACATCCAAATCCCTCCCAAACCGCAGAGACGTAATATACGCGTCCTGGATGCGGTCTGGGCAACGATTTACAACTGAGGCCACTTCGTCCGATCACAAAGTCAATCTGTGGTCACGACGATCCCACCGGTCCGGCGAGGGTCGGCGGCCGCGCTCAGGCCATCATCGACGTCCCATCCGGCAGACGTCACTCCACCGAAGTACATGTCGAGCGCCTCATAGGGTCGCGCCTCGAACCCTGCTGCGCCGGCCCCAGGCTCATGGGCGAGGCGCATCCCAGAGGGGACGAACTCCACGTGACGGCGGGGTGCATCGATCGCGTCTTGCAAGGAGAGCCCAGCGATGGCGAAGCCGAGAATGGTCTGTTGCAGGGCCGTTGTGATGCGGTCGGCGCCAGGGGAGCCGATCGCGATGGTCGACCGCTCGCCATGCCGCACGATGGTTGGCGCCATGTTGGAAGGCAGCCGCTCCCCGGGCTTCGCTGCATGAAAGCCACGCCTGTTGAGCTCCTCCTCGCCCAGAGAATTATTCATCCAGATTCCCGTGCCGGCCGGAATCACACCAGACCCGTACCCGGATGACATCGTTATGGCGCATGTGTTGCCGAGCGAATCTGCGGCGCTCACATGAATGGTCGACGGCGAGCCGATCCAACTTTCGATGGTTCCGTCTCCAAGTGCACCGATCATCCGCCTAGTTTCGGCCGTTAGGTCCTCAGCAGTGTCGAGCCGCTCGGAGCGGTATCGCATCGCCACACTTTGGGCATGCACGACCGCGTCAGAAATGCCGCCACCGGAGGCTGCCAGCTCGAGCATGGCCAAAAGGACAGGGCCGCCCACCGACGGCGGGGGATTGGCGAACACCGTCCAGGCACCAATCTTCGTGGACACACACGGCCGGGCGACTGGCGCGTACTCGCGCAGATCACGGGCGGTGATCAGGCCGCCATTGCTCTCACTGTCCTCGACAATCCGCCCGGCCAAATCCCCCTTGTAGAAGGTGCCGGCCCCATCCCGTGCGATCTCCCGCAAAGATTCAAAGAGGCCGTCGATATTCACGTGATCGCCCTGCCGCTTGACTGAACCATCTTGGCGATGGACGGCCTTGTGGCTGACCGGATCCCATCCGAAGACAACATCGTGGCTGTGAGTGAGGTATTCGGCAGCCGCCGCCGAGAGCGGAAATCCGGATTCGGCGACACAAACGGCTGGGGCCACGACCTCGGACCAAGGGTGCGTTCCGAAGTCCTCGATCGCCGTGCCGAGCGCCGCCAGCCCACCCGGCACTGCCACACTCTCGTGGCCGATGGTGGTTGTCACTCCCCCGCCGTAGGCCATTTCCACGATCCGGCTGCGGTGGCCAAACTCAGACGGCGGCAGGCCGAGACCCGGCATCGCGGCGTTGCCATCGAGGACGAAGGGCCGCTCGCCGGCCATTCCGATAGCGACAAACCCGCTACCCCCAAGGGCACATATACCAGGCTCGGAGATCATCGATACCAGAGCGGCGCCCACCGCGGCATCGATCGCGTTTCCCCCACGCCTGGCAACGTCGGCAGCTGCGTCCGCCGCGAGTGTGGAAGGCGCGGCTACGGCTACGTGTGGCATGGACCGGCAGGGTAGCTTTGGCGTCGAGGCGGAGCTCCCCAGGCTCATCTGGCCCCGGGCCTGGCGATTGTGCTCTACGTCAGACGGGCGCGAGATCTGGCTGCACGACCTGGTGGGCTATGACTTCCACCCGACTCCGTTTCCCGCTCCCGTCGGTCCAGAATCGCCGCTGCAGCGTCCCGGTCACGCATACCGAGTCTCCACGCTCGAGATCGGCCAACTTGCCATCAGGATCCCACAGAGTCACCGGAACGACGTCAGTGCGCACCGTCGGGTTCTCAGAGCGAACAGTGACCAGCAGCCTTGCCAGGCGAGCCCCAGATTCGAAATTCCTGAATTCAGGCTCCACGGCCAGCTTGCCTGCCAGTACAACAATGTGAGGAAGTGCGGACTCGTTGAACGTAGGACACGGGTGTGACAAACCCAGGTTTGGCGGCTGGCGAACAGGCCAAGCCATGATTCCCCGAATCGGAGACTAATTATCTCTCCCGTTTACTCGTCTAGACCTCTGGCGGCGACCTCAGCGATCTCGTCGCGTAACTCCTGTAGCCCGACCATCTTTGCATCCGCCTCGTCGAGAGCGGTGGCGATCTTGCGGGCAGTCTCGAGGTCTCCGACCAGAGCTGCAGCCCTCGCGGCCACGTACCAGCGACGGCGCTCAAACTCATCGGCATCTTTGGTCAGACGTTTGGGTTTGACGATGTTCCAGGCGGAGCGCGGTTGGCCCTCATCGATCAAGAAGGACCCGTAGACCACGCGGGCCTCGGCGTCCGTAGCCGGTGAGCCTCCGAGCTCGGAGTACAACTCCCAGGTCTTGTGAACATCGTCCGGCCGCCTGAGCGCTCGCAGCGCATCCATCTCGATCGGCATGTGGGAGGTGTCGCCTGCCAAGCGTCGAAAGGCCCTCAACTCTCGGAGTGCCTCGTCCCACTTGTCGAGTCGATAGGCGGTTAGGCCGAGCAGCTCACGAATTGCCGTGGCCCTGCTGCTCAGCTGCTTGGCCTTCAGCAGCTTGCTGTGGGCGGGGCCGAAATGCCCTTCGGCGAATTCGGCGGCAGCCTCCGAGAGGAGTGTGAGTGTCACTTCCCTACGATCGTTCTGGGTGACCCGGAGAATCTCGTCCTTGAGCCACCTCGGAAGGTTGCCAGGCCCTCCGTCGACGCTGAAGGCGCGCCGCTGCGCACTTTGCCCGCGGTTCGACCCCTTACGCCTCGAATCTTGGCCGTGACCGCCAGATTTTCGGCCACCCTGCCCTCCTCGTTGAGCACCGGATCCAGAACGGCCATTCTTGCCAACACGATCCCGGCCAGTGCCACTTGGTCCGCGTCCGGAACGCCTGTTTCCACTCTGGTGGTTCCCCTTACCTTGGGCCACGTGTTTCCGTCCTCTTCCAGCATCAGCCAGATGGTCGAGCCCTGGAGGGCCCGCTCCGTCTACCCAACGGTAGCCGCCTCCGACAAGGCGCCAATAAGATGAGGGCCGCCTCACGATCGAGGCGACCCTCTACTTTTTAGCCCGGCGGTGTCCTACTCTCCCAGGGCGTTACCACCCAAGTACCATCGGCGCAGGCAGGCTTAACTTCCGTGTTCGGAATGGGAACGGGTGGTTCCCCGCCGCTATCGCCACCGGACAAACTTTCGAGCCGCTCATTCACCGATCTCACGGCGACCGCTTCAGATCCACCGAATCGGCGAACCTGCAAACGGTCATCGTCAGCTCGGGGAACCCCGAGGACTCCATAGCGAGCATGAATGCTTGAATTCAATTCCAAGCCCTCGGCCTATTAGTACCGGTCAGCTGAACACATTGCTGTGCTTACACTTCCGGCCTATCAACCTGGTGTTCTGCCAGGGGCCTTACCCGGTTATCCCGGTGGGAGATCTCATCTCGAGGTGGGCTTCGTGCTTAGATGCCTTCAGCGCTTATCCCTTCCGTACGTAGCTAACCAGCCATGCTCTTGGCAGAACAACTGGCAAACCAGAGGTACGTCCATCCCGGTCCTCTCGTACTAGGGACAGCTCCTCTCAAATCTCCTGCGCCTGCGACGGATAGGGACCGAACTGTCTCACGACGTTCTAAACCCAGCTCGCGTACCGCTTTAACGGGCGAACAGCCCGACCCTTGGGACCTGCTCCAGCCCCAGGATGCGATGAGCCGACATCGAGGTGCCAAACACCCCCGTCGATATGGACTCTTGGGGGGCATAAGCCTGTTATCCCCGGAGTACCTTTTAGCCGTTAAGCCA
>QIDH01000018.1 GCA_003229305.1 Acidimicrobiia bacterium | reverse complement strand
CCGAAGCTGCGATGAGGATCCACGCTGATCTGCCGGTGGTTGATGGGCACAACGATCTGGCTTGGAGGATTCGCTCTGAGGCGGACAGCGACCTTTCGGTGGCCGATCCGAGCGGGCCGCTTCCTGACTTTCATACCGACATCGGGCGGATGATTGAAGGCGGGGTCGGTGCCCAGTTCTGGTCTGTCTATGTGCCGGCCGCGATCTCCGACCCGTTCGCCGAGACGATGCGCCAGATTGATCTCGTCGAAGAGATGATTGATCGGGACGATCGACTGGAGGATGTGAAGTCGGCGGCTGAGGCCCGGACCGCGACCGGCCAGGGCAAGATCGCGTCGCTGCTCGGGGCGGAGGGTGGTCACAGCATCGACAACTCACTCGACAACCTGGCGAGACTGGCCGAACGTGGTGTTCGCTATATGACCCTCACCCATTCCGATACAACCGAGTGGGCTGATTCGGCTACCGACGACGAACGCCACGGCGGATTGACTGGTTTCGGCAAGGATGTCGTGCGGGCCATGAACGAACTCGGAGTGCTGGTCGATCTGGCGCACGTCTCGGTCGGCACGATGCGAGACGCTCTCGACGTGAGCGAGAGGCCAGTGATCGCCTCCCATTCCAACGCTCACGCTCTCGCACCGCATCCTCGCAACATCCCAGACGACGTCCTGGCCGCTATCGGAGCGCAAGGTGGAGTGGTTATGGCAGTGTTTTTTTCGGGATTCGTTGTCCGCTCGACCGCTCTGCAGATGATCGACATGTTCGATGAGTGGCGACGCATCGAGCGCGAGGTTCATGACGAGAAAGAGGCGGCTGACGCACGAGCAGCGCTGGAGGCTTCGATGGATTTCGAACGGGGCGCGGTCGGCGATGTTGTCGACCACATCGAACACATCGCAGAGGTCGCCGGCGTCGGCGCCGTCGGTCTCGGGTCAGACTTCGACGGCGTGACCCTGCTGCCCGCCGGACTCGAAGATGTCAGCTGCTACCCGGCCATCACCGACGAGCTGCTCAACCGAGGCTGGCCAGAGCCGGACATCCGCAAGATCCTGGGCGAGAACTCCCGAAGGGTTCTCGAAGCGGCCGAATAGCTGGGCGGGTTCGAGGCAGGTTCTCCTGGTGGGTACCGCCCCCTCCGCGGTCGAAAAATGACTCGGCGGCACCTCCCCCAAGTGCCTCCTACTCTCGGAGCCTCGACTTCGTCGAGGGGGGAGGAGATGTTGTTGGGCCGCCCCTTCGGCCTGCGAACTTTCGGCTATAGCGTGGGTATACCCGCGGCCGAGCCTAAGGAACGCTTGTTAGGCCGCTTCCTTGGTGGGGGCGGGCTTTTTCCAGAAGGTGGCTAGTTGGCCGGCGGCGGATAGGAGGCCTGCACCGGCGATGGCTGCGCCGACCCAGCCGTCGAGGTTGTCGACGATGCCGAGCGCATTGTCGATCGATGCCCTTCCCGCGCCCGCGATGGCGACTGCCAGGCCGACCATCGCCAGCGTCACGACGTATTCGTAGCCTTCGCCTGGGCGGAAGATGAAGAAGCCGTTGGCACGGTGGATCGACCAGAAGGCCACGAACATGGTGGCGATCAACCCGGCGGCAGCCACAGGCGTCAGCAGGCCGATGATCAATAGGACACCAACCCCGATCTCGACAACGGCGGAGGCGAGGGCCTGAAGTTTGGCGCTGGAGAAGCCGACGCTTTCGAACCATCCGGCTGTGCCCTCGAGGCTCTTGGCGTGATTCACCCCGTGCAGAAGGATTGCGACTCCGGCCCAAATCCTCAGCACCAGCATTGCTACATCGAGCGGTTCCATTATCGGCCTTTCCTCCTCGTCCTTCTGTTTCGACCAACCAACAGGCCCACTCTTCGATTCCACCCATCTCCCGGAGCGACTATCCGGCGACGAGCAGCGGGACTCTGACTTCCTCTGGCGACAGCCCCCCGTGGTACCCGATGAGACGTTTGTCCATGCGGCTCGGAAGGATCAGTTTCTCCTGGTCAGCCAGGAAAACTCCGTCTGGCAGACGCTTGGCGAGATCGGGATGCGCAGGACCTTCTCCCAGCCAGGATTCCATCTCCGACAGCGGGTGCCAGGTCGCAGGGATTTCTTGGGCGAGGCGCTCGATTTCGTCGGGAGTGCCGCGTGCGTACAAGGCGCGAGGATCGCCGAACAGTTCTAGATCGCCAACCGTTTCACGACTCAGGATGACCTTGTGTTCCTCTCGGAAATCGAGGTGACCGTGGTCGGCGGTCCCGATCATCACGGCGTCTTGTGGCAGGCGGGCGGCCATCGCCTCCCAAACATCGGCGACCGTTCCAATCGCCTGGTCGTACATCGACGAGCTTTGACCTGCGACGTGCGCGGCGAAATCAACATGGGGCAGGTAAGCGAACACGAACCGCCCCGGCTCGCCTGCCAGCATCGTCACGGCGTCGACGGCATCGTCGACCGACCAGAAGGGTTCGAAGCGGGCACCCCTGTAGACCATCTTGGTCAGCGGGCTGCCGATGAAGTCACCAGGCTGGGCCGCGATCGGCTCGATACCGCCGGCCCTCAGGCGCTCCCACGTGTTTGGGCTTGGGAGGAAATCCGTGGTGTCTGCGTCGACCGGTGTTCCTCGCCGACCGATCCATTTGAGAGTGTTGACAATTCCGAGTCCGGGCAGCGACATCAGGTGGCCGATCAGCCCGTGCCGACGAGGCGGCAGACCGGTGCCAATCGTCGCAAGCGCAACCGACGTCGTGCTCGGGAAAGGGGCGTCCACGGTCCCGACCCGATCGGCGGCGAGGCCTTTGGCGCCTGGATGGTCGAGCTGGTGGTCCCCTAGGCCGTCGAGCAGCACCAGTACGTACGTTGAGGCTTTCGGAACGAGCGCAGCCAACTCAGGGTGCAGGCCGGGGGAGGGAGCATCGCCGAGCAGACGTCTCTCGATCTCAGCGATGACGTTGAGGATCGACCCGCCAGAATGGTCAGGCACCCGAATATCAGACATCCAGCCACGCTAGCGGTACGCCACGTCTCGCCCGAGATGGTTCCGGTCAGGTCATCAAAGTTGCAGACCCACCTTCACCAGCACGGTTGGCTGTAGCTGCCGGTTTGGCCATGGCGGGCCAAGCCCTAGCAGAGTTTGCTGCGCAAACTCTAGGGCGTTGCGCGCACCCCGACTACCACGATCCTCTGTAGTTGCCGTTCGCTTCGCTCTCTAACAGAGTTGCTTCGCAACTCTCGGATCTTGCGCGAAGCGGAAACCAGGGATGAATTCGGCGGCGGGGGGTTGATCCCTATACTCACCGGCGCCGTGGAGGGAAGGCCGCTTTCCTACGCGGACGGGCTGAGTTCTTCGGACGGGTGCCCGACCTTTGCATGCGGAAAGCGACGGGCGGAGACCCAGTGAGCCCTTACTTCGAGGACTACATCACGGTCGCAGGCTTCGGCCTGTTTGGGCTCGTTCTCGTCGTCTCAATTCTCGGCATGACCTACATGCTGCGTCCCTCCAACCCCACGTACGAAAAACTGCTCACCTACGAATGCGGCGTCGACCCGGTCGGCGGTGGTTGGAGCCAGACCTTCGTGCGTTACTACGTGTTCGGACTGCTGTTCGTCCTGTTCGACATCGAGGCTGTATTCCTGTTCCCGTGGGCGATCATCTCCGAGGATCTTGGCGTCCCTGGCCTGGTGGCGATCGTGATTTTCATCCTGACCCTCCTCGAAGGATTGCTGTACGCAATTCGCAAAGGTGTCCTGGCGTGGGAATAGTCGCTGAAAAGTTCGGCGGGTTGAAGCCGGTCTCGTTTTTTCTCAACTGGTCACGCCGATACTCCCTGTGGATGTTCCAGTTCGGCCTGGCCTGCTGTGCGATCGAGATGATGGCGGCCTCAGGGCCCAGGTACGACTTCATGCGGTTCGGCATCATCCCGTTGCCGGCCTCGCCCCGCCAGGCGGACCTGATGATCGTGGCCGGCACGGTCACCGACAAGATGGCGCCCGCCGTCAAACGACTTTACGACCAGATGCCAGAACCCAAATACGTGCTGTCGATGGGTTCGTGTGCCAACTGCGGCGGCCCGTACTGGGATTCGTACTCCGTCACCAAAGGCGTCGACCAGCTCATCCCCGTCGATGTCTACATCCCCGGCTGCCCCCCTCGCCCAGAGGCGCTGATGGAGGGCATCGTGATGCTCCAGCAGAAGATCAAGAACGAAAACATCCGCGAGAAGTGGCAGGCGCGTGACCACGAACCCGTCTGATACCCAAGCGGCGGCCGAGGCCGAAACAACCGAGCCGGACCCGCTGGCCGAATACGCCGCCTCTATTGCAGAAGCGGTTGGGGCCCTTTCGCATTCCACCGAGTACGGAACGATCAAGGTGTACGTAGAACCCGACGCCTGGGTCGGTGCCGTTACCTCGGCCCGTGACGACTTCGAACTCAACTTCTTCTCATGGCTCTCTGCGGTCGATTGGGCCAACGAGGTCTCGGTGGGCGATGCTCCCAAGGAAGAGGTTGAGGAGCGCTACGAGGTTTTGTGTGCGCTCGGCGACCTGACCGATGGCAACCTCGTCATCTTCTCCACCAACCTCGACAAAGAAGCGCCATCCATCGACTCACTTGTCGATGTTTTCCAAGGGGCCGCCTGGCACGAGCGTGAATCCCACGAAATGTTCGGAATCGATTTCCCTGGCAATCCCGACCTCTCCCCCCTCTACTTGCCTGACGCTTTCACCGGGCATCCGCTGCGCAAGTCCTATCCGCTGCTGAGCCGAGAAGTCAAACCATGGCCTGGCAAGGTGGACGTGGAAGACATGCCTCCCAGCACCGAGAACCCGGGGGCGTGACGTGGTGATCGATCAGGACATGAACTTCCAGATTTCCGAGGTTGCCGTTTCGGTAGAAATCGAAACCCCGGATATGACGCTCAACATCGGTCCTCAGCATCCCTCGACCCACGGCGTGCTGCGCCTGATCGCCAACGTCGATGGAGAAAAGGTCACAGATGTCAGGCCGGTCATCGGCTACATGCATCGTGGCTACGAGAAGCTGGCCGAGGTGCGCACGTATCCCCAGATCACCTCGATCGTGAACCGGATCGACTGGGTGTCTGGCTTCGCCAACGAGATCCCTTTCATCGTGGCTGCCGAGCGCCTCATGGGCGTCGAGGCGCCAGAGCGGGCCCAGTGGGTGCGTCTGGTGCTCACCGAGATGGCCAGAATCTCCAGTCACTTGATCTTCATGGCCTCATACCCTCTCGAGCTTGGCGCGGCCACGCCGCTGTTCTTTTCCCTGCGTGAGCGCGAAAGGGTGCTCGACCTCCTGGAGTCTGTGACCGGCGGGCGTTTCCATCCCAATTTCAACCGTATCGGAGGCATCAAGCCTGCGTACGGGTCAGGGCCGACCACCAAGAAGACGTCGATGGACGTGCCTGCTGGGTTCCTGGCCGAGACCAGGGATGCGATGGTCAAGGTGCTGGAAACCTGCGACGAGATCGAAGACCTGGTGGCAGGCAACGAGATCTTCATCGCCAGGACCAAGGGGATCGGCGTGCTTCCTGTGGAGGTGGGCGCCAGTTTCGGGGTTTCGGGCCCCAACCTGCGAGCTTCTGGAACCGATTTCGACCTTCGCAAGAAGGCCAATTACCTCCCATACGACCAATTCGACTTCGACATCCCGGTCGGATCCAACGGCGACTGCTACGACCGGTGGCTGGTCAGGCTCGAAGAGATCCGCGAGGCCGCCAAGATCGTGAACCAGGCCATCGACGGCCTGCCATCAGGACCCATCCAGGCGAAGGTTCCCAAGGTCATCAAGGTTCCGAAGGGTGAGGCATACGTGCGCGCCGAGAACCCTAAAGGCGAGATGGGCTACTACGTGGTCTCGGAAGGCGGATCCGGCCCATACCGGCTCAAGATCCGTTCGGCGTCGTACTCGAACATCTCGATGCTGGCCTGGATCCTGGAGGGGGCGATCATCCCAGACATCATCGCGATCATGGGTTCGCTCGACTTCGTGCTCGGAGACGTAGACCGATGAGTCAGCGATCCGCTTTCCGCGATCCGCTTTCCGCATGCTCGCCGTTGCCCTATGGCTCGTTGGTTGGCGCTGCGGTCCTGCCTTTTGGTCCGCTTTCCGCTTTCCGCTTTCCGCTTTCCGCACGCTCGCGGGTGCCGAACCCTTTGCGGCCGCGATTTGATGTCGGTTCGTTTGTCGCGCCAGCGGTTCCGCCCTCCGCAAGGGCCAAGTCGCG
>QIDH01000005.1 GCA_003229305.1 Acidimicrobiia bacterium | reverse complement strand
AACCCCTGATGCCAAAACGTTTCGACGGCCGCGTCAAGGACCGCTGCTCGGTTGTACTCACGCTTTCGTGCCATCACACCATTGTACAACGAACGTTGCGGAAAGCTCGAATCTTCGGTTGTGACCGACTACTCCCAAGCCGTTCGAATCGAGGGCGGGTATGCCGCGAAGCTATATGAACGTTTCTGTCGGTGGGTCAGGCTGCCGACCGGCGGTACGCGCCTGGGCGCATTCCCGTCATACGAAGAAAGGCGTTCGAGAACGCGGCTTCCGTTGCATATCCGACCGCCCGTCCGGCAGTTGCCACCGATTTGTCTCCTTGCCTCAACAGGCGGGCGGCCAGGTGAACTCGCCATCTTGTGAGGTACTGACCCGGGGTTTCGCCGACCAGATCGCGAAACCGCGCAAAGAAGTTGGACCGCGACATGCCGACGTTGCGGGCCAACTCTGCGATCGTCCAGAGGTGGGTTGGGTCGGTGTGGATGAGGGCGAGGGCCCGGCTGATATGTGGGTCTCCGAGGGCCCCGAGCCAACCGCCGTGACCGGGCTCGAGGTTTCCCAAATACTCCCGAAGGGCATACACGATGATGACGTCGGTGAGCCTGGCAACGACCGTCTCCGAACCTTGGCCGCCTCCGGCGATCTCTCCTGCTATCAGCCGGATGCAGGTCTCAACGAATGATGCCGCCTCGCTGCCCGCTCCGCCGACATGGATGACTTCAGGAAGCTGCGAGAGGGTGGGATGGATCGGATCCGAATCGAACTCGACTGTGCCACATAGAAGGCTGGTGTGAGGGCCATCGCCTTCGATGGTCAGCCTTCCCATTCCGTCCTCGTCAACCGCGCCCTCAAAGCCAACTCGGCCCGGCCGCCCATCGGAAACGTCGGACAAGATGTGGTTCGCTCCAGACGGAACCAGCACGATGTCACCTCGCTCGAGGTGGAACGGGTCGCCACCCTCCACTCGCATCCAACACGAACCTCGCACGACGGCGTGGAAGATTCCGAATCCGAGTTGCCCGGACTCGACGGCCCACGGCGCTCCCAATTCGGCTCTCGAAAACACTGAACCTGTCATACGGACCGTCTTCAGTATGGCTGTTAGTGCATCAACCATCATGCTCCAGACTATTCGATATGTAACAGGTACGTCTAGGTATTACTTCGTCGACTCAGGGCCTATAGCCTGGATCCCGCACCAACGAAAGGACACCATGCAGCGCAGAACGGTCGCCGCCATCGCCAACTTCTTCATCCCGGGCCTTGGATACCTGATCGGTGGGATCAAACAGGGCCTCGGTGCCCTGTGGCTGGTTGGAGCCTTCGGCCTCACATTCGTCGAGTTCGGAATCAAGGAGTCTGAGCCCAACCTCTATTGGCTGATGTTCGCGAGCGTGTTCGTGATGAACACGGCATTCGCGATCGATGTGTACCGAAGCCTCAGCCCTGAGACTGTTTCCGGTGATGTTTGAGTATTCGCCCGTCGGCTTGACGCTCAGAGCGGTCGCAACGATCCTCAGCGGCGGACAGATTCACCGCCAGCCGAGGACGAGGACATGGAGGATTGTTACGATTTTGTCATCGTCGGAGGCGGTTCGGCGGGTAGCGTGCTCGCCAATCGGCTCTCGGCCGATTCGTCCAAGCGAGTGCTCGTACTCGAGGCCGGCCGTCCCGACTACCCATGGGATGTGTTCATCCATATGCCGGCCGCGCTGGCCTTGCCCATCGGCAACCGTTTCTACGACTGGAAATACGAGTCCGAACCCGAACCCCATCTCGGCGGGCGCCGGGTCTATCACGCCCGCGGCAAAGTGCTCGGCGGGTCCTCATCGATCAACGGCATGATCTTTCAACGGGGCAACCCGATGGACTTCGAGCGTTGGGGCGCCGACCCTGGTATGGAGACCTGGGACTACGCACATTGCCTTCCGTACTTCAAGAGGATGGAGACCTGCCTGGCCGGTGGTGACCAATGGAGGGGCCAGGACGGACCACTCATACTCGAGCGCGGTCCCGCAACGAACCCGTTGTTCGGGGCATTTTTTGAGGCCACCCAGCAGGCCGGATACGAAGTGGTCGATGACGTGAATGGGTTCAGGCAGGAAGGGTTCGCCAGATTCGACCGCAACATACATAGGGGTCGACGGCTTTCTGCATCGCGCGCCTACCTCCATCCGGTCAAGAAACGACCGAACCTGGATGTGACGACCAGAGCCCTCGCCACCCGGATCGTGTTCGAAGGCAAGCGGGCCACCGGCGTCGAGTACACGGTAGGTGGGACCAGACGTTCGGTTGGGACCGCCGAGGTGATCCTGTGTGGTGGAGCCTTCAACTCACCCCAGCTCCTCCAGCTGTCCGGCGTCGGCAATGCGAATGAGCTGCGGCCCCTTGGCGTCGACATGGTCAACCATCTCCCAGGCGTCGGGGAGAACTTGCAGGACCACCTCGAGGTGTATGTGCAGCATGCTTCGAAACAACCGGTTTCGATCCAGCCATGGCTGGCCTGGTGGCGGCGTCCACTCATCGGCCTCATGTGGCTCTTCAGGCGCGGGCCTGGGACGACAAACCATTTTGAGGCAGGCGGGTTCGTGCGATCGAACGACCGCGTCACCTATCCGAACCTGATGTTTCATTTCCTCCCTATTGCGATCCGCTACGACGGCACTTCGAGCGGCGGCGGGCACGGCTATCAGGTCCACGTCGGCCCGATGTATTCGGATGCCAGAGGATCGGTCAAGATCCGCTCGACCGATCCTCGCGACCACCCTGCCTTGCGCTTCAATTACCTCTCAACCGACCAGGATCGCCGAGAGTGGATCGAGGCCATTCGGGTCACGAGGCAAATACTGGGCCAACCTGCCATGGGAGCGTTCGATGCCGGTGAGATCTCCCCAGGGCCGAGCGTGGAGTCCGATGCCGAGATTCTCGTATGGGTGGCGAATGACGCCGAAACTGCACTACATCCGTCCGGCACGTGCCGGATGGGCACCGATGATCTTTCGGTGATCGATCCGCTGACGATGAAGGTTCACGGGATCGAGGGTGTCAGGGTTGTCGACGCCTCGGCCATGCCATATGTCACGAACGGCAATATCTACGCGCCGGTGATGATGCTGGCCGAAAAGGCCGCAGATCTCATCCTCGGGGACCCATCGCTGCCTCCGGACACCGCACCCTGGTATCGCCACGGAATCTGAACTCGGACCCGCGCCTGGTGGCGCCTCAGCGTCGGCTATCCCCGCTCTGTCACCGCGTCTGGCGCGGAATCGACCAGACGGGGCGCGATGAGTCGGAACAGGATCGGAGCAACGGTGGTCGTGACCGCGGCCAGCAGAATTATTGCCGCCTGAACGGTCCGGTCGATGACGCCGAGCCGCAC
>QIDH01000012.1 GCA_003229305.1 Acidimicrobiia bacterium | reverse complement strand
AGACGCACCGCCGGTGACAACGGCGACCCTGCCGGCTAGATCCCCACTCATTGAAACGACTCTGGAAGAGTTATTGACAGACACATGGGTTTCTTCCTAACTCGAAGGACCGGGCGTCATTGCCGGCACCCGGAATGCTCGGCCTCGAGCGCATCGTTGATCCAATCGAGGGCTTGGAGGCGCATGAGGTCGTAGTGATAGAAACCGAATCGTCGGATCCCGAATTGTCTGGCATCACGAACCCGCTGAACCAAGTCGTCGCTGGACGAGCAGTCGGGAAACATCGGCCGCATCACGGCGCGGATCTGGTCAACGTTGACTTGGGTTGCGTATCGCCCGAGGATGTTGGTGCCCGAGGAGCCGTAGGCAAGAACCGCGTTGGTCGAGACGGACTCCTGGAGTCGAGTCGGCATAGCGGCGGTATGGAGGAACCCCACCTCCAGGTCCTCGTCAAGAGACCCCGCTGGATCGATCACTTCGAGATCCACACCCCCAGCTGTGGTGATACTCGCCGTTCGGCGCACCAACGACTCGACAGTCACATCTCTGTTTGCGACGTACTCCGCGGTGGAAGGCCCGCACCGAGATTCCACCATGGCGAGGTCGAAGGGTTCGAGGTCTCCGCCGCCGACAGCAAACTCGGTGTCGAGGACGCTGCGAACCTGGGCGGCCGCCGCACCCGCGTCGATTCCCGCGGCTTTCGCGCCGAGGCGGCAATGGTCGCAGAAACAGAGCGCCATCAAGAATTTGGCCAGATCGCTGAGATCGATGAAGTATCGCTCGTGGTGGTAGCCGTGTTCCAGTGGATGGAAGTGCAGGGACTCAGCGGCAATGGCCGACACGCCACGCGAAACGATGTCAGCGGTCAGGGATTCCACGTACCGGCCGACTTGCGGGTTCGCCGGACAGAGGATGGACAGGATGCGGTCCCCAAAAACGTTCATGATGGTTGTCTCTGGAACGGCTTTGCCCAATCGTGTGTTGTGCAGGTACACGACCCACGCGGTTACCGCAGTGTCGCAATCGGCGGCGGCGGTTACGACGTCGCCCAGGGGATCGGTCTCGTCGCAGAGCGCGCTTGGTTTGGGTTGCAACAAGCCGGGATATCGGCTGAGCTCTGGCCGAAAATAGGTCACCCCGCCTTCCAAGTAGGCGAGCCGGCCCTTCTGGCCGTGAGGGAGCAGGTCTCGCGCAGTGTGATAGACGGTTGCAACGGTCAGGGAATTGCAACCGGCACGAGCGAGAACCGATCGCATGTGGTCGGTCGGCGCGTTGACGAATTCGTGTGGATAGCAATAGAGCGTCGCGTCCGTCGTGGACCGGTCTGGCGAATCCGGGTCAGTATGTGGCACGGCCGCCGGACAGGTCGAAGGTGAATCCCGTCGTGAACGAGCAGGCGGGCGAGACCATCCAGGACAGCATTTCGGCGGCCTCCTGAACCCCTCCGACCCGACCCATCGGGATCCGAGCGGTCATGTATTCGACCACTTCTGGCGGCTGTGACTCGATGAAAGGTGTGCCGATCACTGCGGGGGCCAAGGCGTTGATCGTGATCCCGTCCTCGGCGTACTCCTTTCCCTGGCATTTGACCATGCCAATCAGGCCCGCCTTGGTCGCCGAGTACCCGACCATGCCCGGATTGCCCTCTTTGCCGGCGATCGAGGAGATGTGCACAATCCGCCCGTATTCATGTGGCAGCATCCGGTTGATGGCTGCCCGGCTCACGATTAGAGCGCCGCGCAGGTTGATCTCATAGCTCCTGTCGAAGTCCTCGAGGTCGAACTCGTGGCTCCGCACCCCAAGCTGGCCTGTCACACCTGCGCTGTTGATCACGCCGTGGAGCTGCCCGGCCGCCTTCTCGACTCGTTCGAGGGCAGCCTCGATATCGGGCAAGTTCCGGACGTCGGCCGCCAGACCCAATGCCAATCCGCCATTTGTGGTGATCTCGGAGGCGACCGCCTCGGCTGTGTCGCCGTCCGCGTCGACGCATCCGACGACTGCTCCCTTGGCGGCCAGCAGCAAGGCGGTCTCGCGTCCAATGCCTGACCCCGCGCCGACGACGGCAATTCCGTGTCCCTCGATCGCCGTGCCGGCTTGCGTGTCGTTCATCGGCAGCTGCTCGCTGAATGGAGAGTTGACAAGATTCAGTCTCCTTCTGCATCCGACGTAGGGCGGTACTCGCCCATGGCTTCGACCACGTCTTGTTTGGCCTTGAAAGCAAGGTATCCGCTGTCAACGGGGAAGATCCCCCCAGTGACGAACCGTGCTTCGGAGCTGGCCAGGAAAGCGGCAAACCGCCCGATGTCGATTGGTTCGGGGAGTCCTAGTAGGTGCATCCGCTCGATTGCTGCCCTGCCTTGCTCCCCGTCCATCCACTCCTGTTGGGCCTCGGTGTCCACGAAGCTGGGGCAGACCATGTTGACCCTGATTCCGTCCTTGGCCAAGCCAACGGCGGCCGAGCGGGTCAGCGAGAGAACGCCTCCCTTGGCCGCGACGTAGGAGTCGAACCCGTCGATTCCGATGATTGCGTCTGCGGTCCCGCAGAGGATGATCGACCCGTGACCCTGGGCGATCATCTGGCGTCCGACTGCCTTGAGGACGCGGAAGGTGCCGGTGAGCAGAAGATCGATCATCCTCGTCCAGGTCTCCTCGGGAAGTTCGGTGATCCTCCGATCCGACGAGTTGATGAAGCGGGCGTCCGCCGCGCAGTGGAAGAGCGCGTCCACACGTCCGAACCGATCAACGACCTCGGCTACCAGGGTCGCGACCGAGTCGCTTTCGGTTACGTCGGTCCGTACTGCGATGGCTCGACCGTCCACCTCCCTGAGCTCGCCGGCCAGGGCCTCTCCTCGTTCTTGGTTGAGGTCTGCGATCACGACGATCGCACCCGCTTCGGCAAAGGCACGGGTTCCACCTTCCCCTACACCCGAGGCGCCTCCTGTGATGATGGCGACCTTGTCCTGCAATCGCTCAGACACTGCGGCTCTCCGTTCGGCGGTCAATGCACCTGTTGTCTGGCGGTGGATCGATGCTCATGGCTTGGTGACGGTCAGGAGCGCGCCGATGCGATCTACGACCATCTGGACCTCATCGTCAGCCAAGAATTCCGGCGTGATGTAGAAACCGGTCTCGCCTCCTGCTGCCACCGCGATCCTGGGGTCGCCTTCCCATAGGCGGTCCTCGAGTTCGCGGCCGGTAGTGGGGGAGTCAGACTCGATTTCGATGAGGACCCGAGGCGTTGGTTGGCCGGCCTCGCCTGGCCAGGTCCGTCGGGCCGAAATACCCGACATGCTGGAGAGGTCTGTGATCCAGGAGGCGCAGATACCTTCACGCCTGGCCAGCTCGGCGTCATGGTCCTGCTGTACGTACAGTTCAACGGCTTTGAGGAGACCTGCGATCTCCTCCTTGCCGACTTTCATGGCCCTGACGAGCCGCTGGTTGGGTGCGCCGTTCGCTGCGCAAGCCTCGATCAGGTCGGCGCGACCTACGATCAACCCGCTGGCCTGGGGGCCTCGCAGTTCCTTTCCTCCGCTGAAGAGGACGAGGTCAGC
>QIDH01000003.1 GCA_003229305.1 Acidimicrobiia bacterium | reverse complement strand
AATCGAACTCGCCTAACGATCTCCAGGCGGGTTCCGGGTGCCAGGCCCGAAACCCGCCTGGCGTGTCATCAACGAAATGGATTTGGTGCCATGACCTGGCTGACCAGCCCATTTGTGACGTCGTAGACAAATCCGGATACCACCAGTTGGTCAGGCACGCCTGGCGTATCGCGAAGCCGTTCGATGTCTACTCTCAAGCTTTCAGCAGGGTCGACGACCGCCATGGCCTCCACCTCGTCAGGCTCGATGCCGAGCCGCTCTGCCATCACCTTCTGGGCGTCGGGCTCTGCCAGGAGCGCCGTCCCGCAGTCTGTGTGGTGCACGATTAGAAGCTCCGGCTGGGTCACGTCGCCACCCGGAAGGTTGGCTCCGAGGAAGCCGATCACCGCCAGATCGCGCAGGATGCCTGGCGTAACTCGCCCGCCGGCATTGCGCATCACGGCCGCATCTCCAGTTTCCAACCCGAAGAACCGAGCCGGGTCCACCCTCGGGTCCAGGCATGTGAGCACCAGAGCCGAAAGGCGTGGCCTTGCGAGAAGATCTCCGTCGGCGAACCCGCTCGTAAAGACACGGTTTCGTTCCAGGAGTTCTGGTAGATCTGACATTCGGTTTCCTCCGCGATTCCCGCGCAGAAGCTAGCAGGCGGCCACATTCGCGATTCTCCGCCATCTATGTCGCAACTCTGCTACAATCGTAGCATGATCGACTTACCGTCTAGAGAACTACGCAACGATGTGAGCGCCGTACTGCGGCGGGTTGAAGGCGGTGAATCTGTGCGGATCACCGTCAGTGGACGCCCCGTCGCCCAGCTGGTCCCACTTTCCCGACGAGGGACAGCCATTCCAACCGCGACACTGTTGAGTGCCTTGGACAAAGGCGCGGCCGACCGCCAACTGGCCGACGAACTCGCCAACGTCTTGCTTGACACAACCGACGACCTCTTTCCAGAATGACTACTGGGCTCGCTGATACATCCCTGTTCATCGCCCGCGAGTCAGGGCGACCTCTTGCGTCTGAACCGCCGGATGAACTCATGGTTTCGACCGTTACGATCGGTGAGCTTCGACTGGGCGTCCTGATGGCCACAGACACTGACATCCGCCAGCTTCGCCTGACGACCCTGCAACTCGCCTCGATGATTGAACCGCTCCCAGTCGACGACGATGTGGCGTCAGCTTGGGCGGGGCTGGTCGCTCGACTCCGGTCCGATGGAAAGCGAATGCCCATCAACGATTCTTGGATCGCCGCCACGGCCATCGCCAACGATCTTCCCGTGGTAACCCAAGACAACGATTTCGACGGCCTGCCAGGCCTGATTGTGATATCGATCTGACGGACGTTTGCCTCAGGAAAGCCCGCGGCCCAACACCGGCGCTCACGTCCGATTCAAGCGATAGCATTCGGCCTGTGAACAAACATGAGAATCATGATCCGACCAACCACCGGCAGATCTATGCCAACCGCACGTTGAATTTGCGGTCGATTGACGCGATCGGCTACGACCTCGACTACACGCTCGTCCGCTACACGACCCGCGAATGGGAGCGCAGGGCCTATCACCACGCCAAGCTCCAGATCGCCAACCGCGGCTGGCCGGTGGAGGATCTCGAGTTCGATCCGAGCCTGGTCATTCAAGGACTGACCATCGACCTGGAGCTCGGCAATCTTCTCAAGGTCACGCGGTTCGGGTATGTGATCCGCGGCCAACACGGCACCCGTCCCATCGAGCACCGCCAGATGCGCAAGACCTACAGCAACGCGGTCGTGGACCTGGCAGAAGATCGCTGGCTGTTCCTCAACACAATGTTCAGCATGTCAGAAGCCATCCTCTTTTCTCAGGTCGTCGATCTCGCCGACCAGGGGGACATCCCTGAGGTGGTCGGTTATGACGACCTGTACCGGATCGTGCGAGGCGCGCTTGACGCCGCTCACCTCGAGGGCACTCTCAAGGCCGAAATACTCGCCGACCCCGATCGTTTCATCGACATGGACCCGGCAGTCGTCTCCACACTGCTAGACCAGCGGGCCGCAGGCAAGAAGCTCCTGCTCATAACCAATTCGGAGTGGGAGTACGCATCGCAGATCATGCAGATCACCTTCGACCCACACATGGGCGACGGTCAGACCTGGCGTGACCTTTTCGACGTGGTGATCGTCTCCGCCGCCAAACCCGGCTTCTTCCTCGGCAAGAACCGCCTCCATGAGATCGTGGATCTCGACCGAGCTCTGCTTCGTCCTCACTTCGAGGCGATTGAGCCTGGCGGCGTCTACTTCGGCGGCAATGCCCATGACGTAGAGCAAAGCCTGGGGCTGTCTGGCGACGAGATCCTTTACGTCGGCGACCATCTGTTCGGCGACGTCCTCGTTTCCAAAGCCACCCTGCGCTGGCGGACCGCCCTCATAATCCACGAGTTGGAAGAAGAGGTCGCGGCGTTGGAAGACTTCGCTAAGCGAGAAAGGGAATTGGCGGGCCTGATGGTCCGCAAGGAAGATCTCGAGGCCGAACAGGCCGATCTACGGCTCATTCAACTGAAGGCGCGATCGGACAAGAAGATCGACACATCCAAGTTGGAAGCCGACCTGAGCGGCCTGCGGGAAGAACTCTCAAAACTCGACTCCCAGATTGCCCCCCTGGCGATCGAATCGGGGAACCTGGTCAACAGACATTGGGGCCCGTTGATGCGAGCTGGGGCGGACAAGAGCCTGTTCGCCCGGCAGGTCGAACGACATGCGGATGTCTACACGTCGAGAGTTTCGAATTTTGGAGCCGCTACGCCCTTCGCCTACCTGCGGGCCTTCCGCAGCCCCCTGCCACACGAGATCAACTAACTCACATCAACGGCAAATCCAAAGGAGGCCCGACCGAAGTCGGGCCTCTTGGATTTTCACTACTGGCAGCGGCTATTCGCCGCCGTCGTCTTCGCCGTCATCGTCATGGCCAAGCTCGAGGCCGATCAACAGCGGGTCATGATCTGAGCTCCGATACGGGCCTGGTGCAACCCTGGTCGGATCGAACCAGTCCAGGAAGCGAGGTTCGTCGGCGTTGATGTGCCAGAACTTCACGTCCTCGACACCATCCTCCAACGATTCCGTCGCGAAGGCTTGCTCGAGGGCTCCTCGACCGATGAACGGCGCCGCGAACGAGGCGAAGAAGTTGAACGAGTACGGGTCATCGACCTCATCCAGCAGGTTCTCCATCTCGGTCTCCATCGCCACCACCGGATCCTCCTTCGCGTACGAATTGAAGTCTCCGATCACCAGCACGTCCGGATCGCCGGTCGAGGCAACGAGCTCATCGACGAACTCGAGCACCCGCTCTGCCTGAGCAACCCTTGTGGCGTTGTAAGCGGCCTGCCCGTCGCCCTGGTCGAGATCATCACCCGTCGCAGAGCTGGAGCCCTTCGATTTGAGGTGGTTCACCATGACCGTGAATATCTCGCCGTCAACTGAGAACGTTTGGGCCACTGGAGGCCTGCCAACACCTGACGTTGGATCGGACGGATCACGCAACCGGTCGAACACGTCGTCCTGGATGGTTACAGGGCTACCGACGGCCTCAACTCGATCGTTGCGATACAGGATCTCGTTGCGAATCG
>QIDH01000024.1 GCA_003229305.1 Acidimicrobiia bacterium | reverse complement strand
AGGGCGGTCACTGGTTCGAAACCCTCTGGCAGCGTCGACCGAACTCGCTCCGAATTCGAGGCCAGGTCCCAGATCACCATGCTTCGGGCTCCCTCCCGAGAGGAGACCGTGGCAACTTCGCTGCCATCGCTCGACATTGCGACGATGGCAACAGGCGCCTCATGCGCCGGACCGAGGCGGGCAACTTCGGTCCCATCAGGTCGCAACACCAGCGCGCTTCCGTCCATCAGGCCGACGACGATCGACCCGTTGGCCGCGTCGAGCGACGAGACCTCTTCTCCGTCGAGGATGTCGGTGTTCTCGGACGAACTCAGATTCCAAACCCAGACCGTGTCTTCGTCGAACGCGACGGCGTGATCTGGGTCGACGAATGCTGCGTCGAACATGTCAGTCACGCCGCTGGTGGTCGTGAGCGATTCTCCGAGCAAAGGCTGGGCAAACTCGAGCCACCAAATCACTTCGCCATCAAAGCTCCCCGAGGCAATGCGCCCGTCGGGCGCGAACGCCACGGCGGTTGCAACCTCCTTGTGGCCGCGCAGGGTATCTTCGGCAAAGCCAACCGGTTCAAGGCCTGCCTCAGGAATGACCGTCCACAGAATGATGTCACCGTTGCTGTGGGCGGAGGCGAGCGTGAAGTCATCGACTCCATCTGAGTTCGGTTTGAAGGCGAGGTCAACAGCCTCATTGGTAGGCCGCGGACCCACCTCGCTCTTCAACGAAAGGTCCGTGCGATCGATGAGCGTGATAATGCCTTGAGCTTCTCCGACCGCAACGGTCGTATTGTCCGGGCTGAACGCGATGCTGGTCACGTCGGATGAGAGCTGAACCGATTCGGGCTCCGAGCCCTCGCTCCAGAGAACGAACAGGCCCGTTTTCTCGTAACCCCACGCCAGGGTCTCCTCATCGGGGCTGAAGGTGAGCTCGGTGACCGTCGAAGTGCCTATGTCGATGACGTCCACCTCGGCGAAGCTCAGGCCCTCATCGGTCCCCACGATCTTGTACACGTACAGGAACCCGTCACTGCCCGTTCCGGCCAGGAAGTTGGCTTCCGGGCTGAGGGCAGCGGGGTCGAAGGCTTGCGGAGCAAGGATGGCCTCAACCGAGCCGGCGACGACATCAACGGAAAACAGATCGCCAGATGCGCCGACGACTTCGATCGTGATGCCATCAGCATCATCGAACACGAACAACTCCTGGATGGCATCGTCCACCGCGAGGTCAGCCGTGGTGCGCACCGCGGCCTGCGGCGACTCCAACGGTTCGACGCGCACGTCCCACACCCTGATTACTCCGGAGTCGTCGCCAGTGGCCGCCACTCGACCGTCCGCGCTGAAGGCGATCGCAGTGACTGATGCATCATGTTCGTCTGTTCTCTGCAGGAATCGGGTCGGGAGAGAGAGCACGCTGGCGAGACTTCCCCTGGCGTCTGGGGTGTTGGCGACCCGAACGCTCTCCAAGGCGAGCAGGGCCGATAGGTCAGTCTCTACGAATGCGAGGTTGAGGGCGTCAGACGCTCGTGCGACCGATCTGGCGCGTTGCTCTTCGCGGACAGCTTCAGCCTTCTGGATCAGGGCGACAACCCCAGCGGCGATGGCTATCACGGTAAGCATCGCGAGGCCGGCGATGGCCGCTCGCTTCAGACGCCGGGCAAGCTTGAACTGGCGAAGGTCCTCGCCCTCCAACTCGTCCTTGGCCAAGCCATGAACGGGGGCGGCCAGCGTGGCGATGTCGCTGCGAAACCTGGCGTGGTTGAGGTCGAGGCTCTTCTCGCTGTTCGCGACCTCCTTGGTCCATCGGAGATCCAGGTACAGCGGCTCGCTGTCCTGGCCGGTGTAGACGCCGCGCATGCCTTCGTTCACCGCGGTCGACTGCTCGTAGTCGAAGTCGCCGGCTTCCTGGTCCCAAACAATCTCACCGGAGGTGAGCACAAGCGCCATCTGATCCTTGGATTTGACTTCCGCCCAGTGCTCGATTTCCGCACCCACCCACTCGGATTCAGCCGACACCTCTGACATCAGCAGTACCAGCCAACGAGTGTCCCCGATTCGCTTGTCCAAGGCTGCACCGAGCTCCGAGGTCAGCTCCAGCGACGACTGGTCGAGAAAGATGCTCAACGCCCGGCGACGATTCCACTTCTTCGCAAGCCGCTGTAGTCCTGTGCGCACTACCGGTGCCAGGTCCATGTCGGCGTCATGGCTGTAGGAGATGAACGCGTCGTAGCCGGCGATGGTCAACCTCCCTGTGATAGACCTGGGGCAACCTAGCAGTGCCCCACGGGCAACGATGGGTGGCCCGAAGCGCGTGCACTACCCTGTCACACCAGAACGAGTCATTCTCCGTCCTGTTCGCCGATGAGGCGTGCAGCCTTCCCGAGGACCGAATCGAGGAGGAACTCATCGAGGCGTATGACCGCCGAACCGCCGCTTCTCTCTAAAGAATCAATTGCCTAGAGCGACGTGTCGGCATTGCTGCCAAGCTATACGCCGCCGCTACTTCAATCGCCATCCATGGCTGCAAGGAGGACCATGTCCCTGGCCGAAATCGATGCCGTGCTCGATCGCCTCCGACATGTGGTCGATGAGACAAGGGTTAGCAGCAGCCGGGCAGGTTTTTTTGCATCCATGTATCGCAAGGTCACGTTCGCCGTCAGGGAGGCGATCGTCGCCGGGCGCTTCCGCGACGGCGATCGCATGGCCAGACTCGATCGAATCTTCGCCGAGCGTTACCTGGACGCATATGCCGCCTGGCGGGACGGCGATCGACCCTCGGCTTCCTGGCGAGCGGCTTTCGATGCAACAGAGCGCTGGCGTCCCATCATCATCCAGCACCTGCTGCTCGGCATGAGCACTCACATCAACCTCGACCTCGGCGTCGCGGCGGCGACGGTAGCCCCTGGGGCAGAGTTGGCGCGGCTGCGGCCGGACTTCGACACGATAAATGAAGTGCTGGCCGAGCTGACGGACGGTTTCATAGACGACGTTGCTGAAGTTTCGCCATGGATCGGTCTGCTCGGTCGGATAGGGGGTCGAACCGACGAAGTCGTGGTCCGTTTCTCCATCGAAGTTGCGCGGCGTCAGGCGTGGGTATTGGCCGAGCGGCTCGCCGCCACGCCGTCCAGCGGCTGGGCCCCGATCATCGATGACCACGACCAAGCCACCGCCAAGTTCGCCAAGTTCATCTTGCGTCCGGGGCCGTTCCTTCCCTCAGGACTGTTGCTGATCCGGTTGCGAGAGTCCAATGACACCCCATACATCATCGACGTTCTTGGGGACAACAAGTAGGCCGGGCAGTCACCCGGCCCATTGGAACACGACGGCGAATCCGTCGTGTGATGAGGCCTTGAAATAGCCTTCGCCGACCTCGGTCATGTTCAAAAGCAAGTTGTAGGGGCCGCCGACGCTGGTCATACCCTGGATCTGGATAGCCGCCCCATCGAAAGCCCATCGACCTTGGATCTGCACTGTGCCCTGGGGCTGGCTCTGCAGTGCGGAGAAAACACCGTTCGGGTGGAACTGGAAGTTGCCGAACCCTGGGAACATCGGGTGCTGAATCCAAACCTGCCAGGCTCCGACGATCTGGCGCGGAGCAGGCCGGGACGACATCTGTGACTCGGGC
>QIDH01000088.1 GCA_003229305.1 Acidimicrobiia bacterium | reverse complement strand
CACCTCACAGCGGGAAAGATGACCGTCCGTCCCGGTGGGAAGACGGCCGATCACACCCACGGCGGTGACGCCACCATCCAGGTTCTGAGCGGGACCATCAACATGCTCCTTCGCAACGTTCCTGCGGGCGCGCAGCGTTGGTTCGAGTTGAGCCCGGACGACGGTTTCTATCTTCCTCAAGGTACCGAATACCAGATTCGCAACGTAACGGGTGAGCCGGCTGAACTTCTGTTCGCGGTGGCACCCGAATATCTCTGAGACCAATCCAATGGCCGTACAGCACGCAGTGGGTATCGACGTGGGCGGGACGAAAATAGCCGGAGCAATCGTCAACGTCGCTGACGGTTCGTGGATTGAGGCAATCACATTGCCTACACAACCTGGCCGGGGAGGGAAATCTGTGCTAGCCGATGCCGGAGATGTCGCTCAGAAGCTGACCCGATCAGCCGAGGAACGGACTCTCGGTGTGCTGGGGGTAGGCATCTGCATCGCTGAGCTGGTCGACCTCGAACAGGGCATCAACAGCGCACAAACCATCGATTGGCGAGGGCTCGAAGTCGCTTCATCCCTCGGGGTACGTGGTCCGGTTGTCGTTGAATCCGACGTGCGCGCAGGTGCCATCGCCGAGCACTATTTTGGTGTTGCGGACCAATTCGAGAGCTTTGTCTTCGTATCTGTAGGAACAGGCGTCAGCCATACGTTCGTCCTCAGTGGTCGACCGTGGAGAGGCGCCCACGGCAATGCAATCATCGCGGCAACTGGTCCTATCACCTCGACCTGCCCCCACTGTGGTCGAGAGCACAGTCTGGTGCTAGAAGACGAGGCCTCCGGGGCGGGCATTGAAGCCGCCTACTCTCGGCTGGCCGCTGACGGCACAACCGTGACGGCTAAAGAGGTGATCTCCATGGCCACAGATGGCGCGGAGATAGCCAACGAGGTCGTCCTCAAAGCAGCAAACTCCCTCGCCAGCACGGTCGGATACCTGGTCAACGTCCTCGACCCGCATGGCGTCGTCCTCGGCGGCGGTCTCGGTTCGGCAGGAGGCCTGTACTGGGATTTATTCGCAGAAAGGGTTAGACACCACATAGTGGGCGATTTGAGCAGGGACACGCCGATAGTCCGCTCGGCGCTTGGTCAACATGGACCCATGATCGGCGCTGCCTTAGCAGTGGCCTCCGCGTAAGACCAAGCGTGTCGCGAAGCTACGGTCAATCGGCTCCGATGCCGCGGAGAAGAGCTTTTTGGTGGAATCAGACGAAACGGCCGTCAGACCACTACTTGGCGAGATCACTTCTCGTAGTGGTGCGGACGTTGACGTTCGGTCTTTCTGCCAGCCCGGCCGCCAGTTCGACTCCGAGCCCCGGTTGGTCCGTTGCAGCAATCCGCCCGTCGACAATCTCGGGGAGGCCGTCGACCAGTTCCGGATACCAGCCATAAAAGAAAGCGCGCACGTATTCCTGGACGAAGCCATTTGGCTGACTGAGAGCTAGGTGGATTCCGGCCATGAGGCTGATAGGTCCGGTGGCATCGTGTGGTGCAAATGGCAACCCATAACTGTCGACCAAGGAGGCGACGTTGCGGGCCGCGGTAATTCCCCCAGTCCATACGGCGTCCACGATCGCAATATCGAACCCACCACCGCTGAGAAGCGGAAGGTAGCCCCGAGTTCCGACAACGGTCTCCCCCACGGCAATCGGGACTGCCGTCTCGTTCTTGAGCCGGGTAAGAGCCGATGGTGCGTTGGACCGAATTGGATCTTCAATCCAGCGGATGTCGTAGGACTCCAGCGCTTTTCCGATGGCAACTGCCGCAGGGAGATTCCACAGCCCATGGAGTTCGATCATCACCTCGATCTGATCCCCGACTGTTTCTCTGATCTCGGCCACCAGTCGACACCCGCCATCCAAGGCTTGCCTGCTGATATGCGAACCCTGCGTCTGCTCCGCCGCCTGATCGAATGGCCAGATCTTCATGCCTGGAATTCCCTCATCAACTAGTTCCTGGGCAAGTCGGCCCGGTTCGCTGAGAAAGGCTCTCAAGTCGTCATACCGGGTTTCCTCGTTGTCGAGACCCCAGTTAGAGCTGTGCTGTCGACTCGTCGTGCTCACATAGCTGGGCCCGGCACAAGTGTTATACACCGGTACGCTTGGCCGTACCGAGCCACCGAGAAGCTCGCTCACTGGCTGTCCCGCCGTCCGACCCGTCAGATCCCACAACGCTATATCGATGGCCGAGTTGCCCCTCATCTCCGCCCCCGCGCCTTGATAGCCCACGTAGGGGAGTAGATCCATTGCAACTCGTTGGGGGTTGATCTCGCCCGAACCGAAAAGTTGAGGTGCCGCGATCTCGTGGATGTGGTCCTCTACCGCGGAAGCCCCGAAATAGGTGTCTCCCAGCCCCACCAGCCCATCCTCGCTGTGAAGCGCCACGAGGACGAGATTCGGATGAGCCAAAGGTCGATAGGTTTCGATTCTTCCAATTTCCATAACATCGCCTTTCCTGGCTCTTCCGCCCCCACGAGAGTCGTGGGCGACCCTGAATCGAAGAACCACAATTCTCGAGCTATTGCATGACCCTCTCTGATTTCGGATCGTAGAGCGGTCGCATGGAAACAGTCGCCGGATACTTCCGGTTGACGATCTCGACCTCCCAGTTAGCGTTCTCCAAGAACTCTTTAGTCACCGGTTCTTCGGCCTCGATCATCACCAGACCGACAGCGCCGCCCAAGGTGAACCCATAAGAGGCGGCACGAATGTAACCCATCGGCTTGCCACTCCTGTAGACCACCTCGCCGTGGAACATCAACGGTTCGGGGTTACTGACCAATACCTGCACCAACCGCCGGTTCGGTGTGCCGGCCGCCATCTGACTCACTACATGGTCGCGGCCGATGAAACCCCCTGGTTTCTCCATGTCCACTGCGAAACTGAGACCGACTTCGAGCACTCCGTCGGTGTTCTCGATATCGTGGCCATAATCCCGATACCCCTTCTCCATCCGAAGACTGGACAACGCCTTCAGCCCGGCATGACGTAGCCCGAAACGTTCACCGGCTGCTGTCAACCGGTCATAGACATCAACCGCGTCGGGGGCGGGGATGTAGAGCTCGTAACCGAGTTCCCCGACATACGTGATGCGGATGCAGAGACCCTGCACCGAACCGATGTCGATCTCCATAGCCTTTCGAAAAGGGAATGCCTCATTGGACAGGTCGACCGGAGTGACCTGTTGCATCAAATCCCGTGAAAGGGGGCCCTGGATGTTGATCTGGGCGTAATCCTCGGTCACATCCCTGATGGACACTTCCATGTCATCCGTGATTTGTCGTCGCATCCAGGTTTCGACATGACGGTGGGCGGTGTCGGTGGCGACAACCCAGAAGCGGTCTTGGTCGAGCTTGGTGACGGTGAGATCCGCCTCGACGGTGCCTCCCGGGTTGAGCCACGGGGTGTAAGTGATGACCCCGGGCTCGCCGTCAACTCGATTGGCGGAAATCGCCTCGAGCAGGGCTCCGGCACCCAGTCCCTCAACGCGGAACTTGGACATAAAGGACATGTCCATCAGAACCACGCCATTGCGGGCCGCTTCGTGTTCGGCCCGCCAATAAGGAAACCAGTT
>QIDH01000059.1 GCA_003229305.1 Acidimicrobiia bacterium | reverse complement strand
GACGCAGTTCTGGCCGAGGCCGGCTTTTCCACCGGAGAGCTGGCATCGCTGCGTGCCAGGGGGGTGATCGCCTGATGGGCTACGGGTACCACCGTCCATCGACCCTCGAAGAGGCGTTGCGCCTGGCGGGCGATATCTCGGGCTCGAGGTATGTGGCGGGTGGCACCGATCTCTTCGTCCAGATGAAGAAGGGCAGCCATGACCCTCCCGCTCTGATCTCTCTGCGCGGTCTGAACGAACTGGGCCGCATTGAGACAGGCCGCCGCGTGCGGATCGGGTCGGCGGTGCCACTCAGTGAGGTGCAGACTCATCCGGCGGTGGCCAATCGGTTCCCTGCGTTGGTCGGATCCATCGCAACTCTTGGCAGCCGCCAGATACGCAACGTCGCGACGATGGGCGGCAACCTCTGCAACGCTTCACCGGCCGCCGACACCGCCCCTCCGCTGCTGATATATGGAGCATCGGTCGAGTTGCGCGACGCGGGCGGTGTACGGGAAGTTTCTGTCGTTGACTTCCTCCACGGTCCAGGCCAGACAGCGCTGAGACCTGGTGAGATCCTGATCGCAATATTGCTCGACCCACCCGCTGAAGGGACGCGGTCGGTCTTTCTACGCAAAGGGCGAGTGGCGATGGACCTGCCCATTGCCAGCGTTGCGGCCCTCGTGGAATGGGATGGGGCGGTCTGTACCAGTGTCAGACTCGCAGCGGGCGCCGTCGCTCCCGTCCCTCTGCGACTCGAACGTACGGAGGAGATGGTCGAGGGAACCACTCTCGGCAGCGAAATTGGGAGGCAGGCAAGGGAATTGGCCGAAAGCGAGATCTCCCCGATCACCGATCTGCGCTCGACTGAGGACTATCGGAGACACCTGACCGGTGTGCTCGTCGAGCGGGCCATCGCTCATCTCGCAAGTGAGGTTGCCTGATGATGATCGAGCTTTCCTTCGAGCTGAACGGTTTCCCGGTGGAGATCGACGTCGAGCCTCATCTTCGGCTCCTCGATCTCCTCCGAGATGGCTTGGGCGAGACCGGAACCAAAGAAGCCTGTGGCGAAGGTGAGTGCGGTGCTTGCACGGTGCTCGTCGACGGTCGTGCGATCAACTCGTGTCTGTTCCCCGTTGGTGAGGTCGGCGGTACGGCGGTGACCACTATCGAGGGGTTGACAGGTTCGAATGGGCAGCTCTCTCAGATCCAGAAGGCGTTCCTCGACAATGGGGGAACGCAGTGCGGGTTTTGCGCGCCCGGAATGATCATGACTACGGTCGCCCTCCTGGCCGAGAACCCTCGCCCCTCCGAGTCCGAGATTCGCTCTGCGCTCACGGGAAACCTCTGTCGCTGCACCGGATACGTCCAGATCGTAGAGGCGATACGCCAAGCCGCTCAGGTCGGCGAGGTGGTGAGGCCGTGACCACGTTGAGCCATGTCGGAACCGAGGCAGCCCGTCCGGACGGGGCGGACAAGTTGGGCGGCAAAGCTCTTTACATCAACGATATTTCCCGGCCAGGCATGCTGCACGGCAAGATCAAGTTCAGCGATCACGCCCACGCCCTCATCAAGGGGATCGACACGGCAGAGGCCCGTGCCCTGCCAGGGGTGCGGGCGGTCATCACCGCCGAGGACGTCCCAGAGGTGCGCTACGGCTTCCTGCGTGACAACGTCGCCTTGAAGGGGGGCAAAGTTCGCCAGTTTCGTGACGAGGTGGCCGCGGTGGCGGCGATCAGTCCGGAGATCGCCCGCCGAGCCGTCGACCTGATCCGGGTCGAATACGAACCACTGCCTGGTGTCTTCTCACCGCAGGAGGCCATGGCCGAGGGCGCTCCGCTGATCCACGAGACCGATGTACGGGGGAGACCCCTGACCACCAACCTCATGCCGGTGAACTGTGTTCACCACTCCGGAGACATGGCAGCTGCCAAGGACGTCTCGGCGTACGTCGTCGAGGGGGAGTACACGGTGCCTCGCATTCAGCAGTCCAGCATGGGAACCGCCGGGTGCATTGCCGAGTTCGACCTAAACGGGAACCTGACCTTGACCGCCAAGACCCAAATCCCGTTCCTCGCACAGCGTGATTTCACGAGAGTGCTCGAGGTGCTCGGATTGGGGGGACGCAATGTTCGGGTAGTCGTGCCGGCCGTCGGAGGCGCTTTCGGGTCCGGACTGGACACCCATGGCTACGAATACATTTCGATTCTCCTCGCCTGGAAGACGGGCAGACCCGTCAAGATGCTCTACAGCCGGTTCGAAGAGTTCTCGTACCTGTCGCCGCGCCAGTCCGCCACCATCCTGATCCGTCAGGGCTGTGACCTGGATGGCAAGCTGACCTTCCGCGAGATCGAGGTCACCCAGGACAACGGGGCATACGGATCATGGGGAGCCACCTATCCCAACGTGATGCTGGTTGCCGCCACCTCTCTGTACCGGGTTCAGGCGATCAGCTTCGAATCGAGGATTTTCTACACCAACAACACCTACTGCCAGGCGATGCGCGGCTACGGCAACCCAGAGGTCACCTGGGCGATTGAGTCGAGCATCGATGAACTTGCCCGGATGGCCGGCATCGACACTTACGAGATGCGCCGCCTCAACAGCAATCAACCAGGGGACCTGACCCCGATGGGCCTCGATCTGAAGACCTGTGGTCTCGAGGAGTGTCTCGACGCCACGGCCGCGCGGCTCAACTGGGCCGAGACCAGAGGCAAACACCCTGACCGGCCCCGCGGCGTCGGCATGGCGGGCCTGATCAACGTCGGCGGCGGCGGAAAGATCTACCGGTCGGATGGCAGCGGGATCATCCTCAAGCTCGACGACTACGGGAACGTCAACGTGGGCTACGGCGGGGTCGAGATGGGCCAGGGACTGCACTCGGCGCTGACCCTGATGGTGGCCGAATCTCTTGGTGTGAAACCGGAGAGGGTTTTCATCAACCAGACCGACACCGCCACCTCACCATGGGACGTCGGGACCCACGCCAGTCGGGGCGCCTTCATGGCCGGAAACGCGGCGATCGCGGCGGCCGGCAAACTGCGACAGCGGATCTTCACCGCTGCGCAGGATTCGTTTCCCGAGTTGGTGGAGCGCAATCTTGCTCGGCTGGGCGAAGAGAGTGGGCCTGACGAATTCGACTACCGATCTGTGACGAGGGATCGCTTCGACTTGAAGGATGGCTGGCTGTTCGTCCCGGACGCGCCAGACAGGCCGTGGCTGCGAGTGGAGTTGGCCAGGCTCCTTCGAGCCATCCATTTTGCCGAAGAGGGTGGGAAGGGGACAACCTTCACCGAGGAGTCGTTCTACGAGCCGCCAACCGAGTTGCCGGACTGGGAGAAGGGCTACGGCAACATGTCGGCCAGCTATTCCTTTGGGGTGCAGGGCGTGGAGGTGGAGGTCGATGAGGACACCGGCGAGGTGACGATCCTGCGCCTGGTGGCGGTGACCGACGTCGGGCGGGTCCTCAGCCGCCAGGCCCTGAAAGGCCAGATGTACGGGGGTATCGCCCAGGGCGTCGGCTACGCGCTGTACGAGGAGATCAAGACCGAAGGCGGGCGCATTCTCAACCCCGGTTTCACCGACTACAAGGTGCCTTCCGCTGCCGATCTCGATTTCCCCATAGAGTTGGAGTTCATCGAGACCGACGACC
>QIDH01000090.1 GCA_003229305.1 Acidimicrobiia bacterium | reverse complement strand
GGTCATACAGATGATCGTTGACCCACCCAGCCAGGAAGCGATTCGAGGCCTCTGCTTCGCGCCAGAAGCCGACGAAATCATTCCAGTCGGCGCCCTGGAGGGATGTCTTGAAGGAGAGTTTCATCGTGCACCGCTCATTGATGGGCTGCTTTTGACGGCTGGTTGAGCGTAGTAGAGGGGGGAGGTCTGTAGCCTCGCTCTCCATCAGGAGAACGGAGCGTCTAATGACCGAAAACGAAGTCAGGACCTACATGCGTACGGGGTCCAAGACCGGCAAGCTGGCCACTGTGAGAAACGACGGGTCACCCCACGTTGCTCCGATCTGGTTCGAATTTGACGACGAGACCGGCGACATCATCTTCTTGACGGCTGCCGGCACCGTGAAGGCCAAGAACATGGACCGAGAACCGCGTGTTTCGATCGCAGTTGACACGGAGGAGTTCCCCTTCGGATGGGCGAGGGCGGATGGTCTGGTGGTGTCGATGGATGAGGACCGGCTGTTGCACTGGGCGACGGAGACCTGTCGACGGTACGTAGGCGACGAGCGAGCAGACGAATACGGCGCCAGAAATGGAGTGCCTGGCGAGCTCGTGATTCGAGTTAAGGTCACCAAGCTGGTCGGTCAGCAGGGTGTTTCTTAGCCAGGCCGTCGTTTGCGGTCAGACCGCCAACGCCGAATGCTATTTCGTAAGCAAGGTGGCGAACCGTTTGCCGGTGATTCGCAGGCCGATCGCTCCCATCACCACCAGGAACGAGATGTGGCCGACGAGGCTGATGTCGAAGATGCCGAGAGTCAGTGCTCTGATCAGTTCGACCGAGTGGTAGAGCGGTGAGATCTGGGTCAGGGTTTGGATGGCAGGTGGGTATACGTCGAGCGGATAGAAGGTCGCCGAGAACAGAAACAGCGGCAGTGTCACCAAGGTCACCAGATCAAAATCCTGCCAGCTCCTCATGTAGGTCGTTGCGGCCATCCCCAACGCTCCGAAGGCGAACCCGATGAGAGTGGCAGCGGGGAATACGAGGATTGCCCATGGGCTGGCGATCAGGCCCATGAAGGCCATCACCACCATGAAGCCAAGGGTGTAAATGGCTCCGCGGATCAGCGACCACGTGATCTCGCCGATGGCGATGTCCCACGGAACGAGCGGAGTCGACAACATCGTGTCGTACAACTTGTCGTATTTCAACTTGAAGAAAACGTTCATCGTGGACTCGAATACGGCACCGTTCATCGCAGAGGAAGCGAGTAACGCGGGGGCCACGAACGCTGTGTATCCGATGGCTACGCCGTCTGGCCCCACGACATCTCCGACCAGTTCGCTGATGCCGACGCCAATCGAAAACAGGTAGAAGACTGGTTCGAAGAATCCGGAAAGGATCACAGGCCAGTTCCGGCGGGACGACATCAGATTTCGTTCGAGGACGCGAGTTGCCTTTGCCCCGGCGCGGATTCGAGGGACGACCCGGTTGGTGAGGACGGGCGCGCTCACGGAAGTATCCGCCTACGCAGGTATTTTACGGTAAGCCAGGCTCCAACTGCGAAGAGCACCATGAGGTATACGAAGTGTTGCCAGATGGGCAGCGTGGTAGCCGTACCAATTGCCATTCTTCTGGCTACTTCGACGCCATGCCACATCGGAGTCACGTAGGCGAACGGTTGGATCCACCCTGGAAGCTGGCTGATGGGAAAGAAGGTTCCCGAGAACAGAAACATTGGTGTGATGCCGAATCGGAACAGCATGACGAGTCCCTGCTCCGTCTGACGAGTCGCGGTAAACGCGGAGATTGGCCCTGCCATGGCAAGTCCGACGAAAACCGCCGGGATCACCAGTGCGACTCCGTCTCCCAGTCCCGCCGCGCCGAACGCCAGCATTACACCAACAAAGACCACCGACACCAGCAGCAGGCGGATGGCGATCCAAATGAAATGTCCCCCAACCAGGCCGGCGATTCCGACCGGAGTGGCCAGGGCGGCCTGATAGGTCTTGAGCCATTTGATCGCAGACATCATCGGCCACGATGACTCGAAAGCGGCAATGATCATCGAGTTGGCTATCAGCATGCCTGGGGCCAGGTATTCGAGATACGAGTCGGCGCCCAGACTCGTGGCGGCAGCAGTGTCGTCGACCAAGGTACCGAGGCCCAGCCCCATGGCGGCGAGATACAGGACCGGATTCAGGAATGACGAGACCGCGGTGCCTTTCCAGACTCGTTTGTAGCTCACGAAGTTCGCCTCTACCACTCGCAATGCCAGGGGCGTAGCCATCAGTCGACCAAGGTCCGGCCGGTCAGCTTCAGAAAGACGTCTTCGAGGGTCGAGCGTCGTACCAGCGTCTGTTCGGGCACCAGCCCTCGCGCCGTGACCGCGTTCATAGAGGCGTCCGCGTCCTCGGTATACAGAAGTACTCGGTCGGCCAACGCTTCTTGGCGGCTGGCGACTCCTTCGAGTTGGTCGACGATCCCGTCCTGCACCCCTACCGGAAACCGTAGTTCGAGCACCTCGCGAGGAGCATGCTCGGCGATCAGGTTCCTTGGTGAACCTTCAGCGACGATCTTTCCCCTGTCCATGATCACGAGGCGATCACACAGTTGTTCCGCCTCGTCCATGTAGTGGGTAGTGATGATCTGGGTCACTCCGTCCTGTTTGAGCCGGTAGAGGCGATCCCAGAGTATGTGCCGAGCTTGGGGATCGAGGCCGGTGGTCGGCTCGTCGAGCAGGAGAAGGTCTGGCCGGTTGATCAGGCCGCGCGCGATGGTCAGTCGCCGCTTCATACCGCCTGAGAGCGGCTCGGTACGGTCGGTGCGTCGATCGGTCAGCTGGGCAAACTCAAGAAGCTCGTCGATGCGGGGGGCCAGGTCCCTGCGGCTGATGTCGAAATAGCGACCATAGATCGTCAGGTTCTCCTCGACCGTCAACTCCAAGTCGAGACTGTCTTCCTGAGGCACGACCCCGAGCCGAGCCCGCAGTGCCCTTCCTTCGGTGTTCGGGTCGTACCCGAGCACCCGGAGCGTTCCGCTGGTCACCGGCGATACGGAGCCGATCATTCTCATCGTGGAGCTCTTGCCGGCTCCGTTGGGTCCTAGGAAACCGAACACTTCCCCTTCGCGCACCTCGAAGTCAATACCGTCAACTGCGACGAAATCATCGAAGTGTTTGGTGAGTCGTTCGGCGGTTACGAGAGCGGCAGTCACGAGGAGGCACACTAATGGCGGACAGGCTCACACCAAGGCAGATTTCGATTGAGCTCCGGCCTCATCCGCTCGTTTCGATGTCCCGTTCGCGAAGAACTAGCGTTGCGCCGGAGCCGAGGGAGGCAGACAAATATGGACGTAGTGCTCTTGATTCACATTTTGGCAGCGGCGGCTTGGTTTGGGGCAAGCGTGACGCAATTCGTCGTGAATCCGCGAATGGACAAGATCGGAGGCGTAGCGGCCGCCGAATGGATGCGCTCGACGGTGCTGATGGGAAAGGTGCTTTACAGCCCCGCGGCCATCGTGGCGCTCGTTACAGGGATCATCCTCGCAATCGATCGTGACTACAGTTTTGGTTCGACATTCATCACTCTTGGATTTGTCACCGTGGTGGTTGGCGCGGTCCTCGGAATCCGGGTCTTTGGGCCTGTAGGCGAAAAAGCGGCGGAAGCGTACGAATCCGGCGATGAATCCGAACTGAAGGTCCAGACCACCAAACTGCGCAACTATGGCCTGGTCGACATTGTGTTGTTGACTGTGACGATCGCGTCGATGGTCATGAC
>QIDH01000038.1 GCA_003229305.1 Acidimicrobiia bacterium | reverse complement strand
AGACCCGAGCGATCTCGAACTCGAGATGCTGGCCCAGACCTGGTCTGAGCATTGTGTGCACAAGACGTTCAGGGCTTTGATCGAATACACAGGGCCGCCGCCTGGAGCGCTGGCTCCAATCGAGACGATCACCATCGACTCGATCCTCGACTCTCATATCAAGGCGGCGACAGACACAGTGGACCGAGATTGGGTTCGCTCGGCCTTTGTCGACAACGCAGGCATTGTTGCTTTGGATGACGAATTTGACCTCGCTTTCAAGGTCGAAACCCACAACCATCCATCTGCTCTCGAGCCGTTCGGTGGGGCCAACACCGGTGTCGGCGGAGTGGTGCGAGATGTGATCGGAGTCAGCGCCAGACCCATCGCCAATACCAACATTCTGTGTTTCGGACCTCAGGATCTGGACTCTGGCGATCTACCGGCCGGCGTGCTGCATCCGAGTCGGATCGAGGCGGGTGTCGTTGCAGGCATTGAGGACTACGGCAACAAGATGGGTATTCCGACGGTCAACGGCGCCGTCCTCTACGACCCAGGGTTCACGGCCAACCCGCTCGTGTTCTGCGGCAGCCTTGGGGTTCTGCCTACCGGATCGCATCCGACCACGCCCGAACGAGGTGACGTGATCGTCGTACTTGGAGGCCGGACGGGGCGGGATGGGCTGAGGGGCGCGACCTTTTCATCGATGGAGACAGATCACGAAACCGGTGAACTTTCTGGCGGCGCGGTTCAGATCGGCCACCCGATCAATGAAAAACAGGTGTTGGATGTAGTGATCGTCGCCCGTGACGAGAGCCTGTACAACGCCATCACCGACTGCGGAGCGGGCGGGCTTTCGTCTGCGGTGGGTGAGATGGCAGAAGAGCTTGGCGCAGAGGTGGACCTCGAAACGGTACCGCTCAAATATCCCGGCCTTGCGCCGTGGGAGATATGGCTCAGCGAGGCCCAGGAACGCATGGTCATGGCTGTACCGGCAGGCAACCTCGGGCGGCTCGAATCCATTTGCTCTGAGTACGGCGCCGCCATGACTGCCATCGGAGTCTTTACCGGGGACGGAGTGCTGCGGGTGCGGCACGAGGGCTCGGTTGTAGGAGAGATCGACTGCAAGTTCCTCCACGACGGCCTTCCTCGCATGAGCCTGACGGCACGGTGGAGTCCCCCAGGCAAGTCCGCCGATTTTCGTGACTACAGGGCAGTGCCAGACCAGCACGATCTCACAGATGCGACGCTGGTATTGCTGGCGACGCCGAACATCAGGTCGAAAGAGGCGATTGTCAGGCGATTTGATCACGAAGTCCAGGGCGGAACGATCGTCAAGCCGTTCGTCGGGGTCAATGCGACGGGACCAAGCGACGGCGCCGTTGTCGTGCCGATCGAGACTCGGAGTCAGGAATCCAGGGCAGGTGCCGCCTTGGGTATCGGCGTGAACCCTGCCTACGGGGCGATCGACCCATACCTGATGGCTTGGGCGGCAGTCGACGAGGCGATCCGCAACGTAGTGTGCATCGGTGCGGATCCCGATCGAATATCGATTCTCGACAACTTTTCCTGGGGAAACCCGCGATTGCCCGAGCGGCTCGGGTCGTTGGTCAGGTGTACCCAGGGATGCCACGATGCGGCGGTCGCATACGGCACGCCGTTCGTTTCAGGCAAGGACAGCCTGAACAACGAATACACGGGTTTGGACGGTCGCAAACACACAATCCCAGGCACCCTCGTGATCTCGGCGCTCGGGATCGTGCCGTCATTCGATCAGACGGTGAGCAGCGATTTGAAATCACCCGGCAATCTGCTCGTCGTGCTGGGTGAGACGAAAGCAGAGCTGGGAGGTTCGGCATACCTTGCCAACATGATGTGGGACGGTCTGGTGGCCCCGGCTCCTGTACTTGACGCGGTCGCCGGATATCGATCGTTTCATTCCGCCATCAGGGACGGGCTCGTTCGTTCCTGTCACGATGCATCCGAGGGTGGTTTGGCAGTTGCCGCTTGTGAGATGGCCATCGGTGGTGGTCTCGGAGTTGATCTGCGGCTTGGCGAGGCGGTCCACCAAGTCCGTCGCAACGATGAGCTCGCCTTCAGCGAGTCCTCTGGCCGTATCCTGGTCGAGGTGCAAGAGTCGGACCTGGGGCGGTTTCTGGAGACCATCGGCGACTATCCGAACGCGGTCGTCGGTACCGTCCGCGACGACGATATGGTGACTATCACCGGCCTCGGAAACGCACCCATCATCAACACGAACCTGGCCGCGGTCGAACACGCCTGGCGGGGTCACGTAGAGGATCAGTCGTGAAACCCAAGGTACTGATCCTGCATGCACCTGGCACGAACCGGGATCACGAGGCGGAGTGGGCGGTCGAATTGGCTGGGGGTGATCCGCGAATCGCTCACATCAACACTCTGTTGAGCTTGCGAGATTTTCAGATGCTGATCCTGCCAGGCGGATTCTCCTACGGTGACGATCTGGGGGCAGGCCGTTTGATGGCGACCGCCATGCGGTATCGCCTAGGGGACGAGTTGAGTCGCTTCAGCGAAGCGGGCAAACCCATCCTGGGGATCTGCAACGGCTTTCAGGCCCTGGTCAAGTCCGGCCTCCTTCCGGGTTTGGGCGCCGGTCAATGGGTCAGAGGCGATCTAGCGGCGGAAGTGACGCTGACCGGCAACGAGTCAGGCCGTTTCGAATGTCGGTGGGTCGATCTCGAACCACAACAGAGTTCCAGCGTGTTCACCAACGGTCTGACCGAGGCGATTTACTGCCCGGTCGCCCACGGTGAGGGTCGGTTCGTCGCAACGGATGAGGCAACGCTTGCGCGGATCGAGGCAGCCGATTTGGTCGCACTCCGGTACGTGGGTTTTGATGGACAATATCCGCAAAACCCCAATGGCTCTGCGAATAACATTGCAGGCATCACCGACCCGTCTGGAACAATTCTCGGCCTCATGCCCCATCCAGAGGACCACATAATTCCTGAGCAACACCCGAGAAGCCACCGGGGCGAGCGGGCAGGGTCCGGTCTGCCCCTTTTCGAAAATGGAGTGCGATATGCAGCGCAGGTGTGACCCTCTGCCCATGGCCCCAGACCGATGTTGAATCGTCAGGAACTGATCGCAGCTGTTCCAGATGCTCTGGTGGCGACGGATCTGCCCGATCTCGGCTCGAAAATCGAAGGCAAGGTCCGCGACATCTACATGCTGGGCGACCGGCGGATTCTCGTCACGACCGACCGAGTTTCGGCCTTCGACCGAGTCGTCGCGGCGGTCCCTTTCAAGGGTCAAGTTCTCAACCAGCTCAGTGCCTGGTGGTTCGACCAAGTCGACGATGTGGTCGGAAACCACGTCATTTCCATCCCGGACCCGAACGTGACGATCGCCCATGAAGCCCAGACTCTGCCGGTCGAGGTCATTGTGCGTGGGTACATCACCGGGGTCACCTCGACCTCACTGTGGACGCTTTACGAGGCCGGTGTCGAGCTCCCGTACGGCTTGGATCTACCCCAAGGGCTAGCCAAGAACGATCCTCTGCCTCGGCCGGTCATCACACCAACGACCAAGGCGACTGGGGGAGCGCACGACGAGCGACTCACCAGCGCCCAGGTGGTGTCCGCTGGGTTGGTCGATCCGGCCCTCTGGTCGGAAGTCCGCAAGGTTGCGCTCGATGTGTTCGCCAGGGGTCAGGAGGTCGCGGCATCTGCCGGGCTGATCCTGGTCGACACAAAATACGAATTCGGTCTGGTGGGGGGTGATCTGGTATTGATCGACGAAGTTCACACACCCGATTCGAGCCGTTATTGGTTGACAGAGACCTAT
>QIDH01000096.1 GCA_003229305.1 Acidimicrobiia bacterium | reverse complement strand
ACTGCCAGCGGTGAGTTCGCGGCAATCTCGCTGGCGAGTTCTGCGGCCGCTTTTTGCAGAGTTTCCACGTCCGGGTGGATCTCGTTGATCAGACCTATCGCGAGGCTACGATCAGCGTCTATTCGGCGTCCTGTGTACAAGAGGTCGGCGGCTTGGCCGGCACCCACGATCTTGGGAAGCCGTTGAACGGTTCCCACGTCCGCCACCATGCCGAGCCTGGTCTCAAGGACACTGAAGCTCGCGTCAGATGAGCCAATCCTGATGTCGCAGGCGGTGATCAAGTCGATTCCACCGCCGAGGCAATAGCCGTGGATGGCTGCGATGACTGGTTTGGGGCACACCTCGAGCGACGTCATCGTGTGTTGCATCCGCTTGATCGTCTTGTAGAGGTTCAGGTTCTCCTCCGCCGAAGACTGGTCGGCCTTCCCGCTCCCGGTAAATGATGGATCGGCGAACATGGCCAGGTCGATTCCGACAGTGAATGCCTTTCCCCTGCCCGCAATCACCAGAACCCTGACCGCGTCTTCGTGGCCAAGGGCTTCGACGATTCGGGGAAAATCTGTCCAGAACGCAGCGTTCATCGCGTTCAGCTTCTCCGGACGATCGAGCCACACGGTCGCCACCGACCGGTCGATATCCACTGTGAGCACTTCGGATTCCATCCCGTTCATGTCGGCATGCTATCGCCTTGGAGACGGTGGGGAGACCCTAGGGGGAGGAGGGCTGAATGGCGCCTGTGGTGTCGGTTCCACTGACGGCCGATGGTTGTGCAGCCGCGGCCAGGGCCCCGAGCGCGAACCTCTAGCTTTCGCGAGCCCTGGCGACAATGCTAGGTGTCTGTCCTGGCGAACAGACCCTCGGCGTGGCGAGGTATGTTGACGATTTCGGCTGCCATACCGGCCGCAATGGCGTCCTGCACGAACTGGCGAATCATGGTCGCCCCCGAGTAGTCGATTCGACCGAGACCGCTCAGGTCGATCACCAGGTGCTCGCAGTCTGGGTTGGCGACCAATTCCTCTGACAGAGTTCGTCCGACAGCATCGGCCGACCCGTAGAACAGAACACCATTTGGCCTGAGGTTCAATGTGCCATCGACGATTTCCGCAACCACGCCTGCCCGATTTCCCTCGCGATAGACGTGCACGCCGGCGGCGACGAGTATTCCGACGATCACTCCGAGATCGACCCGGGGAGCGAGGGCCAATGTCGCGATGATCGTGGTCCAGGCCACAAACGACTGCCCCCACGAAACTCTCATCAGATGGAGCAGCTCCCCAAGGTCAATGAGGGAGGCGACCGCCACAATGACGATTCCGGCCAGCACGGATTTCGGCAAATTGGCCAGAACGCCGGCGACAGGCATGAAGGCAAGCACGACCAGTCCGGTCACTGCGCCTGCCCATCTGGTTCGAGCTCCGGCCAGTCTGGATACCGCACTTCTTGCGAACGACCCCCCAACCGGGAACCCTCCACTCAAACCGCTGGCGAGGTTCGCGAACCCCTGGCTGATCAACTCCTGCGAAGCATGCCACCGTTCACGATCTCGAGTCGCCATCGTTCTGGCGATCGCGGTCGGTTCGGCGAAACCCACCAATGCGATCACAATCCCAGGGATGATCAGGTCGATGAGCCTCGACCACGGAAGGTTTAGGGATATCGGTGGGAGGCCCTCAGGGATGGCTCCAACCAGCGGCGCCGAATACGACGTGGATGTTCCGATTGCGACCCCGACCGCAACCGCGATCAGGACGCCGGGGATGAGCGGACTCAACTTTCGAGAACCCCACACGATGCTTCCAACCAGAACGCTGAGACCGATGGCGGGCAAGCTCCACTCGTCGATTCTCGAAAGCGCATCCGGGAGTCGAGTGGCCAGTCCGGCAGGGGGCTTGGTGAGGCCGAGGGCAGTGGGGATCTGCGAAAACACGATGAGGATGCCGGCTCCCGTGGTGAAGCCCAAGATCACAGGAGGAGACATGAAGTTTGTGAGCGTTCCTCCCTTGATGAGGCCGAGGCCCAAACGGGCCAAACCCACCACTACTGCCAGCAACAACGACAGGCTGATGTATTCATCGGTTCCTGGCGTTGCCAGAGCGGTCACCGCCCCGAATGACAGGAGAGCCGTCATGGCGGTTGGTCCGGTCTGGAGGTATCGGGACGAAGCGAACGGGGCGGCGGCGATGGCCGGTAGAGCTGCCGCGTACAGTCCCCTCACCGGCGGGACTCCTGCGATCTCGGCGTACGCGAGACCCTGGGGGATCACAATGAAAGCCACGGTCAAACCGGCGACCAGGTCTGTGGGGGTGAAGCGTCGCTTCGCCTGAGTCCGGGTCGGACCTCCGGACCGCGATTGTGGCTGATCAGCCAATCACACCTGAGCCGAAACGGCTCGGACCACGTCTGGGATGCCTGCACCGACCAACACGATTGGTTCGAGGCCGCCCTCCTCCAACCATTTGACCGCGGCGGTGGCTCGATATCCGCTGCCGCAGGCGACGAACACTGGATGGTTGGTGTCGAGTTCGGCGGGAAGAGTGCTGGCGAGGTCCGGCAGGTACGCCCAGATCGAGCCATCGAGGCTGACCGTCTGATGTTCGTTAGGGGCCCGTACGTCGAGAATCTGAAAGTTGGGGTCTTCGCTGATGCGTTCGAGCACACCATGCACGTCTGTGGTGAGGTGGCGAGCGGTCCGTCGGCCCCCCGCCTCCCAAGCCTGGAGCCCATAGTGCACGCCGACCACTCTGTCCATGCCGATCTGCGCCAGTTGATTGACCGCCTCGTCTACTTCCTGTTCGTTGTTTGCGACCAAGATGATTTCGGAGTCATGTGCCAGCAGCCAGCCGGCCCACACCCCGACCTGGTCACCAATGCCCAGCCCGAGTGAGCCGGGTATGTGGCCATCTGCGTATTCCTGCTTGGAACGGAGATCGATGATCGCGGCTTTGGACTCGGCCACTTCCTCGACAGACAGGATCGGAGCTCCCCCAGTCGGCGGATCCGGGTATCCGAAGGTATTGGCCGGACCCATGAACTTGTAATACGCGGGATATGGCTGGAGACCCGCGATCTCACCTCGTACGAAGCTGTCGATGTCCCGGTACGCCAGCACTGGGTTGGACCGGCGCTCATCGCCGATCGTGGACGTCGATCGACCTGCCCCAGAGGCCGAGCAGAACGAGCCCTCACCGTGGGTTGGCATCAGCTCCACACCATCCGGTAGCTGGGAGAGACGGTTTACCGACTGGTATTGAAGCCGGGCGAGGGTGTCGGCCCGCTCCGTCCCGAGCAGGTCGGGACGCCCAGCAGAACCGACCAGCAGAGACCCACCAGAAAAGACGATGGTCTCGACATCGTCGACGAGGATCAGAAACGAGGTGTGTTCAGGCGTGTGGCCGGGCGTGTGGATCGGGCGCACGACGAACGGGCCGGCGTCTATGTCTTCGAGGTGGAACGCTGGAGTCGAACGGTAGGCGGGCGCCGCGGCTGCAGGCACGACCAAATCTGCCCCGGCCTTCGCCGCTAGCTCTCTACCTCCTGAGATGTAGTCGTTGTGGAGGTGAGTCTCGAGCACCATCGTCAGCTGCCCACCGGAGTCATTGATCGCTTGTTCGAAACGGCCGATGTCGCGTTGAGGGTCTACGACGATCGTTACTCCCTGGTGCGTCAGCACGTACGTAGTGTCGCCTAGACCAGGGGTACGGATCGCCCGTATGTCCATTGGCGGGCCAGTTGGGTCTGTCATTTAGTCACCTCCATCGGTCAGCCTAGAACCACCGTGTAGATGGTGGCGGGCGACCTATGGCTCGCAGGCGCAGGTGGGCGTTTGCTGGCTATCGTTTCCTTTGGCTCGTATGAAGGGCGTTGGGAAGTTTGCGATACGGATTCGTCATCGATCAGACGAC
>QIDH01000008.1 GCA_003229305.1 Acidimicrobiia bacterium | reverse complement strand
TCCACGGTCTCACCCGACAGCCATCGGGCCGTGAGGTAACGCTGAGCGCCGAATCCGATGGTCCCATTCGCTGACACCAACCTGGTGACCGGCACCTGGGCCGGTTCTCGGTCCAACACCTCAGACCGCTCGGCAGCCTCGACCACCTGGAGCACCGGCTCGTCAGTCTGGGAGAGGCGGAACCGTTCCCACGGCACACTGCCACCAATGCCTTGGTGGGGACGGTCCTCGTTGTACTCCCGCACCCACACATCAACCGCTGCCTGAGCCGCCTCGATGTCGGCGAAGACCTTGCCATTGAGGAACTCTTGGCGCAGCGTCTTGTGCCACCGCTCGACCTTGCCGGTCGTGGTCGGCGAGTACGGCGCCGTCAAGCGGTGCTTGATCCCGTTTTGGGCCAGCACCCGGTCAAACAACACCGGACTGTTACCGGGACCGAACCGTGACGTGAAGACTTTGCCATTGTCCGTTAGGACCTCCTCGGGCACGCCATAGGCACGCATCGCCTTCGCCAAACCATCACACACCGGCCGGGCTGTCGCCCGCCGCACCACATGGGCTGACACGATGAACCGGGAGTGGTCATCGATGCCCGACACAATGCTGGCCTTCCACCCGTCGGCGAGCATCACCCCGCCGACAATATCCATCTGCCACAACTCCATCGGTCGAGATCGTTCCCACCGCTTGTAATCAGACTTGCGACGCTTCCTTGCCTCGGGATCGATCAACTTGTGACGGACCAGGCACCGATACACCGACGACCGGCCCGGCAGACCCGTCACTCCGTCGAGTGCGAGCTGATCCAAGATCCGCTGGGGACCCCACCGCTCGTGAGCACGCCGCAACTCCACAATCCGGGCCTCCATCGCCGCCGGCATCTGATGCGGGCATGACTCAGGCTTCGATGTCTTGTCGACCAGACCAGCCATGCCGTCCGTCGCGTAATTCTTCAACCACACATGCACGGTCTGGCGCGTCACCCCGAACCGCTCCGCCACATCAATGACCGTCGCCCCTTCGAGAACCTCGTGCACCGCCTTCAACCGCTACTCCACTAGACCCAGCTCCACCAACATCGACAGACCCTCCAAACCAACGAATACGTTGATCTGAAGCACAGCCCATCAACCAGGTGTCACCAAGGAACCGGAACCACTGTCGCCCACCTACCGGAACCCGTGTAACCCAGGAACCGGAACTCGTCCCAAAACTGTCGGGCACCTACCGGAGCTGCACCGACAAGCATGAACCGGCACAGCACACACAGCGGATGTCAAGTTCCCAGTGTCAAGTTCCCAGCAGCGTCGCAAAACCCAGTATCGATACGGGAATCCCGCCATCTGTCGAGTCCCTGAACAGGCACTTCTCTCGTGGGCCCGGCGGGAATCGAACCCGCAACCTTCGGATTAAAAGTCCGCTGCTCTGCCGGATTGAGCTACAGGCCCCGATGACAGAATAGTGGCGGTTTGGCTGGGGTGGGTTGAGCGGACGCGGGTGGTTGCCAAGACGATTGACAACGTTAACTGTGGTTGAATAGTATTGACTTGTGATGAGTAGGGCTTCGATTTGGCGGACGATGCAGGTGCTAGAGGTGCGGCGGGAGGTGTATGCGTTGATTGGTGGGCCGTGCGAGCAGGGTCTGGTGGCCGCCATGGACGCTCGCATCGCCGCGCTGGCTTGTGCTCTCGATCAGCGGGCCCGAGCGCCTCTGGCCTGCCGCTTCCGGGAGAGCCGATAATCTCCGTGCATGATTCGGTACGGAATCTCCGGCATGCCGCCGGAAGGAATGACAGACGAGCAGTTCCTCGACGGCCTGGCCGAGCGAGGCCACGGGGCCTACGAGCTGGCATTCGTCAAAGGATTCCCCTGGGACGAGAGGCGCTGCGCAGAATTCGGGGCCAAGGCGGCCGAGCGGGAGATCTGGCTGTCGGTGCACGCACCATATTTCGCAGTGCTCACTGTGCAGGAAGAAGACAAGGCGATTCAGTGCCGGGCGGCGCTCGAGCACACGGTCAAGCTGGGACGGGAGCTTGGATCGAGGGTGATCGTCGCCCATCTCGGCGGTACCCACGGAGAAGACCCTGAAGTCCTCGTCGAACGGATCAGTCGCCACCTCGAATGGGTAGGCGAAAAGGTCGGTCACCTCGGAGTAGGGGTGGGCCTGGAAACCGCGGGAAAGGAATCGGCCTTCGGGAGTCTGGGCGACATCGCGATGTTGGCCAAACAGTTCGCCTTTGTGCGACCGGTCATCGACTGGGCCCACGTACACGCCGTGTCAGGAGGAGCGCTCACAAGCGTTGAAGCCTTCGCGTCCGTGATCGCCTTCCTGCGGGACAACTTCGCGGGTTGGATGCTCGACCCGCTCCACGCGCAGTTCACAGACAACCAATTCGGAGACAAGGGCGAGATCCGCCACATCGCATACGGAGAAGGCAGCCTCAAAGTTGGGCCCCTGGTCGAGGCGGCCCACAATGCCGGCCTGCGAATGACGATGATCTCAGAGGCTCGAGACGACGAGAGTCACGACCTCATTCAGGCCGACATGATTGCTACTCAGGACCAGTTGGTTGAGGCCGGGGAGGTCGGCAGGTCGGTGGCGAGCGGCCTGGTCGATTTCCCGGTCGAGGTGCGGGCGGTGGCAGAGGCAGGCAAGTTTCCGATCGTCGGATTCGACAGACGTTTGACCCTCTCCAACATCGACAAGCCCTTCTTCTCAGACGGTTTCACAAAGGGTGACCTGATCTCGTACTACGCGTCGATCGCTCCGGTGCTCGTCCCCCATCTGTTGGACCGGGCGATCGTCATGTCCCGATTCCCCGATGGCGCAGACGGCGAGTTCTTCTACGAAAAGCAGGCGCCGGGTCACCAGCCGGACTGGATGCCGCTCGCTCCCATCCACTCCACGGTACGCGACGGAGAAATCGAGTTCGTTACCGCCAGGGACGCCGAGTCGCTGATGTGGCTAGCCAACATGGGCTGCATCGAGATCCACCCGTGGCTGTCGACTGTGCCGAACACCGACGTGCCCAGCTATGCCATCTTCGACCTCGACCCTGCCGAACGAGCGACCTGGGATCAGGTGGTGTCTGTGGCCAAACTGCTGAAGGTCGCACTCGACCAGCTCGGCCTGGTTGGATACCTCAAAACTTCGGGGGCGACCGGCCTGCACATCTACGTGCCGCTCGAGCCGATCTACGACTTCACGAGGGTCCGCCGACTGGTCGAGCGCCTCGGTCAGCTTCTCACCGCCGCCAATCCTGACGACATCACGATGGAATGGGACATTCCCAAACGAACCGGCAAGGTGTTCGTCGACGCCAACCAGAACGTGGCAGGCAAGACCATTGCCTCGGTGTACTCGGTCCGCCCCCGCCCTGGTGCGCCGGTGTCAACCCCAATTCGATGGGAGGAGATCGACGATGTCAATGTCGATGATTTCACCATCGTCACAATCTGGGACCGTATCTCTCGCCACGGCGACCTGTTCGCACAGGTACTGAAGGGTGGTCAAACCATCGAAGCCGCCGAACGAGAACTGGGTCTCGACGAAACCTGAGCTTGCAATGGCCGATGAGGCCGGCCTGTTCTTGTCCGGCGCGCAAGAAACGCCGATCTTTCGGGTCTGGGGAAAGAGATCTGCTATCTGTAGCCCTTGGGCGGTCGAATAATGGACGAAACGACTAGATGTGGAGCCGGATGAATTCCGAGGTAGCGGGATGACGCGCCCAGCCTGGGTGGTGCCTTTCACCGAAGGCGACGAGTCCATGCGTGAGCTGATGGGCGGCAAGGGCGCCGGTCTGGCCGGGATGACCAAGGCAGGGTTCCCGGTGCCGCCCGGCTTCACCATCACCACCGAGGTCAGCCGCGCTTACTTCGCGGCAGACCGGCTGTTGCCAGACGGCCTCTGGGACGAAGTCGCAACCGCCATCTCTGGTGTCGAACAGATCGCCGGCAAGGGGTTCGGCGA
>QIDH01000099.1 GCA_003229305.1 Acidimicrobiia bacterium | reverse complement strand
TAGAAGGCATCGGTCTTGTGCGCCCCGGCTATTGAAGCGACCTCGATGATCTCGTCACGGAACGAGTCCGGCTCTTCCCCCTGGTGGAGTGAGCCGATCCGCACCAGCCCGTCCGCAGTGGTGAGCAACGTGTCCCCGGTGACGCACTTCGAAATGGCACCAGAGATGAACGGCTGGGCGGCGGCCATCATCTTGATGTGGCCGGTGTGGTGGATGAAACGCTCGCCGTGCTTGCCGTTGCGGTTGGCGCAATCGAACACCGGGAGATGCTCGGCCAACAGGTGCGGCGCACCCTCGATGGTCTGCTGGCCGCACACATACGCATTGGCCGCCTCGATCTCGTCCTTCGAGAACCCGAGCTCGGTCAGCAGATCGAAGTCGAAGCTCGTGTAGTCGTCAGGCGTGAACCCGAGCCGCTGGAGCGCGTCTTCGCCCACCGTGAAGACGTTGAAGGCATGGCGCAGCTCGAACACGGCCGGCAACACCTCTTCGATCTTGCCGATCTCCTCGGCGGTGAAACCCTTCCGAGTCAACGTCGCCCGGTTGACCTGGGGAGCGCCGAGCAGGGTTGAGGTGCCGATCACGTAGTCGATGATCTCCTCTACCTGACCGTCCGAATAGCCGAGCGAGCTCAACGCGGGAGCGATCGACTGGTTGGCGATCTTGAAATAACCGCCCCCGGCCAACTTCTTGAACTTGACCAACGCAAAGTCGGGCTCCACCCCAGTCGTATCACAATCCATCAAAAGCCCAATTGTGCCGGTCGGGGCGAGAACCGTGGCTTGGGCGTTGCGGAAGCCGTGCTGTTCGCCGAGTTCGACAACCTCGTCCCATGCGCTGCGGGCCGCGTCGAGCATGGCGGGCGGGCACTGGTCTGCGTCTATGCCCATCACGAAATGCGAGACGTCCTCGAAGTCGTCCTTGTTGTATGCCGCGGTGCGATGGTTGCGCATCACCCGCAACATCGACTCTCGGTTCTCGCCGAACTTCGGGAACGGGCCACGCACCGCGGCCATTTCCGCAGACGTCGCATACGAACGACCGGTCAGAATCGCGGTCAGCCCTCCGGCGATCGCTCGGCCCTCATCGGAGTCGTAAGGGATACCCCTGCGCATCAGCAGCGAACCAAGATTGGCATAGCCGAGGCCGAGCGTGCGGTAGTCGAACGAACCCTGGGCGATCGGCGCAGAAGGGAAGTGAGCCATCGTCACCGAGATCTCCAGCACGATCGTCCAGATGCGAATGGCGTGCTCGTACGCCTCGATGTCGAACACGTTGTCGTCGTCGGTGAACTGCACCAGGTTGATGCTCGCGAGATTGCATGCTGTGTTGTCCAGAAATTGATATTCGACACAAGGATTTGAAGCTCGGATTTCGCCGCCGGCGGGCGACGTGTGCCACTCGTTGATGGTGGTGTGATATTGCATGCCGGGATCTGCGCACGCCCAGGCCGCGTCAGCGATCTGGCGCCACAAGTCGCGAGCCTTGAGAGTCTTTCGAACTTGGCCGTCTGTGCGGTTGGTCAGGTCCCAGTCGCCGTCTTCGAGCACCGCCTGGATGAACTCGTTGCGGACCCGAACCGAGTTGTTCGAATTCTGACCCGAAACCGTCGCATACGCCTCACCGTTGAAGTCGGCCGAGAAACCACCCTTTTCGATCAGGACCCGAGCCTTGTCCTCTTCGATTTTCTTCCAGGCGATGAACGTTTCGATGTCTGGATGGTCGACGTCGAGGATCACCATCTTGGCTGCTCTACGGGTGGTGCCACCCGATTTGATCGCGCCCGCAGCCCGGTCGCCGATCTTGAGAAAGGACATCAGTCCGGAGCTCTTGCCGCCCCCGGCGAGCAGCTCGCCCTCCGCCCGAAGGTTCGAGAAATTTGAGCCGGTGTTGTGGATCGCCACCAGGCCGTTTTCACCAGCTAGGTAGTTGGAGTTGTTGGCCACTGTGAGGTCATAAAAGTCTGGATTGGTCGTGCACGCTTCGACCGACGTAACGAATGCTATCGAACGGGCGACCCGCCCAAGGAACTCAGTTTGCTCATCAACTCGATCCATGACCGCGACTGCCTGGTCGAGTTTGATCGGGTTGACGATGCCGTCGTAGTGGAGCCGGCCGAGATGGAACGTCTCGTCACCGATCGACACCTGCGACCAGTCGGCCGGGGCATGCTCGCCAAACATCTCGTAGGTCAGGTCTTCGGACAGAGGCATGCAGAAGGCACGGGCGTGCTTCGTGTCGTAATCGACGAGACGCGCCCGGCGTTTTGGGTGTGTGAGGTGCCGGGCGAGGGTGGCGCGAGCCTCGGCCGATGTGGAGCGATGCACGATCGTGGCCGTGCTCACCGAATCCTCGTGGACCCCGCCGCCGAGCCGATGGAACGAAGCCATGACCGCCACATCCTTGGCGAACTCGTGGCTTGCCGTTGTGTAGGTAGCCCGTCCACGGCCCACAGTGCCATCCGAGTCGATCAGCCCGGCGAGGAACGCATGGGCGATGTTTTGTTCGGCCAGCCACATGAACTCTGGCATCGCCAATGTGTACGTCTTCTCACCAACGGTGAACAATTGCGAGAAGAAGCCGGTGACCTTGCGCCCGACAAAGGTGACGGTCCTGCCTTTGCTGCCACGCCCGTCCTGCTGGATTGTGCCCATTTCGCCGAAAGTATGTCCGACGATGTCGACGACCCGCTCCAGTGTCTCGATCGTTTCGTCGTGGAAGCGGAGGCGCGGCTTGTGGTAGGTGTAGGTCGATCCGTATTTGTTCGTGGTCCGCTGGTTCGACATGCCCAATGATCCATCGCCCATGAAGAATCCACAGAGCCATGCCATGTCCTCGTCAATGAGCACATGGTGTGTCTCAGTGGAGTTGTAGTACTTCGTCGTATAGGAGATCTCGATCGGCTCGACAGACAGTTCGCCAATCGCGGTTTCGTTTGGGCCCATCACAGCCATGCCGCGCTCGAGCTGATCGGCGCGACGCTCAACAATCCGTTCGCCGTCCCAGGCGAGGAAAGGGTGCCAGGCCGAAACGGTGGCCTTGGCCCCTGTGTCAAACCGAACGGTCACCTTGTCATCAGCATCAACGTTGTACTGCCACACAAGCTCCACCTTGTCGAGCGTGTAGCGGGCGGTCTCTTCATCAAGCGATAGCGTGAAGACATCGGTGTCCCCGATGTCGATGTAGCGACCTTTACCGTCGAAATCACACACCGGTCGGCCCTCGTCGCGGAAGCGCCCAAAGAGGTCGCGGATCGGGATGAATCCCTCTCCCAAGACATAAACTCGGGAGTCACCGGATGTGCAGCCTGCGCCCATTTTGAAGAGGCGTGCCTCACGGACCCACAGATCCATGATGCCGCCCTCGTTCACCAGGTCGTCGTCGACAGATTGTATAAAACAAGCATGCGGGGCTGGGCGGGAGTATGCGTCCGGGGATTCTTTGAGCTGGTCGTCTTCTTCGTCTACGAACCAGAAGCCCTGCTTGGTGCCGGTGATGCCGTAGTTATGGTGCAGGCCGGTGTTGAACCACTGGGGGCTGTTGGGGGCGGCCATCTGGTTGGCCAGCATGAACTTGAGCTCGTCCTCGAACGACTGAGCATCATCGGCGGTATCGAAGTAGCCGTAGTTCTCGCCCCACCAGCGCCAGGTCTCGGCGAGCCGGTTGAACACGGCCTTGGCAGAATGCTCGGGGCCGGTGACCTGGTTGCCGTCGTCGTCGAGGACCGGGCTGCCGCTCTGGTCGACCTGGGGCACGCCCGCCTTGCGGAAGTATTTGGAGACCATGATGTCTGCGGCCACCTGGCTGAAGTTGGCCGGGACCTCGGCGTTGGCCATTTCGAAAACGACTGAGCCGTCAGGGTTGGAAATCTTCGAATCGCGGATTGACCACTCGATGTTGTCATACGGGTCAGCGTCTGCCTGGGTGAAACGCCGGTCGATCTTCATTCCGCCGGCCTGGCCTTGGGTGCCGTTGGCGGCCACCGTCTTCTGTCTGCGCACTCGTCTTCTGGCCATTCGTTTCTGCCACGTTCGTCCCTCCGAGGTTGTTCCGGCGGTGTTACCCCTGGTCCCACTCGCCGGGCCTCGGTACAGTCCGATCCGCCCGGCTGAGGGGGTCCCCCAACCACCTTGTTGTTGTATTTCCCATCATTTCCGCTGTGATCAGGGGCCGTTTCCCGTATCTGGCCAGAATGCGGCCATTTCAGGGCCGCTCCTGATCACTAATTCTTGCCTAGACCACTACATGTTGTGGTGTCGAAGTTTGTGAACCACGACATCTAGCGGGCCGGGCGCACAGTTAATCACATGCCTGTAACTACGTCAA
>QIDH01000015.1 GCA_003229305.1 Acidimicrobiia bacterium | reverse complement strand
GGAGGCAGCAGAGACGGGCTGGCAGCGCCGTAGGCCAGATCGCATCCGATCGAGTCGCCATCCTGACCCAGGTTGAATCCTTGCGCCATCCCGAATGCAACCGGATCGGACGGATCGGCTTCGAACAAGAAAACCACGCCGGTTTCGTTGATCGTAGCTTCGACGTCAGAGTCCGGATTCATCGTTCCATCCGGCATCTGTTCACCGATCGTCGGTACGCCATCATGCACCTGCCAGAGGAAGTCCCGATATTCTCCAGAGGCAAAAGCAACCTGGAAGCTGACGGCGTAACTGAAATCCTCAGCGCTGGCCAAAGGCGACCGCGCCATTCGGGCTCCCAAGGCCACCATGTCTGAATCCTGGAACGCGACGAGACCTGTGATATCGGCCCCAGACGCCTGGTTGGCGCCACAGAAGTTGTAGTCATCCACAGCATCGGGTTGAAAGAACACCGGTATGCCCACGAAGCCTTGATCTTCGGCGAAATCGTCCAGCCCGTCCAGAAGCGATCCGAACGGATCCGATTCTGGCTCCACTGGGTCCGGTTCTGGATCCACGGTTTCTGGCTCGACGGTTTCTGGCTCGACATCATTCGAGCTGTCGTCCGACTGATCATCGTCTCCCTGAGCCTCTACAGCCGTCTCGACAAGCAGCGCCGCCGGGTCCTCATCCTGAAAAACTGGCGGTGAGAAAGGGATGGTCGGATCGTCACCATCGCCGCCGAACAGGATAAAGGCGGCAACCCCGAGGGCCAGTACTCCGCCGGCTACGCCAGCCTTCACCCATCTGTCGTGAAACGCTCTAACTCTTGGCGGCGCGTCGAGGCCGAGGACCGAAACAGGAGGGCTCACAGCGGGCGTAGTGACCGCCACCGTAGGGGGAGTGACCACGGCCGTCTGCGTTGGGGGCGCCGCGATCGGCTGCTTACTCAGATGGAGCTTTCCGTCGCGGATGGAAACACCCTCAAGCTGCATGCCGTTCGCTTCGAGATCGGCGTTGAGGTCATCGACCCAGTCGTTGATCGGACCGTCGAGGCCAGGGAAAGGAGGAGGATCGACCTGAAGTTTTCCGTCCACGATGGTTGCGGTCACCGAGATACTGATCATGCCGAACCCGACGGAGATGTCGATCGTGCCTGGTGCGGACCCCGGCTCGAATGTGAGTCCAGGTGTGACGTTTGCCGGGATCATGGGACCTTCCGGTTTCGGCAACCAGTCGAGATCGCCCGCCTCGATATCCACCTCGTTCCTTCGGCAGCGGATGAAATCGACGAGACCCTTGGGCATGCCTCTCGGCAGGTTGGTCCGTGGTTCCGGCATTTGAACTCCTCGCTACTGTCACGAATTCCTGATCACTTCTGACCAAGAGTCGCATCGGCCAGTGACGGAGCATCAACGCCGGCGACCGCACATCAAACCTCAGGCAGCCCTGGCGAGGCAACCCCCGCATCCCGTGAAGGATCGGCACTGCCTGCGGCCGCCTTGACCGAAACCGGTAGCCCATCCGCCCGGCCCAAGCCTCTTTCACCCCGAGGGGGCGACAAGCCAGATCCGTACAACGGTCGCTCTTCCCGCGACGGCTCGACTACCTCCATCGGACTGCCGGGCTACACCGCACCCTTCCAGGGTGGAGAAAATTCGTAGCCCGCCGCCCGACCGCCCGATGGCGCAAAGACCGGAGGATCAGGCCTGGTCGAGTGGGGCGAACAGGTCGAGGCCATTGCCATCCGGGTCACGGACCATCGCATACCTCTGACCCCAGAAGGCGTCCCACGGTTGTTTGTGGATGGCATACCCGGCGGCCACCAGCCGCCCGCACACGGCGTCGACCTCGGCCGCCGATTCGCACAGGAAGGCGAGCGCGACACGACCATCTCCGCTTGTCGGCTGGAAATCAGGGTTGAAGGAGCGAACCATGTCGATCTGATCCCAAGCAAAACGCACACCGCTCGGTAACGCCACCTCGACGTGGTCCTCCGTCTCAGCACCCTCAGGGATCGGAATACCAAGCTCCCGATAGAACGCCAGAGAGCGGGCCATGTCGTCCACAACGATCCCAACCATGTCCAGTACCGGTTCCAAAAAAGCGCCTCCTAGCCGTAGATGAGAATAGGCGACGACCGAGAGAGTTGAGTCACGCGAAGCAGGTGGCACAGTCCCTGCTTGTCTACCAGGAGGGGGTCAGAGTCGCCGGTATCTGGTCGAGGAGGGCATCTGCGGTAAGCAGGCGGTGGGAGGCCAGCTCCGACCCGGCAATGCCGTGCCAGAAGGCTGCGCTGCGGACGGCGACCTCTGACGAGAGACCAGCCGCAACAAAGGCTCCGATCATTCCGGCCAACACATCGCCCGTTCCGATTGTGGCCAGTTCCGGACCTCCTGTGGTGACCGCCCACCGCTCCGATCCCATCACAAAGGTTGGCCCACCCTTGAGCAGAACGGTCAGATTGTTGTCGGCAAGCGCTCTGGCCGTTTTGTAGTTCGAGTTCTGCCCGGTCAGGCGGGCAAACTCGCCGGCATGGGGCGTAATCACGGTGGATCCTGATCGGTTCATCAATCGCTCCGGTCCATCGAGGGCGTTGAGACCGTCTGCGTCGACGATCATCGGGCAGGCGAGTTCGCTGAGCAATGCCTGCACCAGATCACCGGTCTTCATTCCGAGGCCAGGGCCGACTACGACCACGTCAAAACGTTGGGCGATCTCGACCAGTGCCGAGAGGTCGGATCCGCCCAGCGATCCACCCTCCCCCACCGCCCTCGTCATGATCTCTGGCGCCTTTATCCTCTCCTCCACGTCTGGTGGACAGGCGATCATCACGGCCCCAGCGCCTGAGCGCAGAGCAGCTTTGCCGGTCAGCGTCGCCGCGCCGTCCAAGCCCGTAGAACCACCGACTACCAGCACAGATCCCGCGGACCACTTGTGGGCATCGCGCGAGCGCTGCGGAATGGGGGCGTCTTGTTCGCCACAGAGCCAGAACTCAGGCTCGATCTCAGGAAGGCCGATGTCCGCTACGACAATTTCGCCACAGAGTTCGGGACCGCGCCCGATAAGGTGTCCAACCTTGGGTCCGTGGAAAGTGACAGTCGCGAGTGCCGATGCGAACACCCGATCGGCTGCTCCACTCGTCGCGGAAAGCCCACTCGGCACATCCACTGCCAGAACGGGCGCAGCCAATCCTTGCCACGATTCCAGATCTGGCAATTCGCCTCTGAAACCCCCTCCGAACAATGCATCAACCACCAAGTCGACTTGGCGCGCTCCGTCCCAGGGCCGGATCCTGACCCCTGCAGCGATTGCTCTCTCGGCAGCCGAGACACATCCGTCCGATTTTGGTTCGGCCAGAGCGTGCACGCCAACATCCACGCCTCGCCGTCTGAGGTATATCGCGGCGATGTAGCCATCTGCGCCATTGTTGCCAGGACCCACCAGGACAGCCGCCCGGTCGCCGTATGCGATTCCCAGATCGGCTGCCACCAACGCAATTGCCAGGCCGGCTCTGTCCAACAGCACGTCGATCGGCGCATCGGCCGCCGAGTCCTGGTCAGCAGATTGGGAGGCGGTCAGTACCGGTTGCACCTCCCAAGTCTGCCATGGTCAACCGTCCCACCCGCCTTCGACCACGCAACGGCCAGGGAGCCTGTCGTGAACCCAGGGTTGTACTCGGGGTTCACACGGTCGCTATAGCGACCGATGGCACCCCAAGAATGGCCTCAAGCGAGCCGGGCCAATGGACCAGCCGGATCGGACCATCGCCACGAAACCACTCGAACTCGGGGTTCTCTGTGTCGCTATAGCGACCCAGGGAACCCTGGGTAATACCCAGGGTTCGAGCAGACGGGCCATACTTGGTGGTCATGGTGATTGATACTTTTCGGCTGGAAGATCGGCTCTCGGTCCGTGAGGGAACCGTTGCGCTGAGCGGCGTCCAGGCGATCCTGCGGGTTCTCATCGACCAGCGGCGCTCGGACAGCGCCGTCGGACTGAACACTGCGGGCCTGCTGAGCGGATACCGGGGTTCCCCAGTCGGGGGGATCGACACGCTTTATGAGACCAACCGCCAGATCATGGCCGACCATCAGATCCGGTTCATCTCCGGTCTCAACGAGGACCTGGCCGCGACAGCGGTGTGGGGCAGCCAGATGATCGGATTGATGGACTCACCTCGCTACCAGGGGGTGATCGGCATGTGGTACGGCAAGGGCCCTGGAGTCGATCG
>QIDH01000068.1 GCA_003229305.1 Acidimicrobiia bacterium | reverse complement strand
ACGTCAACGTTCGGCACATCATCGTCGAACCGGCGTGTGTCGAACCCGGTGGGACGATCACCGTCAGCGGTTTCAACTTCGCGCCCAACGCTAGGGGCGAACTGGTTCAGGTCCCACCAGAGGGTGACCTCGAGTTCCGACTCGGGCCATATCAGACAGACGAGGCCGGAGAGTTCACCATCACCGTCGACACTCGGGAGCGTGCCAACGAACTGGCCCAAACCATTCGTGCAAGAAACCGTGAACCGATAGGTTCGTTGTTCAACCGCCTCGAGGTCGTCACCGATGAGATCGATCCCGACACCGGCCAAGCGTTAGTCGTGATGTCCCCGCGTGTCAGCAAAGCGGCCATCGACACCTGGGATCGAATCATCGAAACGGTATTTCTCGCGTTGCTGGCCACCACCGTGGGAACCGGACTGGCTATCCCCCTGAGTTTCATTGCCGCCAAGAACCTGATGAGAGATGTCTCCACGACTGTGACCAGGCTCGCGCTCCAGATCGTGGCTCTGCCGGTCGGGGTCGCTATCGGGGTGCTGCTATCGAGATACGGCCGATCGGCCAGCGAAGAGCTCACCGGGACCCCGGCCCTCCTCATCATCGGTCTCATCGCGATTCCGGCCGGAATCTGGGCCTTGCTCCGTTGGGTGTTGTCGCCAGAGGATGACGATGACCAGATCCAGATGGGGATCAAGGTCGCGGTTCTCATCGTCGTCGCCGGCCTGGCCATCATCGAGTTGTTCCTCATCGCCTTCGTCGGTCAATCCTTCGGCGATTGGGCGGCCTCGAAGCTGGGCGGGGCCGGTTTCCTCGGATCATTCCTGTCCAGTCTCGGCGAAATCCTCGATACGATCATGGTCGTCGTGACCGCGCTTCTGGCGGCCGGCGTGGCCATGAATTTGGCCGGCAGGCTCGGGGCGGCGATCAGAGCCAGGCTTCCTCGAAGCTCGACAAGGATCATCGATCTCGGCCTGGCCACCTTCGCTGGAGCGCTCCTCACGATCCTGATCGCCAGGATGTTGGGCTGGCTGTACCGGACAACCGACCCTCAGGTCATCACCTGGTGGCCACTCGCAGTCGGGGGATTGATCGGGCTGGCGCTCGCAGCACGGGCGGCTCGGCGGGAGTCAGTCGGAATCGGACTCTCCGTGTACTACATCGCCAGAACGGTGTTCAATACAATCCGCTCGATCGAGCCGCTGGTGATGGTGCTGGTGTTCGTGGTCTGGGTCGGATTGGGACCTTTCGCCGGCTCGTTGGCCTTGGCGCTGCATACCGTTGCTGCCCTCGCCAAGCTCTACTCGGAACAGGTTGAGAGTATCTCGTCCGGCCCGATCGAGGCCGTCAGAGCCACAGGTGCCAACCGGGTTCAAACGATCGTCTACGCGGTGATCCCTCAAATCGTGCCGCCGTACATCTCGTTCACCATGTATCGATGGGACATCAACGTGCGCATGTCCACGATCATCGGCTTCGCCGGCGGTGGCGGCATCGGGCTCATCCTTCAGCAGAACATAAGGCTGCTCAACTACCGGGCCGCATCAGTCAACATGCTCGCTATCGCGATCGTCGTAGCCTCGATGGACTACATCAGCTCCCGGATCCGTGAGAACGTCGTGTGATGACAGACAAGCTGACTCGGACCGACCGATCGGTTCGAGAAGCCGCCGAGGCGGCTCTCGCACCGCTGGCGACCCGCTCGACTGGTCCTGGGGCCCGAAGCAAACCTGAGGACCAAGACGCGTGGCGCACAGAGTTCGAGCGCGACCGGGACCGGATCATCCATTGCAAGGCAATCCGTCGCCTGGCCCACAAGACCCAGGTGTTCATGGTCCCGGATGACGACCATTTCGTAACCAGACTCACCCACACGATGCAGGTCGCCCAGATCGGCCGGTCGATGGCCGCCTCACTCGGCCTCAACGAGGCGCTGACCGAGGCGATCTGCCTAGGTCACGACGTCGGGCACTCCCCGTTCGGACATACAGGCGAAGATGCGCTCAGCCCATACGTAGAAGGCGAATGGCTGCATTCGATCCAATCGGTCCGAATCCTCAGCGTTCTCGAGCCACTCAACCTTCGCGACGAAACCCTCGACGGCATCCGTGCGCATTCATGGAAGATCGAACCTCCTCCGCTCACACCTGAGGGCATGCTGTGCCGTTTCGCCGATCGGATCGCTTATCTGGCCCATGACATAATTGACGCGACCAGGGCGGAGATCATCACATACCCAGACCTTCCGTTTCGAGCTCAGGCGTTGCTTGGCGACAACCACAGCGGCTGGGTCGGCACGATGGTGCGAGCTGTCGTCGAGGAATCGCTGACCAAGGGCCAGGTCGTGATGGCACCGGAGATTCTCGAAGTGATGCATGAGCTCCGATCGTTCATGTTCGAGCGGGTCTACCTCCGGCCCGAAAACGAGCACAACCGACAATGGGCAACGCGGATCATCCGCGACCTCGTCGAACACTTCGTTGATCACCCAGACGAGATTCCCAACAGCTACAAGGTCGACGATGCGCCCGTCTCGATCCAATCGACCGACTATGTCGCTGGGATGACGGACCGTTTTGCGGTGCGGAGCCACGAGCGTCTTTGTTCATAGTCGGCTGGGTCGCTGGACCTCTTTTACCTCTGAACACTGAGGATGCGACTCAGACTGCCGTAAAATCCTCATATGGTTGATTGGTCTGATCGACCGTCGACTGTCCGTCGGGCCGTTTTGCCCTGGACGCCGTCGGTCCATCGTTTTCTGAACTTTCTCGAGCACCGCGATTTCGAGGCGCCGCGCTCGCGAGGTATCGACGACGAAGGCCAAGAAGGCGTGAGCTGGATCGAGGGCTGGGTGTCGCCCATCCCTTTCGATGGTCCAATGTTGCGAAACCGAGGGCTGCGTAGCATCGGCCGGCTACTTCGCGATTTTCATGAGGTGTCGAAGGACTACAGACCTCCCGCGAAGGCCATCTGGGCCCACGGCAGCATCCCAAAGCGCAAAGGCGACGTGATTCGCCACGGCGACATCGGCGCTGGAAACATAGTCTGGCGTGATGGTCAGGCGGCAGCGTTCATCGACTTCGAATTCGCGGTGCCAGGCCCCGCGATCGACGATCTGGCCATGGCCGCCTGGACGCTCATTCCACTCGGTCCCCCGCAAGACCAGATCCGAGCAGGCTTCACAGAAGGAGCGCCTCTCCGGATGCGCCTCGAAGCCCTCTGCGCCGGATACGAGAGCTTCTCGCCTGAGGACGTGATCGAGGCCTACCGATTCTATGTGGAGGTGGAGCGGGACCGACGGTTCCGCCTTGGCAGCGCCGGCGTAGAACCGTGGGCCCACTACGTCCGCAACGGACAGATCGACCGAATCGACCAAACAATGGAATGGTTCGACACCCAAGGCCGCCACCAGGTCCTCTAGCTGTTGCGGTTTTGGTCGCAGGCCAAAACCAGCAGCCACCGGGGCAAGCCTCGTCAACCAGAGCACGCCGGCGAATCGGTGCGGTCTGGGCAAAACGACGACTTGTTCGGCCTCTCAAACGGTGACCATTGTCCGAATAGTCCGTTCTCTGACGTTCAGTTCTCGCGCCATTCTCCGATGCAGTGCTTCGTTGATTTGCGAATGTCGTCACGTTCACGGTGACCGCCTCGGGTGGGGCGACCGGGCCGATCGTGTATTCGACTTTGTCTGACCGCACAGGCCTGGCCGACCTCACTGGGGCGACCGTGTCGGGTGATGTGGCCGTGTTCATCGACCCGGATTCTGACTACAACGCCGTGTGGTTCTGGTTGGACGACACCAGCCAGTCGCCACCAGCAGACAACTCGGACAACGCGTCGCCGTACGACTACATCGGAGGCACAACGTCCACAGCCACGATGTGGGACACCACCACTATCGCCGACGGTTCTCACACGATGACGGTACGGCTCCGCCATTTGGATAACACCATCGAGAACGTGACCGTCACATTCACCATCGACAATTCGTCGTCAGGGTTCCCACTGTGGTGGGTCGGCACCGAGACTGGTCCGAGTAGTTGGGCGAGGCCAGCGCAGACCAAACCGATCAGCCTCGCAGCCCTGTATTTCCAGACCACCGGCGGCACCGAAATCGTGTCCGAAACGCTCTACTACACCTTCGCCGGTGAACTCATCGCCATGCGAGTCGACGGCGACCTGTCATCCATCGTCGGTGACCGCCTCGGATCAACGTCTGCGATGTACAACGCGGCCACGAACACTGTGTCTCAACGCTGGTTCGAACCGTTCGGCCAACCCCGGTACACGACAGGCCCGATCGACACCGACATTGGGTTCACCGGACAGCGTGCAGACGCCGAGTCTGGGCTCATGTTCTACAACGCCCGCT
>QIDH01000062.1 GCA_003229305.1 Acidimicrobiia bacterium | reverse complement strand
GGCGCCGATGTGGGCCGCATTGGAGTTGACGATCTGGCCAAGCAACAACTCGGTCCCGACAGCAACGACCTCGACGATCACACCGCGCCTCGCTCGTTCAAAACGACTGCCGACAGGTCGGTGCCATAACTACCCACGATCTCGGCCGTGAGCCAATCCCCCGGCTTGCCAGAGTCGAGCACGATCATGCCATCGATGTCTGGCGCCTCCCTGTACGAGCGGCCAACCGGAGTGCCATCCTCCACCTGATCCACCAATACATCCACGGACTCGCCTATTTGGCGGAGGTTCGCCGCGGTGGTCAGGTCATCCTGGATGGCCGAGACGTGTCGTAGCCTGGCCATGGCCTCGTCGTGGGGAACTGCTCCCCCGAGGTCGACAGCGGAGGTGCCCTCCTCCGCCGAGTACGGAAAGAAGCCCGCCCAATCGAGCTGAGCAGCTTCGAGAAAATCGGCCAGCTCTTCGACGTCGTCCTCGGTCTCGCCTGGGAAACCCAAGATGAATGACGACCGCAAGGCCGCGTTCGGCGACGCCAGCCGGATCCGTTCGATCAGGGCCAGGTGCTTTTCGGTATTGCCTGGACGCCTCATCGACCGCAGCAACGGGCCGGCGGCGTGCTGGAGACTCAAATCAAAATAGTCGGCGATCAGGGGATTGGCCGCCATCTCATCTATCAGTGACTGCCGGATCTCGGTCGGGTAGAGGTACAGGAGTCTGAGGCGGGCAATACCCTCGACATCTGAGACGAATCGCAACAGGTCGGTGATGCCTCCCGGCGCTTCGATATCTCGACCGTAGGCAGCCAGATCTTGGGCGACCAGCACGATTTCTGAAACTCCCCCTGCGGCCAGACCGGCCATCTCGCCACGAATCTCGGACGGACGGCGGGAACGCTGTTTGCCCCTGATGAGAGGGATGGCGCAGAAGGCGCATGTCTTGTCACAACCCTCCGCTGTCTTCACGTATGCGTAAGGCAGGGTCTGGGCAGGTCGGTTGATCGAGTGGAGGATGTCGAAGCTCGATCCCCGGTTGGTGGACCCGGTCGCCTCGAGCGAGACTGGCTGCCATCCGGTCAGTCCGCCGAGTGTGCTGGCCAGCTCGCCGTACCTGTCGAGACCCAAGATCGCATCGACCTCAGGCAGCGCCTCGGCGACATCTGTCCCGAACCGCTGGGCCATGCAACCGATCACAACAAGGCGGGCGTCTGGGGCCTTGGCTGCTTCGAGTTCGAGAATCGTCTCGACGGATTCTCGACGGGCCTCTTCGATGAACGCACACGTATTCACCATCACCACGTCCGCCTCATCAGGCGAATCGGCCGACAGATACCCGGCCTCGGCCAGCATTGCGCTGACCTTCTCCGAATCCACCTGGTTCTTGGCACACCCAAGCGTCGAAAGCCAGACGGTCGGTGCAGCAGTTTGATCAGTCATCGCACGAGAGTGTACGAGGCGTCGACGCAGGCAGAATTCCTTGGTTGCGTCATCGAGCTCAACGAAGTTGTTCGGCGGGTTGGTGCATCGATGACCGGACGGGCCAAAGGGCATCAGCCGAGTTGAATGGATGAGGATACGGCGGGCAGCGGTCGGTTCGATTGCTAGGGTTTGGCGGGTTTCGTCTCGAAACGGATCAGGGAGGCAGGCGATGATGCGTTTGGGCAGGTTTCGTGGGGTCGGCGTGGTTGCCGTGTTGCTCACTCCTAGCCTCGTTGTGATACCGGTCGGTGTGCCGGGTGTCAGCGCCGCCACCGATGACTGCGGTGCTATCGACTGGACCGTGTTCGATGGCACATCCTCCCAGGTGTTTGTGGCTGACGCCGACGGCAACAACCGCATCGAGATCTCCTCGGTATCAACCGGCACCGACCCCACCTTCAACGGGGCTCCTCAATGGTCACCCGACGGCACCCGCATCACCTGGACCGGAGACGCCGGCACCACCTTCGAGGTGTTTGTGGCTGACGCCGACGGCAACAACCGTATTGAGATCTCCTCGCTGTCACCCGGCACCGACCCCACCTTGAACGGGGCTCCGGAGTGGTCACCTGACGGCACCCGCATCGCCTGGACCGGAGACGCCGGCACCACCTTCGAGGTGTTTGTGGCTGACGCCGACGGCAACAACCGCGCCGGGATCTCCTCAGTATCATCCGGCAACGACCCTTACACCAGCGGCGGTCCGCAGTGGTCGCCTGACGGCACCCGCATCACCTGGAGCGGAGGGGGCGGCATCGCGTCCCAGGTGTTTGTGGCAGACATCGACGGCAACAACCGCGCCGAGATCTCCTCGGTATCATCCGGCCCTGACCCCACCGACAACGGGTTCCCGCAGTGGTCGCCTGATGGCACCCGCATCACCTGGCATGGATGGGACGGCACCGATTTCCAGGTGTTTGTGGCAGACGCCGACGGCAACAACCGCGCCGAGATCTCCTCAGTGTCACCCGGCACCGACCCCACCTTCAACGGGGCTCCTCAATGGTCACCTGACGGCACCCGCATCACCTGGCACGGATGGGACGGCACCGACCTCAAAGTGTTTGTGGCAGACGCCGACGGCAACAACCGTATTGAGATCTCCTCGGTGTCACCCGGCCCTGACCCCACCTTCAACGGGGCTCCTCAATGGTCGCCTGATGGAACTCGCATCACCTGGGGCGGAACCCCGTTGACCGTACCCTTCACCGATGTCTCGGCGTCTTCGTTCGCTTTCGACGACATCGCCTGCATCTTCCAACTGGGAATCACCACCGGTAACTCACCGACCACCTACGACCCAACCGGAGTTGTCACCCGCGGACAAATGGGCTCCTTCCTCGCCAGACTCTGGCGCAGCCTCGACAACACCTGCCCCACCGGCACCACCCCCTTCACCGACGTCCCCACCGCCTCCGTCGCATTCGACGACATCACCTGCATCTACCAACTCGGCATCACCACCGGTAACTCACCGACCACCTACGACCCAACCGGCACCGTCACCCGCGAACAGATGGCAGCCTTCCTCGCCAGGTTGTGGCGCCAAGCCTGACGCATCGAGGCGAAAGCCGGCTTGCAGGGGGGGGCGGAAGCCCAACCCAGGGCCGTCGTCCGGGCTGGCATTGTGAGATTGCGGATCTCTGACGAATGTATCTGGGGAGAACGCGGATTCTCGGTCGGTCCCGCGATCTTCATGGTGAGCGTTAGATCCCCGAATCAATAAAACGTGTAAGAGCCGCGGCAGATGGGCGAAACGCCACGCAACTCGAAGAGTTTCCGCGCATCCGGCCACGGGGCCAACTCGGGGCGTCAGTGGTTCAATAGCGTCTTGACAACGTCGGTGACTTGGCGGCTGGTCGCCTGGTCGACAACCCCGAGACGATGGACAAGCCGGTCGCGGTTGATTGATCGGATCAGCTCGCACTGGACGAAGCAGGTCTCATCAAGGCCGGTCTCTGCATTGGCCTCAACCTCTATATGAAGCGATAGGCCACGATGTGTGGTGGTGAGCGGGGCGACTATGACGAACGGGAAGTTGGTGCCGAAGATCCCCGGTGGGCCAAGCACGAGAGCAGGACGGTGATGGGCCGGTTCGCCTGGATATGGGTCGCCGAAATCGACCAGCCATATGTGCTCAACTAACGCCATCACCGACTGATGTGGCATCCGCCTCGGCCAGGTATTCCTTCCATGCGGCGGGCTCACCCCGCAATACGTTCAGCTCACTCGCAACTTGGCTGGCGAACCTCTGGCGACGCAGGGCTTCGGTTGCGTCACGAACGGTGTCGATGATCGAAGCACCCGACGACTCGCTCAGTTCGAGTAGCTCCGCGTGGGTCTCAGTGTCTACCCGGATCGTCGTAGTTGCCATGGGAGCAGTGTACCACTGATGTAGACATTATGTCTACATCACTCTCTCGGAGCGGATGTTCTCACGGTATGGAACCGGCGACCACTCTGCGTCGTTGTTTTGGTGTGAAATCACGGCGCCTGCCAGGACCGCTCGTGGTGATCGTGCTCGTCACCGTCGTGGCGGCGCTCGTGGCGACGCCAGAGCGCCTCACTGCCGGCACGGTTGCCCGCGTCGATGAAACGTTCGACACCGCCGGTTGGCCGGAAGGCTGGTCGGGGTGGACCCCTGGCGTGCTCAACAACGCTGTGCTTACCCCATCCGTCGACGGTTCGGCATTGACGGTGACAATCCCAGAGGGCCGACACTACGGCTCCCGGTTCTCGCTACCCCTCGAAGACGAAGCCGGGATTGCGCCGGACGAGATCTACTTCCGCTACGACGTCAAACTCTCCCCCGGCTGGGGCGAAGACGGCACAGGAAAGCTGCCTGGTCTGGCCGGGCTGTATTCGGCTTCGGCCAGAGGGGGTAAACCCTCAACCGAAGACCAGCCGGGTTGGTCGGCAAGGATCGGCTTCGGACCCGGACCTGAGCCCGGCACCTCGCGGCTCAGCTACTACCTGTACCACCTCGACCAGCCAGGCAGCTTCGGAGAGGGTATGTCGTTCGGCGAGCGCGGTGTGGTCCGCGATGGTGAGTGGTACTGCCTCGAGGGCCGGG
>QIDH01000104.1 GCA_003229305.1 Acidimicrobiia bacterium | reverse complement strand
GGACCCTGCTCGTTGATCGCCTGTGCCAGAAGGTCCGTCGCCTCGTCGCCTTGGGTGAGACGGAAGCAGACCAGCGAGAACGGGACAGGGGCGACTACCTCGAAACGTTCGTCGTTTTTCAACCATTCAGCCAGCTCTCGGGCGGCCGCAACATGGTGGCGAATGATCTCTCTGATCCCTTCCGCGCCGAACGATCTGAGCACCCACCAGAGTTTCAGAGCCCGGAAGCGGCGACCGAGCGGAACATGCCAGTCGCGATAGTCGATCACTTCACCCGAATCCGACGCCTTGTCGCGCAGGAAGGGCGGAAGGATGCTGAGGGTCTCGATGAGTGGTCGACGATCTGCCACGTAGAACACAGAGCAGTCGAAGTTCGTGAACATCCACTTGTGTGGGTTGAAAACGTAGGAATCGGCCAACTCGAGTCCGTTCTGATGTTGTCGGAACTCTTCGCAGATCATCGCCGATCCGGCGAAGGCCGCATCGACGTGGTGCCAGAGGCCCTCCCGCTGAGCGATCTCGCCGATGGCCTCCACGGGGTCAACGGCGGTGGTTCCTGTTGTCCCGATTGAAGAGCAAACGAAGCTCGGTGTGAGCCCGGCCCCCTGGTCGGTGGCAACCGCCTCGGCCAGGGCATCGGGACGCATGGCATATTGATCGTCCACTTCGACCAGGCGGACGTGACCGTAGCCGGCCACCTTTGCGCCTTTTTCGATCGAGCTGTTGGCTTGGCTGGAGGAATAGGCGACGTGGTTCCCTGGCGGCGCATTGGAGACTTCCCTGGCGACGACAAGGGCGGTATGAGTAGAATCCGACGCGCTCATCTGGATGACGCCGCCGCCGCGCTCTGTCGTCTTCCAGGTTGGTGGCAGGCCGAGCAGGTCGACAAACCAATCGAGCACATGCGATTCGATCTCGGTGGCCGCGGGCGACGTCGACCAGAGCATGCCCTGCTGTCCGAGGCCTGCGGAAACCAATTCGCCGAGAATCGCCGGATAGGAGACGTTGGCTGGGAAGTAGGCGAACCAGTTTGGTGACTGCCAATGGGTGAGGCCCGGCATCACGATCTCGTCCAGATCCCGCCTCATGCCTTCGAAATCCTCGCCCTCCTCTGGAGCTAGATCTGGGAGTTTGGCCCTCGTCTCGCCTGGGGCGACCTCCGCCACGACTGGCATGTCGGCTACCGCTTCGTGGTAGTCGGCGATCCAATCGATCAAATCCTTGCCCCATCGCCTGAACTCGTCCGTTGTCATCCCAGGTTCGCTCATGCGACTCCGATCGTTTGGCGTTGACGGTAGTGGCGTGGCCCGGGAATGACTCGCTCCTGACGGGCCCAGCGTTTCTGGGTGTATCGGGATCCTTCCTCTCCCGCTGTCGTTCGGGTTGCGAGACAGTGGCGGCCGCGCAACAGTGGCGTTTGGGCCGAGTGAAAGGAGCGCTGCCATGACCCTGTTGGACGATCTCAAGGGAGCGGGAAGGACCGGATTGTTCATCGACGGCGAGTGGCAGGAGGGCGAAGGCCGGATATCGGTCATCGATCCGGCTTCGGAGCAGGCGATTGCTGATGTGGCCGTCGCGTCGGCGGTGCAGGGGTTCGCCGCGATCGACGCGGCGCAGGGCGCCGCCGAATCGTTCGCTGGCATGGCCCCAAGGGCCAGAGGCGAGATCCTCCGCAAGGCGTTCGAACTGATGATCGGGCGAGAGGAGGCCCTGGCGGACTTGATTGTCGCCGAGAACGGCAAGGCCTTTTCGGACGCCCTCGGAGAGGTGAGATACGCCGCCGAGTTCTTCCGCTGGTTCTCAGAGGAGGCCGTCAGAGTCGGAGGGGAGATCCGCACCGCCCCGAACGGCGACAAAAAGATCATTGTGATCCAACAACCGGTGGGGATCAGCCTGCTGATCACCCCTTGGAACTTTCCGGCCGCCATGGCCACGCGGAAGATCGGGCCTGCGATCGCAGCAGGGTGCACATCGATCCTCAAGCCGGCGTCAGATACGCCGTTGACCGCCCTCGCGATCGCCGCGCTCCTGGCCGAGGCCGGCCTGCCCAATGGCGTCTTGAATGTGATCTCGGCCAGAGGATCTTCGGGCGTGATCGAGGAGATGCTGACAGATTCTCGGATTCGCAAGCTCTCGTTCACCGGCTCGACGGAGGTCGGCCGCCATCTACTGCGACTGGCATCTACTCGAGTTCTGAGGACGTCCATGGAACTCGGGGGCAACGCCCCATTCGTCGTTTTCGACGACGCGGATCTCGACGCGGCGATCGAGGGTGCGATGGTCGCCAAGATGCGCAACGCAGGGGAGGCATGCACCGCTGCCAACCGATTCCTCGTGCAAGCCGGGGTGGAGGGCGAATTCACGGCACGACTGGCTGAAGCGATGAGTTCCTTGAGGATCGGTCCTGGAGTTGACAGAACAAATCAGGTCGGCCCGATGATCAACGAAGCATCCCGAGACGAGATCGACATGCTGGTCCAGAGTGCCGTTGACGAGGGAGCCTCGGTTGTAACCGGGGGCAACGCGCCGGATCGTCCAGGGTATTTCTACGAACCGACCGTGCTCGGCTCGGTGCCCATTGGTGCCGAAATACTCGGGCGAGAGATTTTCGGGCCAGTGGCTCCCGTGGTCGCCTTCGATACGGAAGCCGAAGCGATCTCCCTTGCCAACGACTCAGACTACGGGTTGATCGCCTACCTGTACACCGGAGACATGGCGAGGGGGATGCGGGTCAGCGAGGCGTTGGAGTCTGGCATGATCGGACTCAACCGTGGCCTCGTAAGCGACCCTGCTGCCCCGTTTGGGGGCGTCAAACAGTCAGGCCTCGGTCGTGAGGGCGGCCGCCAGGGTATCGCCGAGTACTTGGAAACCAAGTACATCGCGACAACCTGGTAGCGGCCTCGAGATCATTCTGATCGGAGCACTCCCTCTAGCTGCCGGCCGCCGGTGCGTGGGTGATGTCACCTGTCCCTTCGGTCATATTCGCTCCGCCCTAGCCACCGCTGTCTACCCGAAACCGTCGTTTGGTCGAACGGCGTCAATCGGCTTGGACGGAGCGAGCATCCTTTGGTATGAAGAAAACAGCGACAACAAGTGCAGCCGCGACGAACGCCGCAGCACCCAAGAAGCCGATGCGCAAGGCATCGATGAATGCTGTACTTGCCACGTCCAAGACCTTCTCGGCCGCTCCAGATGACAATCCGGCGGCTATGGGTCCAGCCGCGGCGAGGCTGTCCCCTAGGGATTCAACCGACCCTGATGGGATGAGATCTGCGGCGCCATCGATGACTCTGGTTCGATAGCCAGAAGTCACGACACTGCCCAAGATTGCGACGCCAAGGGCGAACCCGAGCTCCCTGGATAGGTCGTTCATGGCAGAACCGACCCCGGCATCGTCCACAGGAACGGACGCCATGATCGCGTCGGTCACCGTTGGCATCATCGCTCCCGCGCCAAGTCCGAACAACAGGATCCCACCGATTGGAAGCCAGATGGGGCTGTCGACCTGAAGCTGGAAGAATACGAGCATGCCAACGATCACGACCAGAGATGATCCGATTATCACGAGTCTGGGGCCGAACTTGGGCACGCTCTTGGCGGATATCACGGTTCCCAGAATCATGGTCACTGTGACAGGCGTGATCGACAGCCCGGTCTGTAGGGCCGAGCGACCCTGCACCAGTTGATAGAACTGGGTCAGGAAGAAGAAGACTCCTGCCATGCCGATGAAGATCAGCATCAGGACGAAAAACGAACTCGTGAAGTCTCGGCGCTTGAAATACTGCAGAGGAAGCATCGGGTACTCGGTTTTGACTTGAGAATAGAAGAAGCCCGCCATCAGCAGGGTCCCTAGCGCGAAAGAGCCGACGATCGTGCCATCCGACCAGCCGACTTCTCCGCCCTGGATGATTCCATACATCAAGAACAGCATGCCTGAGGTGGCAAGTACGGCCCCTGGTATGTCCAGTGGATCCGAACGGCTGTCTTTAGAGTCCGGAATGTAACGCAAGCCGTATAGAGCCAGCGCTACGACGGGGATATGCATCCAAAACACTGAATTCCATCCGATCGCGTCGACCAGATAACCACCGACGGCCGGTCCAAATGCGATGCCAAGAGAGCTGATGGCGGTCCAGGTGGCAATCGCCTTACCCCGCTCCTCGCGCTCGAACACATTGGTGATGATCGACAGGGTCGCAGGCAGGGCGAAAGCCGCTCCAAGGCCTTGCAACCCCCTGAAGAAAATCAGCGAGCCTGATGATCCGGAAAGAGCGGCGCCGACGGCGCCAAGCCCGAATACGCCCATCCCTAGCGCCAGGGCATTCTTGCGACCTGATCTGTCCCCGATGCTTCCCGCTAGCAGCAAGAACCCGGCCAACATCAGGGAATACGCGTTCACGATCCACTGAAGCGTTGAATTCGAGGCTGTGAAATCCCTAGCCATCGCCGGCAAGGCAGTATTGACCACAGTCCCGTCGAGGAAGATCACAAACGTGGACAATGCGAGGAAGGCCAGGATGGTCCGTTTTTGTTTGTCGTCCAGTCGGACTGCTAC
>QIDH01000020.1 GCA_003229305.1 Acidimicrobiia bacterium | reverse complement strand
ACATGCGGGACCTCAAGGCCGAGGGGCACACCATTATTTTCATCGACCACAAGCTCGATGAGGTGCTCGAAATCGCGGATACGATCACTGTTCTTCGCCAGGGTCGGTCGGTAGCGACGGTAAAACCGGATGACGTGACCGCACAAGATCTGGCGGAGTTGATGGTCGGTTCCGAACTCCCGACCCCAGAGACAAGGACCTCGACCGTTACCGACGAGACAGTTCTCGAGGTTCGGGGCGCATCGGCCGTTGACGAGGAGGGAATATCGAGGCTCCGCAATGTCAGCGTCGTGATTCACAAGGGCGAGATCGTTGGAATCGCCGGAGTGGAAGGAAATGGCCAGGCCGAACTTGTAGAAGCGATTCTCGGCATCACACCCCTCACTTCCGGCTCGATCCATTTGTATGGTCGGGATGCCACGGATTGGTCGGTTCGGGCTCGTCGGGAGGCTGGAGTCGGATACATCCCGGAGGACCGCCATCGCCGCGGCTTGTTGCTACCTGCACCGCTGTGGGAGAACGACATGCTTGGCCACCAGTCACAGCCGCCGTTCGTGCGATCTGGCATGTGGATAGACGAGGCTGCTGCCAAAGACCACGCTTCACGTGTTGTTGAGTCTTTCGACGTGCGCACTCCAGGGGTGGAGGTACCGGTGCATGCGTTGTCTGGTGGGAATCAGCAAAAGTTGGTCGTGGGTCGGGAGATGGCGACGAACTCCAACCCCCTCATCGCAGCCCACCCGACAAGGGGGATCGACGTTGGTGCTCAGGCAGCGATCTGGGACGAACTCAGGCGGGCTCGATCAGAAGGACTCGCAGTTTTGTTGATTTCGGCCGATCTGGAGGAACTGATCGGACTCAGCGACATATTGCTCGTGATGTTGAGGGGAGAAATCGTGGCCCGGCTCGACCCCAGTGATGTCGATCCGCGCGAATTGGGCGCCTACATGACAGGAGCGGCGGCGTGAACGACCGCATGAGTTGGTGGCGAGTTATCGGCCCTCCTCTCGCTGCCGTCGGGCTGGCGATACTCGTGGCTTCTGTGATCCTGCTGATGGCAGGGGCGAACCCGTTCGTGGCCTTTGGCAATGTATTCGAGTTCGGCACCCGGTTGGAGACGATCATTCAGGCACTGAACCGGGCAACCCCGCTCTACCTTTCGGGCATCGCGTTCGCAATCGGGATGCGGATGAACCTGTTCCAGATCGGGGTCGAGGGACAGTACATACTTGCGGCGTTCGTTTCTGCCCAGGTGGGTGCCTCGATAGGACCCATGTATGCGCCGCTGCATGTGGCGATCATCGTTTTGGTGGCGATGGCGGTTGGCGCTGCGTGGGCCGGTCTCGCCGGATGGATGAAGGTTGCCCGCAACGTCCATGAGGTGATCTCCACGATCATGCTCAACGTCATAGCGGTTTCTGGGGTCGTCTCGTTCCTTCTTGCGAGATGGAGTATTGAGAACACATCGCTCGACACGAGGTTGGCCGACATCCCGACGACGGGACTTTTTCCGAGTCTGAATCCTATTGTTGAACTCGTTACCCGCGAGATTCAGCGAGTCGAACTCTATGGATTCATACTTGTTGCGGCGGCGGTGGGCGTCGGATATCACGTCCTCCTCAACCGAACGCGAATTGGTTACGACCTACGCGCGACTGGCGCCAACCCGTCGGCGGCGGAGGCAAGCGGTGTACCCCCAAAACGAACAATCGTCCTGGCGATGGTGCTGTCTGGCGCAGTCGCCGGCCTCGTCGGACTGGGGGATCTCTTGGGGGACCAGGGTTTCTACAACCTGCGCTTCCCTCAGGGTTTGGGGTTCGCGGGAATCGCCGTGGCGCTGCTCGGTAGGAACCATGCGGTAGGGGTCGCATTTGCGGCATTTGCGTTCGGTTGGCTCGAACGAGCGTCCGGCGTGCTGGAGGTGCGCGGCGACGCGCCACGGGAGATCGTTACGATCATGGTGGGTGTGATCATCCTCTTTGCTGTAGTCGCCTACGCGCTGGCTGAGCGACGTCGACGAATCGAAGCAGCAGCAGCCGCAGCCGCTGCGACAACATCGGAGAGAGATGAGTCCGGCGAGGTGAGGATCGAATGACCGCCAAGGTCACAGAACGCCCGGGCGTCGCACTGACTGCGGCTTTGCTGGCGATCCGCCGCCGGAGGTGGCTCGCCTATTTCCTCGGGTTGGTGTTGTTGTTGTCTACCACCCAACAGTTTGCAAAGCTGACAACCGCCGACTTGACGTCTAGCGGGACTTGGGCGATCGCGCTCGCGTGGTCGGTTCCGATTTTTATGGCGGGTCTCGGAGGACTCTTCTCTGAACGCGCCGGAATCGTCAATATCGGACTAGAGGGGATGCTGGTTCTTGGAACCTGGTTCGGGGCATTCGGGACACTGATTGGTGGGCCGTGGGTCGGTATGTTGCTGGCCGGCATCGCCGGTGCTGTCGGCGGGCTGATCATGGCGGTCGCCGCGGTGGGTTTCAATGTTGACCACATCATCGCCGGCGTGGCAATCAACCTGATGGCCCCAGGAGTCACACGATTCCTCGCGAATGTCAATTTCTCTGATCGCGGAGGATCAATTACCCAATCGCCAGGAATCTCGGGAGTGAGCAACTTCAGTATTCCGGTTTTGGCCGGCGGAGAAATCTTCGGCTGGGAGAGCCCAGACGTGCTCGGATCCATCGAAAGTGCGGATTTCTTTTTTGCGTCCGACCTGGCCGGCATCCTGCGCGGATTCATGTTCCAGATGTCATGGCTGACTTTGCTCGTTTATGCCCTCGTACCGATTTCCATCGTCGTGCTTTGGCGTACACGATTCGGACTGCGCCTACGAAGCTGTGGCGAGCACCCGCAAGCCGCCGATTCGCTAGGCGTCAACGTATACAGGTACAAGTATTACGGAGTGACGATCAGCGGAGCGCTGGCAGGTTTGGGTGGCGGGTTCCTGGCGATCCAGCTGTCAGGGTTGTACAAAGAGGGTCAAACTCTTGGCAAAGGCTTCATTGGCCTTGCGACGATGATCTTCGGGAATTGGCAGCCGATCGGGACTGCGCTCGGGGCGATTCTTTTTGGTTTCACCGAGACATTGCGCCTCCGCGATCCGAGCGCTGCCCATGCGTTGCTGCTTTTGGTGGCCATAATTGTGGGTGTTCTCTTCTTGCGCCATCTGGCGAAGCGCGGATCCCGGTCAGGCTTGATACAGCTGGGGATCTTGACCGCTGCCATGGGTTTCTGGTACCTGAGTACTACGGGTGTTCCCAATCAGCTGCCGGTGATCACGCCACACATTGCGGTCCTGGTGGTTCTACTGTTTGGGACCTCCCGATTGCGGCCCCCGGCGGCAGACGGCCAGCCATACCGAAAGGGCGAAACGTAGCCCCCAGGCGGTCATCGGCGTATTGAACCGCATCTGCCAGGCGGGTGTGCTGCGTGGTTCGAGCGTTACTCCGGGAAGAGTCGATCGAGCTCAGAACGAGTGGCGAGGCCGTCCAGAACTCCTGGTTTGGTCACCGCGTGGGCTCCCGCCCGCAGGCCTAGCGAGATGCTCTTTTCCATCGATGCGCCCTCTGCAATGCCGACCGCCAGTCCGGCCGTGAAGGCGTCTCCTGCGCCCGTTGTGTCGACTGCCACCGCTCGGACGGCTGGGATCTGGCGGGTGCCGTTGGCGCCGGTCCACAGCACGCCCGTCGGCCCTCTGGTCACCACCACATCGATGTCGCCACGACTTCGCAGATCGGTGGCAGCCCATTCGATGGGGGCCGCGCCGGCGAGGGAGCCGAGCTCGTGTTCGTTCGGAGTGATGACATCGAGCACTGCCCATATGTCATCCGGTAGCGGGGCAGCAGGTGCAGGGTTGAGTAGGACTGTGGTTCCCGCCTCCGATGCGATGCGGGCCGCCGTCAAGAATGACTCCACCGGTATCTCGAGCTGGCCGACCAAAATGTCTGCGCCAGCGATCGCGTCGGTCGCTGATCGTACGGCGTCGGGGGTTACCAGGGAATTGGCCCCAGGAGCCACCGCGATGAGATTCTCCGCGTCGTCGTCCACCATGATGAGTGCCACTCCGGTCGGTCGATCGACGGTCAGGAGAAACGTGGTGTCGATCCCCTCTTCCTCGTACTGTCGCCTGGCTTCGTCACCGAAATCGTCTGCGCCCACTGCTCCGACGAATGCCACCTCGCCTCCGAGGCGGGCGGCGGCGATCGCTTGATTCGATCCCTTGCCGCCCGGCCCTCGCAGAAACTCGGTTCCCAAAACGGTCTCACCAGGTTCCGGAAGCTGTGGGGCGAGCACGACGAGGTCCATGTTGAATGACCCAAGCACCACGATCCTGCCCATTCCCCAACAGTAACCAGCTGCGACTACAGCCTGCCGCCACAGTCCAGCTGGGTTTTGCTCCGCAGGTACTCATGGTCAGAACGGCCCCCTCCGTCTTCCGGCTGGCGCCGTCAGCCACCTCCCCCAGGCGTCCAGCTCGTTCCTCCCTGGACGGGGGAGGAGATGGAAGGGGCAGGGTGGTGCGCGCTTGTTCTGATCCAACATCCAAGTTGTGCACCCTATGAACCAGCACAATCGGCTGT
>QIDH01000040.1 GCA_003229305.1 Acidimicrobiia bacterium | reverse complement strand
TGCAGGCTGAAAATTCGAGTCATAGACCTTGGTCGTGAGGCCTGGCTCCCAAATTTCCGCCAGTTCTGGCTGGGCACGCAAGGCGGGAACGACCGAATATGTCATCGAGATCGGGCAACCGTGGCCCGCCTCGTTCTGGCTCACGAGATAAAACTTCGCAGCCCTTGCAACGTGGGCGCCTGACCGATCGTCCACCCAAGCAGCCCCATGTAGTCCCTGGCTCACTGCCAGGTCCATCAGGTGATGCCAGGCCGGATGAAACGTCACTTCGTCGATTCGTTCTCCGAATCGGTCATGAGTGCGCAACTCAGGCTCGTAGCGGTTGGCGTCAAAGCCCCACTGGATGACTTCCGCTCCCCCCAGGCGTTCGCCAAGGAGGCTGACATCGTCTGCAGCCCAGCCGGCCCCCTGAAGGTCCAAATGCTCGAGCAAGGTCTGGTCGGATTGGGCCAGGTTCCAGTTCTCCAACGGCGGTGGTTGGTTGGTCGTCATTTTTCCCTCCTAGAGGCCACCGCGGCGCCCGTGAGGATGAGGGCCGTTCCAAAGAGCTGGATTGGTTCGACCGTTTCGCTCCGAACCATGACGCCGAGGATGATCGACACTATCGGTATAAAGAATATCGCCAATCCGCCGCGAGTAGGACCAACTCTTCCGACAAGTTGAGCCATCGCTATGAAGGCGATACCCGTGCCGAACGGTCCAAGGACCGCGATCGCGAGAAGGGGAGATATATCCCACGAGGCCGAGCCGAGCCCGGAGATCGCAAAGGGAAAAGTAGAGATCGCCGAAATGGCGAGAGAACGGAACATCACGGCCGGGGCTCCATACGCCTGCTGGAGCGGCACGGCGATGTTGATGGACACTCCGTAGCTGACGGTGGCCAGCACGATGAGTGTGACTCCGAAAGCTGTCGAGCCACCGATCTTCAGAGGTGGAAGGCTGATCAGTACAGCCCCGACCAATCCGACTCCGAGGCCAATGACTTGAACCCGCCGTGGCAGGCGTCTGAGCAGGATCGCCGCGATGGATGCTGCGAATATTGGTACCAGAGCGTTGAGCATGCCGGTCAGAGCCGAGTCGATGTATTGCTGAGCGATCGGAAAGAGCAGGAAAGGAAAGCTGGTCCAGGTCACCGAGAGTAGAACGATGCGTGGCCAGGCTGCCCGCTCGATCGGTCGCCTGGCAGCCGGAAACAGACTGAGCGTCAGGAAACCGGTCAGGATCCGGGACCAGGTAATCAGGCCGGGACTGAGCGACTCGAGGGCGATCTCGATGAATAGGAAAGAAGAACCCCAGATTGCCGCGACGCCGGCCACCAAGCCCCAGTCCACAGGGGCGAACGCTCCGGAGTTCGATCCTTCCGTGGTTGAGATGAAACGCCTGGCGGTTGGTGTACTCATCTGGCCCGCCAAACCACGGTCGGGATCAGGCCAAGACCGAGGACGACCATCAAGAGGGGGCCGTAGGCTGCAAGAGTCGCCAGGTCCAATACGTTGTCGGCCAGGTAGCCGGCAGTGATCGCCCCCAAAGGAAGCGAACCCCAAGCGACCGCCCTCGACGCAGCAGTGACCCTTCCGAGCAACGCATCCGGCGACACCTGCTGTCGGATGGTCACTATCGCTACGTTGAGCCAAGGCACGCCAATGAATCCGACGAATGCAGCGGTCGAGATTGCGGGAACGTTTCGCTGACGGGCCATCGTGGCCAAGCCGAGGCCGAACAGCACCAATCCGACAACCGCGACTCTGCCGATCCCGACTCTTCGGATAACGGCCGCGGCCGTCAGGGCTCCTACAACTCCGCCTGCCCCCAAACCACCGAGGATCCAGCCAACGGCGAAGGGATCCTCGAGACCAAAGACCTCTCGGCCCATCAAAAGGATGCTGGACTCGAAAAGGGCGGTCACGAAGTTGGCGCCCGCCGCCGCCAGAACTGTGTAGAGGAGGACCTTCGTGTTCCAGATGAAGCTGAGCCCTTCGATCAACTGTTCGAGGAATCCACTTGTCTTGGGACGGGGCTGGCGGATGCGCGGCCTGGCGACCAGCAGCGAAAGGGCAGACGCGACGAAGGTCAAGGCGTTGACAGCGAAGGCGAAGGGGAATCCGGTCAGGCGCACGAGAACGGCTCCGAGCACTGGGCCCGTCGCAAAAGCGATCTGTTGGGAGATGGCCATCCGCCCATTCGCCGTGGTGAGATCCTCCGGCCGTACCAGGCTTGGAATGAATGACATCAGCGCAGAGTTGAATCCGGCCGCGAATGATCCGATCACGAAGGCGAATCCGACCAGCATCCAGATTTCCGCCCTGCCGGAGGCCACCACCAGGGCCAACAGTCCGAAGGCGACGGCGCGCATGACATCGGCCATCAGGGCAAGTCTGCGCCTGGACACGCGGTCGATGATCACGCCACCAACAAATCCGAAGATCAGGGTGGGCACGTTCTCGGCGGCGTAGATGTTGGTGAAGTCAGTCGTCCGGGAAGTCAGCTCGAGGGCGAAGGCCGGGATGGTGAACAGGGAGATGTAGTCGCCGAACAGCGAGATGGTCTGGCCCAACCACAGTGCGTTGAACGACCTTCCCATTCGGGTCGCGTGTTTTCTCGTCTCTCTCACTGCCGGCAGGGTAGTTCCGGCTTGCCCGGTGGTCTCCCGCGAAAAGGGTCGAGCCGGTCAACCGGTCAGGTGACCCTCCGGCCCACCCGTAAGCCCCATTCCATCAGGTGGACGAGTCCGGCTGTTGTGGAATCGAGGCACTCGCCCTAGCCTCGAAGCATGGCCAACCCTGCCGAAATCCCGAAAATCGCATCGGATCTGTTCGATCTGGCCAAGCGCTATCTGGATCAGGAGGCCATTCAACCGCTGCGCACCATTGGCCGCTACATCGGCTTCAGCCTTGCTGCTGGCCTATTGCTCGGGTTTGGTTGGGTGATGTTGTCGATAGCCGGGCTGCGCCTGGCGACTGACCTCCTGCCATCAGGGGTGCTCTGGAGCAGCCTTGCCTACGTCATCGGCGCGGCCGGCGCTGCAATCGTCTCTGCGGCATTGTTGAAGATTGCATCCACTCTGGGGAGACCGAGATGATTGATCGAGCGGAGATCGAGGCCAAAGCCAAAGAACTCGAGATGGCTATTGGCGAGACGAGGGAGGCCGCCAAGAATACCGCATTGCTGACGGCCATCGGCGTCGGAATCATCGTCGTAGCCGCTTTCTGGCTTGGTCGGCGTCGAGGACGCAAGGGCTCGGCCGTGGTCGAGATCTACAAGGTCTGAGCCAACCCTGCGGGCTGCTTGGGTTCGTTAGGCCCGGAAAACGAACTCCTTGGGGGCAGCCCTCTTGCCGGTGACCCGAAGTGCCACCGCCTCGCCTGCACCGAGTTTCAGTTTGTGGGCGGTCACCTTCTTGCCGGATCGTCCCCGTCTCCAGATCAGGATGGCAGAAGCCGACCCGAGGACGAATAGGGGAACATCGCCTGTTCTCAGGCCCCGAAACGCGGCGGTTATCGCATATGTCGTAAGTTTCACGCCTACAACAATAGGCGCTCCATGCGATGGCGCTTGCCCGAATGCGGGAGAATCGCTACGACGCCTCGAGACTCGTAGCATGGCCGGCATGCAAAATCAGAAGAAATGGGTCGCAGGCGTGATCTGGTTTGTGGTGGCCGGCATGGTCCTGTCACTTGTCGGACTGGCGTTCGTGTCGCTTGGCAACTGAGGCCGATTCTCAGTTCAGATCGGGAGAACCGGTCATGCTGACCGACGAACGTGGTCACCAGTTTCTAGTCCACCTCACCGACCAAGGGACGTTTCAATTCGACAGAGGGACCTTGCAACACTCGATGCTCATCGGTTGTGAGGACGGCTCTGTTCACGAAACCGACAAGGGTGCCAAATTGGTCGCATTGCGGCCCCGCCTGGTCGACTACGTGTTGAAGATGCGTAGGGGTCCCCAGATCGTCTACCCGAAGGACGCGGCGGCGATCGTGTCACGCGCCGACATTCGTCCTGGCTCCGTGGTCTTGGAAGCCGGGACGGGCTCAGGAGCCCTGACGATGTCGTTGATTCGGGCCGTGGGGCCCAGCGGCAGGGTGGTGAGTGTCGATAGACGTGAGGACCACGCCAAACACGGTCGACGTACGATTGAGAGGGCGTTCGGTGCCATCCCAGACAACCTCGAGCTGCTCGTAGCCGAGGTTGAGGAAGTTTTGGAGGGTGTTCAGCCCGATCGACTGGTGCTCGATCTGGCCGAGCCGTGGCACGTGGCCAGAGTGGCCGCCAGACACCTGCGCACAGGGGGCGTGCTGTGTGCCTATGTTCCGACCGTTCCTCAGCTCCAACAGCTATACGCCGCCTTCGAAGAGACCGGCGCTTTTTTCGGGGCAGAGACGTTCGAGATCCTCGAGCGAAGCTGGAACATCAAAGGCAGATCGGTTCGACCGGATCACACGATGGTCGGCCATACCGGCTTCATAACCGTTGCACGACGTATTACCGCGAGTGCCGAGTGACGACCTGACCCTGGGATTCAAGCTTCAATGAATATGCACTCTCCCGGACATTCTTCAGCCGACTCGACTGTGATGTCTTCCTGACCGGCAGGGAC
>QIDH01000066.1 GCA_003229305.1 Acidimicrobiia bacterium | reverse complement strand
CCGACTTTGGGCTGCCAGAGGTACGGGTCACCGTGTACGACGCCATGGGTACGGAACTGTTTGGCACCACTGGGAGTGACGGCCCGTTCTTGCTGACGGGTATCGCGCCTGGGCCTGCCGAGGTTCTTGTCAACACCGAAACGATTCCCGACCGCCTTGACGCCACCGTAGGCGAACTTCTCCAGACTGTTGAAACACTTTCAGAGGTCAGTGTGGAAATCGCCCCGATTGCCTTCGTCCCGATTATCGCCTCCGTGGACGATCAGGCCCTCGCGCTCAATCGCTACGAGTTCTCGGAGCCAACCAGAGATCTGTTGGTGCAACTGTCGTCTGCCGACGTGGTCAGGGAGATGCTGAACCAGGCGTCATGGCTGGATCAACTCGAGGACCCGGTTCTCCAGATCGCGGCTGCCCGTCTCAGTCAGGACGGCGGAATCCTCGAAGAGGATTTGACCGAAGCCAAGGCAGAGGTGCGCCAAGGCCTGCGACCCGTCACCCTGACTGGCGCCGATCAAGATATCAGAGACCAGGCTGCGAAAGCGGCCACCGAGATCGCGGCGGAGTTCCTCCAGGCCAATCGCTCCCTCGATGAGGCGCAGTTGGAGATCGACCGTGAAGCGGCCATTACCAATACGCCGGATGTGACCATCCCGTATCAGGCGGGCGATCTGATAGTTGAAGAGGGTCAGGTAATCGACGCGGAGGCAGCCGAGGCTCTCGCCTTGGAGATACCCGTGCGGCTGGCCGTCGACCAACGCCTCGCCCTGCTCGCAGTGACCGCGTTGCTCGTTGCGACATTGTTCTTCTACCTGGCCAGGTTCCGCCCTGTCGTATGGGGCCAGCTGCGCAGGCTCATCTTGTTCGGCCTCCTGATCGTGCTGGCTGCCACGGCAGCGCGAGGGGTTGCAGTTTTCTCGACCGAAGATCCGGCGATCGGGTTCCTCGTACCGGCCGCTGCGTTCGGGTTGATGGCCGCAATCTTGTTCGACGCCCGAATAGCGGTGTTGATGTCTATGGCGGTGGGCGGCGTGACCGCCATCGCGACACTGGACCCCGGATACACCCTGTTCGCAATCCTCGCAACGTTGGCCCCTGTGCCATACGTTTCCTCGATTTCGGCCAGAGGCGAACTCCGCAAGGCCGTCGGTTTCATGACGGTGATCTTGGCAGTCACGGCCGCCGCAGTGGCCTGGTTCTTCATCGGTAGCGAGACGGTTGCCTCGGCGGCCGCGTTCGGTGCTGTCAACGGAATCCTGTCCGGTCTGGTCGGAATCGCCGCGTTGTCGTTCCTCGAGATCATCTTCGACATCACGACCTCATTGCGCCTTCTCGACTTGACCGACCGCAATCACCCTGCTTTGCGCCTCTTGGAGGACAAGGCGCCTGGCACGTTCAATCACGCTTTGATGGTGGGGACTCTGGCCGATCGGGGCGCCAAGGCGATCGGTGCCAACAACCTGCTGGCCAGGGCGGCCGCCTACTACCACGACCTCGGCAAGACCGAGAACCCAAGATTCTTCATCGAAAACCAGTTCGGCATCCCGAATCCCCACGACCAGCTTCCTCCCGAAGAATCAGCCAATGTGATCCGCCAGCATGTGATCGATGGTGTAAGGCTCGCAAGAGGGTTCCGCATCCCGGCCGACGTAGCCGATGGCGTGGTATCCCATCACGGCGATGCGGTGATGCGTTTCTTCTACAGCAAGGCAATCGATCGATACGGTGAAGAAAACGTCGATGTAGAGGCTTACCGGCATGCGGGGCGCAAACCGCAGTCGAAAGAGATGGCGATCGTGATGATGGCTGACTCGATCGAGGGGGCCTGCAGAGCAATTTTCCAGCAGGAGGAGCCGACCGAGAAACGGATCGTCGAAGTGGTCGAGACGATCGTGGGCGAAAAGATGACAGACGGTCAACTTTCGGAATGCAACCTGACCCTTGGCGACCTGACCGCGGTCAAAGCGGCCATGAGTGACGCTCTCAACGGCCACTATCACCAGCGGATTCCATACCCCAACTTCCCACAGGCCTCTACGCAGCCCGATGGCGGGTCTGGGACGCCTGACCCGTCGAACGGGACGGAGCCAGACGGTGAGGACGACGACTCGGAGTCCGATCAATCGGCGAACTCGTCCTCCGCTGAACAATCAGCCGAGTAGTGTGAACCCTGCCTGTGAACATCTTCTTGGCTGACGAACAAGACGTACCCTTATCGACCGAGCCGCTTCGGCGGCTGGCCACCCTGGTGATGCGCGAAGAGCGCCTGCCTTCCGACAGCGAAGTCGCGATCATGTTCGTCGAAGACTCCCAGATGGCTGAGTACAACGAGCGGTTCATGCACAGGCAGGGCCCCACCGACGTGCTTGCTTTCCCCCTCGAAGCCCTGAGAGCGGGCCAGCCACCGGAGCGGCGGGCCAACGAGGCGCCTATCAATCTTGGCGACATCATGATCTCGCCCGGCTATGTGGAACGCCAGGCGTCCGACCAAGACGGGACGTTCGAAGAAGAGTTGGAGCTGATGATCGTGCACGGCATGCTGCATCTCCTCGGCTATGACCACCAGTTGGACGGCGACGCGGAAGTGATGGCTGCACGCGAACAGGAACTGCTCATCCAGGCCAGGACGGCGCACGAGTGAAACTGGTTGCGCTTTTGTTCGCCGCGACAGTGCTGACGACCGCCGCCGCCCTGAGGTCCGGCGCCGCCTCCCTGATTTCGACCGCCAGGGCAGACGCCCTGCGGGACGCAGCTGAGGGGGACCGTCGGGCGGCCAGGATCGCCGCGCTGCTGGACGATCGACCCAGTCTCCAGCCTGCCCTAGGCGTTGTTCACTCGATCCTCATGGTTACCGCGGCGCTGCCGGCCTCATGGGTTCTCTCTGGCGAGCTGGCCGGCTGGCGGCTGTTCTCGGGCTTCGTCATCCTCGCGCTGATGATTGTTCTGGCCGGCGAAGTCATTCCGCGAACCCTCGGCCGCAGAAGGCCGCGCCGCCTCGCATATTCGCTCTCCAGGTTGCTCAGCGGTTCAGTGAGGGTCGGCAAAAAGGCATCAGATGTCGTGGCCGAATTGGATGAGGTTGAGGATTCTGATCAGAACGGCGACCAGGACGACGCGGATCGCGACGAAATCGAACTGATCAGCTCGGTCCTCGAGTTCTCGGACACGATCGTCCGTGAGGTTATGGTGCCTCGCACCGACATGGTGTCGATAGCGTCAGATCTGAGCTCTGAACACGTGCTCGATCTGGTGATCGAACAGGGTTTTTCGAGGGTTCCGGTCGAGGGGGATGGCGTCGACGACATCGTCGGCATGGTGTATGCCAAAGATCTGCTGCGACTGATGGACGAGCGCAGTGACCCGGTGACGGTCAGAGACCTGATGCGGGAAGTGTTCTTCATCCCTGAGACGAAGGCTGTTTCTCAACTTCTGAGAGAGATGCAGTCGTCGAAGTTCCATATGGCGGTAGTCATCGACGAGTTCGGCGGTACCGCCGGAATCGTGACGATCGAAGACCTTCTCGAGGAGTTGGTCGGCGAGATCGTGGACGAATATGACAACGAGGTTCCGATGGTCGAAAACCTAGGGAATGGTCAATATTTGGTTGATGCCCGGCTCAGCGTCGACGACCTCAACGAGTTGCTCGGGACCGATCTTCCGGACGAGGAATGGGACACGGTTGGCGGTCTGGTGTTGGGCCTGGCCGGTCGGGTTCCCCATGAGGGGGAGCAATTCGACTTCGACGGAGCCCATCTGATCCCCGAGCGCGTTCAGGGTCGCAGGGTGGAGCGGGTCAGAGTTGGCCTCAGAGGCGAATCGGGCTCTGCATGAAGTCAGGCTTTGCACCCGTCGTCGGGCGCCCGAACGTCGGTAAATCCACCCTGGTGAACTCGCTGGTTGGCCAGAAGGTGTCGATCACATCTTCTCGACCCCAGACCACCCGCAATGCGATCAGGGGCGTCGTTACCATCGGCGAGCCACCCCATTGCCAGGTAGTCCTTGTGGATACGCCTGGGTTGCACAAACCTCAGAACGCATTAGGTGAGCGGCTGAATCGGCTCGTGTACGGGACTCTGAGTGACGCAGACGCCGTCCTGTTCTTGATCGATGCCACGCAGAAGGTGGGGCCAGGCGATCGGATGATCGCCGAGCGTCTGGCGGAGGTCGACACCGAGGTGATCCTGATTGTGAACAAGGTCGACAGGTCGGACGGCGGCCAGATCGCCGAGCGCCTCACTGAGGCGTCTCTGTGGGATTTCGCTGCATATGTTCCAATCTCCGCCCTGGACGGAGACGGGGTCGAGCGCGTCACCGATGAGCTGGTGGGTCGCATGCCGGACGGCCCGATGTACTTTCCGGCAGACGCCGTCAGCGACCAGCCTGAAGAACTGCTGGTCGCCGAGATCGTCCGCGAGAAATTTCTCAACAGACTCCGGGAGGAACTCCCTCACTCCTTGACCGTTCGAACCCGCGAGCTGGAGATCAAAGACAACGGCACCATGCATATCGACGCACAGGTGGTAGTCGAGCGAGATTCGCAAAAGGGAATCGTGATCGGCAAGGGCGCTTCAGTGCTCAAGGCTGCGGGCGCGGAAGCGCGGGTTGAGCTCGAGGCTCTCTTCGCGACAAAGGTGTTTCTCGAACTGCGGGTAACAGTGGAAAAGGATTGGCAACGCCGCCCCCAACTCCTGGACCGCCTCGGCTTCTGAGAATCCGCTGTCCGCTGTCCGCTGTCCGCTATCCGCTGTCCGCTATCCGCTGTCCGCTGTCCGCTATCCGCTGTCCGCTA
>QIDH01000041.1 GCA_003229305.1 Acidimicrobiia bacterium | reverse complement strand
TGGGGTGGAGTCATCTTCTGGGATGGCGAACCGTTCTATCGAAGGCGTGGGAGAGGGAGGCCCCGCAAAAACGAAAGTAGCCTGCCGCTGGAGGCGAGCCGCGCCGAATTGTGGCAACTGGTCCGATCGGCCTGAGCCGGGGCGAATCGCCTGGGTGGATGGATCGATTCGGTTCCCGGTTGGCGGCGGCGGACCACTAACGTCGCGTCGTGGCTCACGTACGCAAATCGACCCTCGTGATCGCCTTTTTTTTGGTCGTTGCGGCCTGCGGCGGGGGAGGAGACGACTCGGAAGATTCACTGGACGGCGTTGCGTCCCTCGATGGTGGCAGTTCGGCCGAGGAGGCCGGCAGCTCGGGAGATTCGCCAGATCGGGCGTCGTTCGAAGACGGGCTACTGGCCTTCACGACGTGCATGCGAGAAAACGGCGTCGAGATTCCTGACATCCAGGTCGACGCAAGCGGTGCTCCCCGGATACCAGCAGGCGGCCTATCGAATCTCGATACCAGCTCGCCTGAGTTCCTCCTCGCATTCAACGCTTGCGTCAGCATCCTGGCCGATGCCTCGCCGATCGACGTAACGAGTGACCCTGAGCTGAGTGCGGCGATCCAAGATCAACTTCAGGAGTTCGCCCAATGTATGAGGCGGGAAGGGGTTGCCGACTTTCCAGATCCTTTCCCCGGGTTCAACGGCCGTGGTTCGCCATTTCCTCTGAACGAAATCGACACCTCAGACCCGAACCTCGACTCTGCCTTGGGCCAGTGTCAATCGTTGATCGCGTTCCCAACGATCGGTGGGTAACACGTGAAGCGGTTAGCGGGAGTCATCACAGTGTTGGTTGTAATCACGTTGCTGGTAGTGGGCGGGGCTGTGGCGATCGACCGATTGTCAACAGAAGACGCTGAGGCCGTCGTGATCGACAAACCAGACCTCGGAATCGCGACAGTCATCAGGACTGACCTGGTCGAGCGAGAGACCTTCGAGGGAACGCTGAGATTTCGGGATTGGGTCTTGGTGACTGCCCAGATGGCCGGGACAGTCACCGGGGCGGTCTCAGAAGAATCCACGGTCGGTAGAGGAGACCTGCTGATAGAGGTCGACGGACAGCCGGTGGTCGTGTTCATAGGACAACGACCTATGTGGCGGCCGCTCGCCGATGGCGTTGAGGACGGCGAGGACGTTCGTCAGCTCGAGGCCAACCTTCAGGAACTGGGCTATGCGCCCAATGGCGACGAGCCGTTCACGCCTGATGAGGTGTTTGACGAAACCACCGGCGAGATGGTCGCAGACTGGCGGGGCGACCTTGGTCTCTCTGATGAATCCTTTGTTGAGCTCGGACGGATCGTCTACATCGATCAACCGGCGAGGGTCGGCGAGGTGCTGGTCGAAGTTGGCTCAGTGATCGGGCCAGGGATACCGATCGTCGGGTTGACCGGCACCAGTCGAGAGGTGGGATTGCTTCTGCCGGTCGACCGCCAAGATCTGGTCACTGTCGGAGACCAGGTCGAAGTAACCCTGCCGACCAATGAGATCGTTTCGGGGACTGTGGAATCAATCGGCCGTTCCGTCGTTTCGATCGGAGGGCCAGGCGGCGAACGAGCCATCGAAATCGTCATCGACATTTCCGCTGGCGATTTCGACGTCCAATTCGACGAATCTCCTGTGGATGTAGAGCTCGAGACCAACCGTGCCTCTGGAGTATTGGCAGTTCCGGTCAACGCCCTCCTGGCCCTGTCAGACGGTGGCTACGCGCTTCAGAAAGAGACCGGTGACCGGGCGAACCTCGTCGCTGTCGAAATCGGTACATTTGTCGACGGACTGGTCGAGGTGACGGGAGATATCGCCGAAGGTGACGCGGTCCTGGTTCCGAAGTGAGTGAGACGATCCTCGGTTTGCGCGGGGTCACGAAGGTCTATCCGGGACCGCCACCTGTCAACGCCTTGCGGGGCGTGGACTTGGACGTCGAGGAGGGCGAATGGGTCTGGCAAGTCGACCTTGCTCAACATCATGGGTGCCCTCGACGTACCAACCGAGGGCGAGGTGATCATCGGCGGCCGAGACATCGCCCGCCTGTCTGACCGCCATCTGTCAGGAATCAGATCAAATCGGATGGGATTCATCTTCCAGGAATTTTTCCTCCTGTCAGGCACGTCTGCGTTGTGGAATGTCGCAGACGGCCTGCTCTATCAGGCTGTGGCCAGAGTTGATCGCCGAAGACTGGCAATCGAAGCGCTGGAGCGGGTCGGTCTTGGCCACCGGATCAACCACCTGCCCACCCAACTGTCCGGCGGTGAGCGCCAGCGGGTCGCCATCGCAAGGGCCCTCATCGGCAACCCTGCGATCGTTTACGCCGATGAGCCGACGGGCAATCTCGACTCCAAAACGACAGACGACATCGTGCAATTGCTCGTCGAGCTCAACGATGCAGGGTCAACGATCGTCGTCATCACCCACGACCATGAGGTGGCAGACCGATTCCCGCGGCGACTCCAAATCCGGGATGGGGTCATGACCGAGGGACCGATCCTGTGAAGAGTCGGCTTCGAATAGGCGACGCCGCCAGGCTCGGGCTGACCGGCCTTCGGTCGAGGTCAGGGCGCTCAGCGCTGACGGCGCTCGGAATCGCGATCGGGATTGCCGCGATCGTCGCGGTGCTCGGCATTTCGGCATCAGGGCGTGCCGACCTCCTGGCCTCGCTCGACCGGTTGGGCACGAACTTGTTGCGAGTGACCCCAGGCCAGGGCGTATTCGGGAACGCGCAGTCTTTGCCCGCCGAATCGGTCGACATGCTCGGCAGGGTCGGTCCGGTCGAGCGAACCAGCGCTGCGTCGCTGATCGACGCGACAGTACGCAGAACCGACCTCATTCCGGAGCTGGAGACCGGCGGACTTTCCGTATTGGCTGCGAGAACTGATCTTGCAGAGGTCCTGAATGTGGAGGTGATAGACGGGAGATTCCTGGACGAAGCCACCTCAGACGTCCCGGTTGCTGTGCTCGGAAGCGTCGCCGCCGAGCGACTAGGCATTTCGGATGTCGGCCTCAACGTTGCCGTATATATCGATGGCTACTGGTTCACCGTGATCGGCGTGCTCGATTCGATGACCCTCCACCCTGACCTGGAACGGTCTGTGATGATCGGCGAGGGCGCTGCAAGGGTCCTGTTTGATCCTGACCTGGAACCGACCGCCCTGTATGCGAGGGTCAGTCCGAACCTCGTGAGTGATGTCGTCGACGTCATCCCTGCGACCGTCAACCCTGAGAACCCCGATCGAGTTCTCGTCACCAGACCTTCTGACGCACTCGTGGCCAGGCAAGCCGCAGACGAAGCTCTGACCAGCCTGCTAATCGGGCTGGGCGCGGTAGCGCTGTTGGTTGGAGGGGTTGCGATCGCCAACATCATGGTGATGTCAGTGATGGAACGTCGTATGGAGATCGGGGTCAGGAGGGCCCTTGGAGCAACAGCGCGCCACATCAGACTGCAATTCCTGTTGGAGTCTGTGCTGCTGGCCGGGATCGGGGGAGTCCTTGGTACCTTCATCGGGGCCTCGATAACCGCCGCATATGCGATAAATCGAGAGCTGACGTTGGCTGTTCCGATCTCCGGGCTCCTGGCAAGTGTCGGGGTCGCCCTGGCGATTGGCGCCATTGCCGGTCTCTACCCGGCGATTCGGGCGGCCCGCATCCCGCCTGCCGAAGCGGTAAGGGCTGCGTAGCGGCTCACAGGTCGAAGGGGAGACGTTCCCTGCGCCTCCCCTCCGTATTCGTACCCGTGCGACCCAAACGGTCCTACCCCTAGGACACGGGAACCCTGCGAGAGAGTCACTCCCTGGTTGACTCGATGGATTAGATGCCCAAGAGGGTGCTCTGATACAGATTCTTGAGATTGAGGAATCCTGTATCTCCCGCTACCGAGAGCGTTCTAGTCATTGATGAACCTCGAGACCGTACCAAAACTCGCCAAACGCGGACTCGCGAATGCGTTGGCGACAAACTCCTTGGCCGGTTTAGGGTTCCGCTCGGTGCAAGATCTGACAACTGCTGAATTGTTGGCTGCGGCCGGTGGGGGGAGCGCGCAAGCCTGGGACCAACTCGTTGAACGCTATGAGCGGCTGGTCTGGTCGGTCGTGAGATCATTTCGTCTTGATGAGGCTGCATCAGCCGATGTCGCTCAGACGGTCTGGCTACGGCTGATCGAACATTGCGATCGGATCCGCAATCCAGACGGGTTGGCATCCTGGTTGGCAACAACCACACGCCACGAGGCCATCCGGACGTCGAAATTGCAACGACGCCAGACCCCCTCGAATTTCGAGTTCGATGTCGAGGACACGACGGCTGCCAGTTTCGATGAGTTGCTCGTCGACAGTGAGGACCGAGCAACGCTGATAGTGGCATTTCGCCAACTCCCAGACGACGCACAACAACTCCTCCGGCTACTGACCGCTGATCCCCCCTTGGACTACGAAACAATTGCTGAGATCATCGACAGACCGATCGGCAGCATTGGTCCCACGAGGGCCCGTTGTCTGGACCGGTTGCGTTCGCTGATGGCGGCCGCCGAACGAAGGGATGGAGCAGGTGACTGAACCGTTGACCGACGAGCAGCTGCTCGCAGAGCTGGCGAGCGGACTTGCCCACACCGATCCGGTCCCTGCCGCCGTGACAGAGTTTGCCAAGGCCGCATTCGAGTGGCGGTCGTTCGACGTTGAGCTGGCAGAGCTGGTCTTCGATTCGGACGAAGAGCAACTGGCCGGCGTGCGAAGCACAGGCGAGGCCCGTCAGCTGACCTTCAGGGCGCCAGGCGTCGAGATTGAAATGGTGATGACTTCTGATGAGGCTCGCCGCCTGATCGGTCAGCTCGTTCCTCCGCAGCAGGCCACGGTCGAGCTTCGTTACAGGGACGAGGTCCGTTCGGTCGAATCCGACCATCTCGGCCGATTCACGTTCCACGACCTACCGGTCGGACCGATCAGCATCCGGTGCATGATCGTCGACGACGGCACAGAAACCGTCGTCCAAACCGACTGGATGATCATCTAGGTCGTGCGCGGTTTCGCAACCTTAGGTTCGGCCGCGGGTATACCCGCGCTATAGCCGAAAGTTCGAGGGGGCGCGAGGGCCTCTTGCTCAGGGTTCGAGGGCTGCCAGGCTGCGCATGCCGCCAGGACTTGAAGGGTGGCGAAGTTTGGCGAGGGCCTTCGCCTCGATCTGGCGAATCCGCTCCCTGGTGAGATTGAACTGGGAGCCGACCTCGTCGAGGGTGCGGGGGATCCCGTTGTCGAGGCCGTAACGCATCACCAAGACGGTGCGTTCACGATCATTCAGGCGCTCCAACACTTCGGCCAGGTCACGCTTGCGAAGATCGGCCGACACGATGTCAAATGGTGCCTCAGCTTCGACGTCCTCGATGAAGTCGCCGAGAGTGGCGTCGTCGTCGCCGACTTGTTCAAAAATTGAGATCGGTTCTGGCGCGATCTTGATCGCCTCGAGCACCTTCTTTTCGGTGATCCCTGACTCGAGAGCGATCTCCTCAGGAGTGGGCTTGCGACCCAGCCGCTTTGTGAGATGGTTCTCAGCCCCTCTGACCTGGGTAATCGTCTCCATCATGTGAACAGGGACCCTGATCGTGCGACCCTTGTCGGCGATGGCCCTGGTGATCGCCTGGCGGATCCACCAGGTTGCGTAGGTGGAGAACTTGAAACCCTTGCGGTATTCGAACTTTTCCACAGCCCTGATCAAACCGAGGTTGCCCTCTTGGATGAGGTCGAGAAGTGGCAAACCCGATTTCGAGTACCGCTTGGCAATCGAAACGACCAGCCGCAGGTTCGATCGGATGAATTCCTGCCTGGCCGCGTCACCACGACGAGCCACCACGTCCAGCTTGGTCCGGTCGTCGGCGCTCAAATCGTCTTGGGTGGCCATGGCAGTCTCTGCCTTGTGCCCGCGCTCAATGGCCTTGGCAAGTCGAACCTCGTCTTCGGCAGTCAGCAGGTCAAAGGCGCCGATCCCATCCAGATACTGACGGATCGGGTCTTCACGAGCTTCAGATTCAGCGGAACGCCGCCGAGTAACCAATGTTCTCTCGCCTCCGGGGGAAGTGTCGGGATGCTACAGCCAGGTCTCTCTATCTCTCGGCATTGCCGCCCACCCAACTTGAATCCTTTCGACTCGGCCAGCTCGGTTCGCTCAACCCAGACGTTCGAATGACATTGTGTCTGACGTCCCCCGGAGATACGATTGTGCGCCCGAGGGCGTTTAGCTCAGCTGGAAGAGCGCTTCCCTTACAAGGAAGAGGTCGGCGGTTCGAGCCCGTCAACGCCCACGGCAACTTCGAATCGCCTGCTTCGCAGTCTCGTTCTCAGTTGCTTGGAGTTTGCTTCGCAAACGTCCAGCCGTCGTCTTCGCTCACTAACGGAGTTTGCTTCGCAGAGGGTGCGCCAATCCGACGTTTAGCACCCATCCCGGGGCCTCAGAAGATCCCCGTGGCCCCGGGATGGTTGTAAATCTCTCGATCAGTTGTATGCAGAAATGCCCGTGGCGATGAAGCAATCATGCCCGCCGCCATTTAGAATCACGTGTACGTACATCGAATTGAAGTTCAGCGTCTCTCCCCCTGCGGCGACCAGCAACGGATCGATCCAGTCGTAGGAGTTGTAGAGGTCGCCCGTCGATGTGGACACAGATACGTCCTCCTCCGCGACATTGGCCGTCAATGACGACGTCGCCCAGTACGAACCATTTTCCGAGCTCTCCACAAAATCCCCCTTCATTCTGTGTGCAGTTGGCGAAGATGGTCAGTGGACCGCTCGTGGCGAGCGTTCTCGACTCACCAAAGGGGATCGAGACGGCGATGGCCTCGGTGACCACGTCCATACCGTCTACCGACGCAGCATTCACACTCGGGGCGATCCCGGAGGCGTTGCCAGACAGCCGATACATGAAGGTCGCCATCTGCGCTCTGGTGACACTGTCCCCTGGGCAGTAGTTGTTGTTGCCACAGCCGGCAGTTACGCCGCTGGCAGCCAACCACTCGATCCCGGGTGTGTGCGTTCCGGTGTCGCTGACGTCGTCGAATTGATGACTGGCGAACGCCACGGCGGGCACAACCAGGAGCGCGGCAATCAGAATTACGACGGCAGAGCGCTTGCTGATACGGATATTCAAAAGTGTTACCTCCGGTTCGTGGTGACGGAGAAACTACACGAATCGAGTCGCGGCTGACGGAATATCGCAGGTAGAGGGCATCCCGTCCGCGAAATAGTTGGCTCTTTCATGCGGTTCCCTACAAGGAAGAGGTTGCCTCGCGCCCCACGCTCTAAGCTCGCTCGATGTCTTCTGGGTCTTTTCGGCTGAGTCAGGCCGCGCTGCTGATTGTGATCGGAACGCAGACGTTGGCGATCGGGGTGATCGTTGCGCTGCTCGCCGACATCCAGGATCGGTTCGGGTTCCAGACCTGGGCCTTGGGCCTGATCGCCGGGACCTCGTTTCTGACGACCCTGATTGGCAGTCTGACATTTTCGCGCCTCGCCGACCGCGGGCACGAGAGGGCGATGATCCTCATGGGTGGACTGCTGACTGTCGCAGCCCTCATCTCGATGGTCTACGCGGTC
>QIDH01000100.1 GCA_003229305.1 Acidimicrobiia bacterium | reverse complement strand
ATCGAGAACGGCTGCCGGCACCAGCACGGCGACGAGAACCCAGTCCCGCCACACCCTCGTGGGTGGCTGCATGGGCCGAGGCTCGGTCCATAGTGAGTGGACGGCGTTTCCCATCACTCCAGCATAGAGAACCAGAGTGGAAGGCGGATCGGCCGAAAGTACGAGCCGCATATCGTTCGATCGGCCATGTCAATCCGGCCGTTTGCCCGATGTGCTCGCGGCAGAGTTTCGTCACGATGAGGCTGCGGCGTCGCTGTATCGATGGCACGACAGGATCGACGAGGGAGAGAAATCAATGTTGCACGCACTGAACTGGTCTCTGGGCTTCGGCCGGAGAGCAAATGCGAGCCCGAAATGACGACACAGCTCGAAGGCGAAAACCCGGACGGGCCGGCCGCGGTTCGCTCCACAAAGTCCGACCGATGGATGGTTCGGGCGTTTCGCGTCCCGATAACCGCTGCTGCCGTGTTGTTGTTCAACCAGTCATTGCAGGCCGGCGAATTCATGTCTGGCAAGTTCGAGTTTCTGGAGTTTCACCGGCTCGGGGCAACGGTTTCGGAATATCTTGTCCTATTCGCGCTCGTCGGTGCCGGCTGGGCGCGATTTCGGGGTCGCTATCCATTGTGGCCGGCCGGCACAACAGCGGGGTTGTTCGTTGCGCTCCAGATACAAGAGTGGGCCGGTGAGAACCGTGTGCTCTCGGTGCACATCCCCTTGGGCGTGTCCATAATCGTTACGGTCGTCTTGTTGACGGTTTGGGCCTGGCGGGAATCCTGATGCCCGTCAGCCGTAGACAGTTCATAACCGGTCTGGCGGTGACCGGTGCAGCCGCTGGAATCGGGATTCCGTTCGCTTTGGGCGCAGCCGGGTCGACCTCGACCGGTCTGGCGTTGGCCAGTCGAGTGCCACTACCAGAACCTTTCAGCCTGCCGCTTCGGATACCACCAGTGCTGGAACCGATGCGATCAGACGGTGAAGGCGACCACTATGAAATAACCCAGCGTGTCGCCACCGCCGAGATTCTTCCTGGCCTGACAACGGCGATCTGGGGGTACAACGGCATCTTCCCCGGCCCGACCATCGAGACCCGCCGCGGCCGGGAGACCACGGTCACCCATATCAACGAGCTGCCGGTTCCCACCGTGGTCCATCTTCACGGGGGACGAACTCCGCCCGAACATGACGGTTATCCCGTCGATTTCGTGCTACCGGTCGGCCGTGAAGTTCCGCTGCCGGTCTACGCCATCGAGTCCGGCGACCTCAGCCAGGACCAAAGGGTTCACCGCTACCCGCTCGACCAGCCGGCCACCACGCTCTGGTATCACGACCACCGCCTTGACTTCACCGGACCCGGCGTCTGGAAGGGCCTGGCCGGGTTCCACATCGTCCGCGACGACGAAGAAGACGCTCTCGGCCTTCCGTCAGGGCCGCGTGAGCTACTTCTCATGATTCTTGACCGCAGCTTCGATGTCGACGGTTCGTTGCTCTATCCCGCAATCGATCCCACCGGTCTCGTGGATGCCGGGGTCACCAAGGGATTCGAGGCCGGCGTGCTCGGTGACGTAACGCTCGTCAACGGGGTCCCATGGCCCGTCGCCAACGTGGACGGAGCCCGATACCGGCTGCGGTTCCTCAATGCCTCAAACGCCAGACGCTACGACCTTCGCCTCGATCCGCCGCCACCGGATGGGATGGTGCAAATCGGCACCGACGGTGGCCTGCTCGCCCAACCGCTGCGGCACAACAACATCGAGATCGCCCCCGCCCAACGGTTCGACGTAATCGTCGACTTCTCTGCCTACCAACCCGGCACCGAAGTCACGCTGCGCAACGACTTCGGCCGAGGACGAATGGGCCAGATCATGCGCTTTGTAGTGGGTGCTCGAGTCGAGGACGACAGCCGCATCCCGGAAAAGCTCACAACGATCGAACCGCTCGACACGATGGGGGTGATCACCCGCACAATGAAATTCTTCTCGGGACACCTCACCAGCAACAACAGCGACCGACATACCTGGCTGATCAATGGAGAGCCCTTCAGCCCAGACGTCGCGGCAGCGCGCCCCGCTCTCGACAGCGTCGAAATCTGGAGACTGGTGAGCGACTTCCATCATCCGATCCACATCCACCTCAACCCGTTCCAGGTCCTGTCGAGAGGTGGCCGCCCACCGGGCCCCTACGACATGGGCTGGAAGGACACGATTGATCTCCGACCATTCGAACAGGCGGAGATTGCGGTGCGATTCGATGGCTTCAAGGGACGCTACATCTTCCACTGCCACAATCTCGAACACGAGGACATGGCCATGATGAGTAACTTCGTCGTCACCTGAGCAGAAGATCCGTTGCACTCACCGGGTTCGTTACGAGATCGGCCAAGCCTCCGAAAACGGCCTTCTTCTTGCGGCAGTAGCCTCATTAGCTCAATAGCCTCATCGACGTAATCCGGCTGCACTAGACGAGCCCTGGCAAACATCTCTTGACATTGAGAGACTTCGGCATCTACGATCTATCTCAACGTTGAGAGAGCAGGAGTTGGGTGCAATGCCGAGCGGCAAGAGAACAAGACTCTGGCTCATCGCCGCCACCGCCCTCGCACCGGTGACGTGGGGCACCACGTACCTGGTCACAACCGAACTGCTGCCGGCAGACCGGCCGCTCCTCGCCGGACTCGTCAGAGCGCTACCGGCCGGGATCGCCCTTGCCGCATACGCCCGCGTTCGTCCCAAGGGTGCATGGTGGATAAAGGCAACCGTTCTGGGCATCTTGAACATCGGGGGCTTCTTCGCCCTGCTCTTCCTCGCGGCGTTTCGCCTCCCAGGCGGTGTCGCTGCCACCCTTGGGGCGACCCAGCCTCTGGTCGCCGCCGCCCTCGCTGCCACTTTGCTAGCCGAACCGCTCAGACGAACCATCGTGTTCGCGGGTGTTCTCGGCCTGGCCGGCGTCGGGCTGCTGGTCCTGCGAGCCGACGCCCAACTCGACACCGTCGGTGTAACGGCGGGACTCGCCGGGGCGTTGGCCATGGCGACGGGGGTCGTCTTGACCAAACGCTGGGGACGCCCCGTGTCGTTGCTGGCCTTCACCTCGTGGCAGCTCATCGCCGGCGGCCTGTTCCTGACCCCGTTGACCCTGGGAATCGAGGGTCTGCCCGAGGCTCTCACAGTGACCAACCTCGCGGGATTCCTCTGGCTGACCAGCGTCGGGACAGCGCTCGCCTACGTTCTCTGGTTTCGCGGCATCCAAGCCCTGCCGGTGGCACAGGTGAGCCTGCTTGCACTACTTAGTCCGATCGTCGCGGCGGTCGCAGGGTGGACGGTTCTCAATCAGACACTCAGCGCCGGCCAACTCTTCGGCATGGTGGTCATCCTCGCAGCCATCTGGCTTGGACAGCGAGTCCCAGCGGATCACGACCAAGCAACATCACATTCGACAAATCGCGCCTCACCCCCCGTCCAGGCGAATTCGCTTTCAGCCCCCTAGCCCGACCGTGGTTTGGAGGTCAACAGCCTTTGAAGACTCTGCGTCGTTCGCGATGGCGTCAGGGCGAGAATATGCATGAGCTTGGTGCGGTCGGTCTGGGTCGGTCGAGCGATCGGCTCGAACGCATTGGCGCTCGACAGTGTCAATCGCGGCTCCGCGCCAGACGAGGGCGTTTCGTTCGACATCGACCCCTGCCAACGCTCGATGCGATGACGGCGGCGTCCCGACGGAGTGTGAACCTCGTAGGACTATCCATCGGTGTGGCGGAGTTCGACGAATCCAGCCGCGGAGAAGTCACCGTCGAATGCCAAGGCCGAGTTGATTCTTGATGTCAACATGACCTGGAAGCTGGTGGCATCGACAAACGAGTATTCCCGGGAGCCAACTCAATGCCTGGCCCTCGAGCTGTTGGGTCACATGTTCGACCACCAATCTTTCTGATCTCTCGATCAGCTCGAGAAAGTCGACGGCCGAGCCGTGACCGGCGCGGCGTCGCAGAAAAGTCCATGTCTCGCCGATCACATGATTCGAAGTGAGCATTGCAGGCAGGTCAGCACCTGAAATCAGAATCCGAGCCTCTTCGTGATGCCGGTCGCGGCGGTTACGCAAGGCAACCCAGAAAGAGGTGTCAACGAAGATCACCGATAGACAACGTCGTCGATTGGCTCCGGATCGAAATCATCAACTCCCACCATTTCGGCCAGCGCATCACCGCCGTGGTCTTGGGTGCCGAGGTGAGCGCGGACAAACCGGCGAATCAGTGCGGCCTTTGACGTGCCTTGCTTCTTTGCCTCGAGCCCAAGGGCCTCGTCGAGATCCTCTTCGATCATTATTTGAAGCCGTTTCATGGCTTCATCATACACCAGGACCGCTACAGTTACATCAGCCTAGAGAACCCAACACCGACGGTTGGATCCTGGTGCTTGTGACCGGCTCAGGCCCATGATTGGGATACCGGACCGCTGCGAATCGACCAGCCAACGACCTTCTCCCCACAGATGCCTGCCCCACGCCTAGCGTGGTGTCGTGCGACGTCTCCTGATATTCCTCGGCATCGGTCTGGCAGCCTGCGGCGGCCAGACCGCAGACTCGGCCGACTCCAACGTGGCACCAATCGTGGCGCCTGACGCCCAACCGTCGGATAGGGCGCCAAACGATCTCGAGCCCGGTGCAGTGGATGTGCGCACGATCACCATGTCGGACGGCACTGAGATCACCTACACATTGATACTTCCGAACGGGTTCGATGCGGCACAGAAGTACCCGGTGCTGCTCGCCATGCCCTCTGGCGGCCAAGGCGTCGAATTGACCGTCTCGCTGGCCGAGTCAACATACGCACCCGAAGCGCTGGCCAGAGGCTGGGTCGTCCTGAGCCCGGCCGCACCGGACGGAACCTTGTTCTTCCAGGGCTCGGAGCAATACATACCGGAGTTTCTCGCCGCCCATGCCTGGATCCAACCCGAAGGTGGGCGGTATCACCTGGCCGGTATCTCGAACGGAGGACGCAGCGCCTTTCGAGTGGCTGCCCTCAACCCTGACAGCTACGCCTCCATGGTCGTATTCCCAGGTTTCCCGGAGTCGGATGAAGACCGAGACGCCCTGCCAGACCTGGCCGGCATTCCGTTCGCAATGTTCGTCGGAGGCGAAGACCCCGGCTGGCGCGAACGAATGGTCGAAACCCGCGACACGCTGGAGTCACTGGGAGCGGAGGTGACATTCGACGTCCGAGAAGGCGAGGGCCACATCATGGCGTCCCTGTCCGACGGCGAAGACATCTTCAACTTCCTCGACTCAGTGCGAGGCTGAACCGCGCAATCGGCCAAACTGTCTCTCACACTGACCAGGAGGGCGGATTTGATCATCGAGATTGCGGACCTTCGCACCGAGGATGCTGAGGACTTCGAGGCGGCGATGCACGAGTTGGTGCCGGTGCTTTCGGCCAATCCCGGCTATCTCGGCCATACGGTGCAGCGGAGCTACGAGACCCCGGGCCGTTATGTGATCATCGTCCGCTGGGAGTCGGTAGAAGCGCACATGGAGGGGTTCCGCAAGAGCGATGCCTTCAAGACCTGGGCGGACAGATTGGCGGACCATCGCAAAGGCATCTCCGTCGAGCACTTCGAGACCGTTCTGACCAACGACTGGCAGTTCGAGGCCTGATTTCGGTTCCGCAACATACGGACATGCACTAGGTTCGGGGTATGACCACGATACGCCGCCTCGCCGACTCGTGCCTGGTCCTGCGGACCGACACCGCCGCCACCCTCATCGATCCCGGGTTCTTTGCCTTTGATTCTGGAGTCGTCGACCTCGACACCGTAGGCGACATCAGCCGGGTGCTGATCACCCACGATCATGGCGACCACGTCAAACCCGAATTCGTGCGGTGGTTGATCGACAGGGGCACAGACGTCACCGTGCACGGCAACCAATCTGTGGCCGACCTGCTGGCTCCCCACGACATCGAGGTGTCAGACCAGAACCCCGAGGGAGTGATGTCAGAGGACGTCCTGCACGGCAAGATCCCCAACGGCGATCAACCTCCCAACCGGGCCTACACCATTGATGGCATGTTCACCCATCCGGGCGACAGCACTGAGCCGACCTCTGCGGCGCCTGTGATGGCCCTGCCCTTGATGGTCCCATGGTCGACACCATACGAGCAGATCCAGTTCGCCAAACGGGTCGGGGCTAGTCAGATCATCCCAACCCATGATTTCTACATGACAGACGGTGGCCGCGAGTTCATCGAGGGTTTCGTAGGTGCCGCGCTGGCCGCCGAGGGGATAGAGACGATCTCCCTGCTTCCAGGAGCGAGCTACACGGTCTGAACCTTCTCCGATTCGGATGCGGCGGTCAGGTCCTGGAGGTATTGGATCGCCCGGCGCCGCTCGGTGGTGCGGACGAAGTCTGGCATCGTGCGGATGATCCGCAGGCCGTAGCGTTTCGCCACCAGGCGCTGGTCGAGAACCGCCACGACGCCCCGATCGGTTTCGCCCCTGATCAGCCGGCCGGCTCCCTGGGCCATCAGCATTGCGGCGCGTGGCAGGTCGACCATGTCGAAAGCGGACAGGCCTCTCGCCTCGACGGCTTCTCGCCTCGCCTGGTTGAGGGGGTCGTTCGGCCGGCTGAACGGGATCTTGTCCAAGACGACCAGTGACAAGGAGGGACCTGGCACGTCGATGCCCTCCCAGAACCCCATCGTCGCCACCAGCACAGACGTTTCGTCTTCGGTGAAATCGGCGAGGAGTTCTCTTTTGGAGACCTCGCCCTGCATCAGCACCTTGTAGGGCTTGGCGACCCTGAGGTGCCCGGCAAACCTGCGCATCGCCGCATACGAGGTGGTGAGCACCAGGGCCCGGCCTCCGGCCGCGTCGATCAGCACCTCGGCTTCACGGTCGGCGTCGTCCGCATAGACCTCGGCACGAGGGTCGGGCAGATGGGCAGCGATGTAGAGCAGACCCGCCTGTTTGTGATCGAAAGACCCTTCCACCACCAGGCCCCGATAGGTGCGCGAGATCGGGTCCTCGATGTCGGCCGCCATCGGGTCGCCTTCGAGGGGATCCTTCAGGAATCCGAGGCGATCGGCCAGCGAATCGAAGCGCCCGCCCATGGTCATGGTGGCCGAGGTCATGATCGTCGGCTTGGACGTGAGCAGCCCGCCAGCCAGGTTGATGCCGACTTCGATCGGCGCCACCCTGATCACGCCTCGGTATGGCTCGGCCCAGGCGACGTATCCGTCAGGGAGGTCGAATGCCAGGTCGATGTCGCCGAGCAGATGGCCGACCTGATTCTTCACTCTGGCCAACGGTCCAACGTCCGGGTCGGTGTCGAGGTCTGGTTTGATGAGCGCCTTGCCGACAGCGTCCGCCGCCCTCCGACCGTTGCGCAGCGCCGTGCCCAACTCGCCGTCTCCTGGGCGCAGACGTGTCCCGTCGAGGCCTTCGACCAGCCTGCCGAGTTCGCCGGCCGCGTCCCGCAAAGTTCCGATCGGGTCGTTGGCCTTCTTCTTCGGGTCGATGAGCCGGTTGGCATTGTTGGCCAGCGAATACAGCCGTCCAGCACTCAGATCGACGCCGAACGCATTCGACATGGCGTCCTCGAGCCGGTGCGCCTCGTCGAACACCACCACGTCGTGCTCTGGAAGGATGTTGCCGCCTGAGGTGACGTCGAGGCCATAGAGATGATGGTTGGTGACGATGATATCTGCGTCGGCCGCCTGATCGAACGCGGCCTCGGCAAAACACACCGAACCCTGCGGACAGCGACTCCGCCCCGGACATTCCATCCCAGACACCGAGACCGATCGCCACACTTCATCTGCGACCGCTTCGGGCAGGTCGTCACGGTCCCCGGTGGCGCCGGAGCGCGCCCAATCCTTGATTGCCACCATCGAGTCACGATCATCATCAGCGAACAACAGCCCCTCGCCTGACAGGTCCTCACCGAACCGCTCAGCGAGCTTGGCCATGCACGCATACGAGCCACGACCCTTGATCACCGCCCAGGTGGGTGGGCGGTCGAGATGCTCGGCCAGAAACGGAAGCTCCCCATCCGCAAGCTGATTCTGGAGGTTCTTGGTGGCAGTCGAAATCACCACCCGATGTCCACCGACGATCGCCGGTATGAGGTACGCCAGCGACTTCCCGGTCCCGGTCCCGGCCTCGACCAGCAGATGATCCCGCCCCGCCATGGCCTCCTCGACAGCCCGCACCATCGCCTCCTGCCCATCCCTGCGATGAGCCCCATCCTTAGCCTCAAGAACAGAACGCAGCGCACCAACAGCAGAAGATCCAGGCATCAACCGAGTGTATCCACGCGCGACCGCGAGCAGTACCCGTCTGACCCGAACCCAGGAAGACACCCCCACTCAGGTGTGGGAGTTCAAGTCCGCCCTCCGACACTCGACCAAGCGTTCGATTTTCGAATAGGGAGGTCAGCGTTTCATGACCGCCGTGAATGCGCGGCGCTGACTAGTGCGGGTTCACGGGTTGTTCGCGGACCTGTCAACGATTGGCCCCGACTCGGCCTCGAACCCGCCTGGGATGTAGATGTTCAGAATCCGGGCTGGCGCAGCCGAGTCGTTTCGGTAGAAGCAGACCGGCAAGCGGGTGCAGGACCACGGCACAGCGGACTACATGGTGAGTCATATGCGTGCCGATCTTGAAGGCATGTCAGCTCAGCAGTTCCGGGCACGGTTCATCGATTGTTGGTTGCGGTTCGAGTGGAGGTCTTGCAGGTGGGCCCTGTCTCTCCGTGCTGCGAAGTGCATGAGGTTACTTTTTGCCCAAGAAGCATTCGAGCCCGCGCTAGCGTGATGCAAT
>QIDH01000023.1 GCA_003229305.1 Acidimicrobiia bacterium | reverse complement strand
GGCGGGTTGGTCGAGGTCCAGCTCCAGGCCCAGTCGCTCGTGCTGACCACATTCGCCAAACTGCTGGGTGGGGCAATGGTGTTGATCGACTACGGCGACACCGCTGCGGGACTGGCCGGACGACGTGGCGACGGGACCCTGCGCACCTATCAAGGTCATCACCTCGGACCCGATCCACTTCACGCACCTGGGGAGACGGACATAACCGCTGACGTCAATTTCTCGGCGTTGGTCGATGTGCTGGTAGAGGTGGGAGCTGAGGTCGAGCTCATCAGCCAGGCTGATTTTCTGAACAGGTTCGACCTGTCGGAGCGCCTCGTCGAGATGAGGACGCAGGAGTTGACTGCAGCCAGACAGGGAGAGGTCATGGCTCAGCTGCAAGGCAGGACTATGAGGACGGCCGGCGAGACACTCTTGCACCCGAGGGGCCTTGGAGACTTCCGGGTATTGATCGCCAGGGTGTGATGAAGGCTGAGCCGTTCGGGAACCATTTGACGTATCTGGCTCGTCTCACCGATGAGTAGCGTCTGTCTCAGGTTGCCAGGACCAGAAAGCGAGGTGGCGTGATGCGCAGAATCGTCTCGATCGTGTTGGTGCTGATGTTGGTTGCCGCCGCATGTGGTGGCGCAGATGATTCGTTTGCCGAGGCCGCACCGGCCACCACTCCCGCAACCACGGCACCGGCTGATGTGGACGCGGCTCGCGCTTTGTCCACGCCGTCGAACACTGTGCCAGGCCGCTTCGATCCGGCTGCCCAGCCTCTCGACCCCGACGAAGTTCCGCAGGAAATCATCTCCATGGTCATGGCGGACGCAGCAGGTTCGGACGACAGCGCATTTGAAGTCCTCCTTGCCGAAACCGAGGTCTGGAGCGATGGATCGCTTGGTTGTCCAGAGCCAGGAGTTTCATACACCCAAGCCCTCGTCGACGGCTACCAGGTCATCATCGGCGGACCAACCGGCGACCAGGACTACCGCATCGCCGCCAACGGCTACTTCTTCATCTGCACCCAAAACAAATGACAGGCAGCGGATTAGCCGAACCCTGGGTAGTACCCAGGGTTCCCAGTGTCGCCATAGCGACACTGGAAACCCCGAGAACGGAAGGATCGGAGGCCGCCCACTGCTCGCTGGCGGCCAACGGGCCACGGCTACAGATAGGCGGCAATCCGATATACCATCTGTTCCATCATGACCAACAACCTCAAGACCGTCGGATTGCTTGGGTTCCTCGGAGCCCTCGTGTGGATAATCGCCATCGGCGTACTGGGACAGAGTGTCGGACTGTGGGTAGGTTTGATCCTCGCCGGCGGCATGAACTTCTTCGCGTACTTCTTCAGCGACAAGATGGCCCTCAAGGCCAGTCGGGCCAAGCTGGTCGAGGAGCACGAACTGCCGAAGGTCTATGCCATCGTGCGCCGTTTGGCAGCGAAGGCCGAGATGCCCATGCCTCGCATCCACCTCATCGACCAGCCACAGCCCAACGCCTTCGCCACCGGGCGCAACCCCAAGCATGCGGCGGTTGCGGTGACCAGCGGGATCCTCGAGATCATGACCGACGAGGAGCTGGAGGGTGTGCTCGCCCACGAGCTGGCCCACGTCGCCAACCGCGACATTCTCATCTCGACTGTGGCGGCGATGATGGCTGCGGCTCTGTCTATCTTCGCCAGAATGGCGTTGTGGTTCGGTGGTGGTCGCAACAGTCGCGAGGGTCCGCTTGGAGCGATCGGTGGTCTGCTGGCTCTGATCCTCGCTCCGATTGCGGCGGTGATCATCAAGATGGCCATTTCTCGGTCCCGCGAGTTTCAGGCCGATGCCTCTGGGGCGTCGATTACCGGTCAGCCGCTGCAACTGGCGAGAGCGTTGGAGAAGATCTCCCGAGCAGGCGATCGGATTCCCATGGATGTCAACCCGGCGGTCAGTCAACTCTTCATCTCTGATCCGACCAAGGCTCTCAGGGGCAGGCAGCGCCGTGGCGGAACCATGAGCAAACTCTTTTCCACTCACCCGCCGGTCGAAGAGCGCATCCAACGCCTCGAAAACATGTATTACCGGGGTCCCTGAACCGATCGGTGACATTGCCGCAGGCCTTAGCCGTCGCTGTTTGGGGCCGACTGGACTGGCGACCGGGCTCTCGTCGACCTGAGCCCCGCGCCAGGGGATGCTCGTGACCGCTCAGACCAACTCAGAGGAGACTCCCGGACCAACCTTCGCCGGGTTTGGCAGCGTCGCGGTTGATGACATCGAGCCCGGCCAATCGTTGGCCGGTGTCCGCCTCGCCGGACTTGACCTGTCCGGCAAAGATCTGTCCGGTTGTGACCTGACTGGCGCAGATCTGAACAGGGCGGACCTCAGCGGTGCCCGCCTGATTGGTGCCAATCTCTCCGGGGCCAATCTGTTCGAGGCGAACATCCAAGGTGCCCAACTCCTCAACTGTGAGATGTTGGGGGCAGACTTGAGTGAGGTCCGGGGATCGGAAGCGGTGTTCGGAAAATCAGATCTCACGGACGCTGTGTTTTTCAACGCCAACCTGCAGGGTGCATCATTCACTCATTCTGTGGCCAAGTCAGTCGATTTTCGCGCTGCCAATCTGTCTGGCGTCCGCATGCGAGATGCCGACTTCAGCGGGAGCGATTTCTCGAAAGCCGAAATGACGGGAGCCGACCTCACCAATGCGACGGTCAGCCGCACTGCATTTCGGGATACGGACCTGCGATCGTCTCAACTGCGCAACATGAGCGGATATGAATCGGCCGACTGGATCGGTGTGGATCTCCACGATGCGGACTTTGCGGGCGCCTATTTGGCTAGACGCATGATCCTCGACCAGAACTACCTTCACGAGTTTCGCTCGAGGAGCCGGCTCAACGCGTTTCTGTATCAGGTCTGGTGGTTGACGAGCGACTGCGGAAGAAGTTTCGTTCGTTGGGCCATGTGGACCGCCCTTGTGGCGGCCGTTTTCGCAGGCCTGTATACGACCGTGGCGATCGACTACGGCGACTACCAAACGGCCATTTCCCCCCTCTATTTCTCGATCGTCACTCTCACCACGCTCGGCTACGGAGATGCCCTACCCGCGTCTTTGCCTGGCCAACTCATGGCGTTGACGGAGGTCATCCTCGGCTATGTCATGCTCGGCGGGCTTCTCAGCATTTTTGCGACCAAAATGGGTAGGAGGGCCGAGTGACATGGCTCTCCTGAAAAGAGGGAAACGTTCTGCCGAAGGTGATCCCGCCGCGGGCCTCGCTGAGATCCTCGACGGCTATGAGTTGCCCAGCTTCCCGAGAGTCGTAACGACGGCGATCGAAAAGGTGTCGAGTGTTGATGCCGACCTGAGTGATGTGGCCGACACGTTGCGGGACGATCCCGGCTTGTCGGTGCATCTCCTTCGCCTCGTGAACTCTGCGTCCTTTGCTCCACGTCGACCGATCGTCGATCTCCACCAGGCAGTCATGATGCTTGGCCGGAACCAACTCGAGTCGATCCTCATCTGCCTAGCGGTCAACAAATCACTTCCGACAGGCGGGACTCCAGGCTTCAACTCGCAGCTCTTCTGGACCACAGCCGCCAAACGTGCGACGGTGGCCGCTGCGTTTGCGGACGTCCTCGACCCGAGTCGTCGATCGGAGAACTTCACGGCAGCGCTTCTCGCCGATTTGGCGCTGCCCGTTCTCGCCCAGCAGGTTGACGGATACGGGGATGTGCTCCTGCAGGCCGCGGAGTCGGACGATTCTCTGTCGGATCTCGAACTCCGTAAGTTTGCTTGGACCCATCAGACGGTTGGCGGCCTGATGTGTGCCACATGGGAGTTTCCGGAAAAGCTGGCCGATTCGATCGCCCACCATCACGATCCCATCGAAGCGTCGGATATCCTGCCTCTCGTCAAGGTAGTCGCGGCGGTACGGGATTTCGATGATGACGAATGCAGGCAGGGGTTCACGGCTGACGTCACCCAGACATTCGGGCTCCCTTCAGACCAAGCAGAGTCGATTCTCGAAACAGCATTTGCGGACGCCTCCGCCGCAGCGTCGATGTTCGTGTAGATCTCGGGCCAAGTCTCCGACTCCGACTCCGACTCCGGTGCTGGTCCGATGTTGACCTGGTCGACTCTTTCCGCCGCCTCGTCGGCGGGAGGGGGTTTGACGTTGACAACTGAAGAGGCGGCGGCCGTGACCGGCCTCTTTGTTGTCGGAGCGTTGAGTTGGGCGGCGTTCCTCAGCGTCGGCGCCGCCGCTCGTGAGGCGACGTGGGCGAGGCGGCACATCGATCGAGCCGCGATCGCAATTGTCGGTCTTGGGGCGGTCGGCATTTTGACGGTGATATGGATCGAGCCGGCATGGGTAGGGATAGGAATCGTCTACATAGCCGGGATCTTGTGGATGATGTCGCGCTGGGTCGGAAGGACTCTGCGGAGGGCGGACGCGTTTGGGGGTGCGGTCATCACGCTGGCAGCCCGCAAGCTGTTGCTCCTGAATACCTCGAGATGGATGTGGATCGGCGCGGCCGCTCTCAGCATTGTCACCGCTTTCGATTGGATCTGGCGGGGTCTGCCGGCGATCGCCGATGGTGTTCTTACCGCTGTCTTCGCGGTCGCGGCCTGGTGGGCGGGCAATCAGGCAGATCAGCTTGACTAGTGCTGCGTCGAACAAATCAGATTTTCACCGAGGTCCTGACCGGCTAGGATTTGGGCTCGCCCGGGCAGGAGCAGCGGGCATTTTTTGCCGGGATGCCCGAGCGGCCAAAGGGAGCAGACTGTAAATCTGCCGGCTCACGCCTACGGAGGTTCGAATCCTCCTCCCGGCACTGGCGCGCAAGCGACACAACCCAAGACAGGCCCCCTTAGCTCAGTCGGTAGAGCGCCTCCATGGTAAGGAGGAGGTCTCCGGTTCGAATCCGGAAGGGGGCTCGCAAGCCTCGCCCACGAACTCCGAGAGAGTTGGGTTTGTGTGTGTCGTTCCGGTGACAGGGAACGGATGTTGTTTTCGACCCCCCTCCGGAGGGGGATCGAAAAGAACTCCCAGAGCGCAGTCGCCGCCTTGGCGGCGACAAGCGGCGGCGTAGCTCAGTTGGTAAGAGCGCTCGACTCATAATCGAGAGGTCGGCAGTTCAAGTCTGCCCGCCGCTACGGACAATCTAGGTTCCGCCAGGTTCGACGCCACGGCCGAGTCATCGGCCTAGGCTTTGGCCGACTATCGCGAGGTCCTAGATGGTCCCCAGATAGTTCGAAAAAGTGACAGTCCAGGACATCCCAGAAAGGTGCCCGATATGGCCAAGGAAAAGTTTGAGCGTGTGTTGCCGCATGTGAATGTGGGGACGATGGGTCATATTGATCATGGGAAGACGACGTTGACTGC
>QIDH01000112.1 GCA_003229305.1 Acidimicrobiia bacterium | reverse complement strand
GGGCAATTGGATAGTCGATCCATCTCTACGCCGGGCATTGTTTGGCGCCGGCAAAACTTGTTGCACGACCCGGTCGCTCGCGAGGCGGCGTTTGACCTCATCCTTCGTCGCAACGTGGCGATCGATTTTGAATATGAGGCCAAAGGCGATCGTCGGCGGTTCGTGAAGGCTCTCCGCCCTGGCGGTATTCTGATCGTGGGGGGAGCAGCAAGGGTTTTTCGTCCCTGGAAAATTGGCTTGGAGCTACTCGAGTCTGCGATGTACCGATTCGACCCGAGTCTCGTCGAATCTGGCCGACCATCTCGAAAACGGGCAGTCCGCTAGAGCGGGTTGGAGGTTGGTCCGCCAACTAAACAACGCAGGTAGTGGGCGTCGATGGCTGAGATGGCGGCTTCGTCCAGCCCGTCCGCGATAAGCCCTTCGCTCAGCGCGATGCGCCCCTCCGCCGCCGAACCTCCGCTCGCCAAGCAGGCGTACGCCTTAGCCATGTGGTCTGGCGCGCGAGAATTTCCCACCACCGTGGTCGTGGTCTCGGAGCTGAGCACCTGAAGCCGATTCAGCACGGTCCTCAGGGTTCCGATTATGTCACCAAAATCAGCAGATACAGCGTTCGGTTCCATCACCACCACGGTAGGCGGGATTGTTTGCCTACGGAGTGTCATTGCTGTTGTTTCGGGCGGACTAGCGCGTTTGCCGTTCTTCGCTCAGACGTACTCGCTTCACCTTGGTCTGATGTCAACCTCGGCAGGTTGCAAGGGTATGACCGACGCAATGCTCGGCCCAGACGACTGGATCGACGAGGACATCGCGGATGCGGTAGACGAGTTCAACGCCAGATCGACTCTGCTCAGGCGGCGATCTCAGAATCCGTCGAGGCGCAAGCCTTGGCGTCAGACGAGATGTCGACTGCCGTGTCCGAAGCCTCGAGAGATGTGCGGGACATGGAGGCTCATATCGCCGGCGTAGCCGAAGCGGCTGATGTGACGGCCAAAGGTGCCACCGCTACTGGCACGGTGGCCGAAGAAATGAGTTTGGTCGCCGAAAGCCTCGCCAAGTGGTGGCGGGTTGCGGCGGCTGAAGTCGGACCAGCTTCGATTTTGATAGTAGGGGGCGTCCAGTGAGTGCGCCCTCTACTGTTTCGGCTTGCTAGATTGCGTGAGACGTCGAACGCGCCGTGCGACGTGTGGAGTTGAATTGTGTTCGCGGGAGAAGCTCCCTCGAGGGTGGACCATCCTCGGTCGGGAGCTGCCGAAGGAGCAACCGCCCCGGAATCTCTCAGGCATCAGAACCGCGAGTTGTGTTGAGGCGCATCTGGAGAGAGGCCCGGAAAAGGGCCCACCGAAGGGGACAAGAACCAGGGCCGGCGGTCTTAGTTCGAAACTCTCAGGTTCCGTGACAGATGGGGCAGCCGAGTTAGAAACGCGGAGAGGCTGCTTGTGCAACGCTCATCGATTGAATCATCCGAACGCTTCGCTGGTCGTCACATCGGCCCGAACGATGCGGATCGCGACACCATGCTGGATCTGCTCGGCTACGCCACGTTGGAGGACCTCGTCACCCAGGCGGTCCCCTCTTCTATCAGGGACGACTCTCTTCCCTTGCCTGATGCTTTGTCCGAGGTGGAGGCACTGGCCAGATTGAGCGAGCTGGCGGACCAGAACCAACTACTGACCTCTCTGATCGGCATGGGATATTACGGCACGACGACTCCAGGGGTGGTGGCTCGGAACATCCTCGAGAACCCGGCCTGGTATACGGCCTATACGCCCTACCAGCCGGAGATTTCTCAGGGTCGGCTGGAGATGCTTCTCAACTTTCAAACGATGGTGGCCGACCTGACCGGGATGGACATCGCCAACGCTTCCCTCCTCGACGAGGGGACTGCGGCCGCCGAGGCGATGGCCCTCGCTCATCGTGCCGCCAAAGGGCGATCAGACGTTTTTTTCGTTGATTCGGACACTCATCCCCAAACGATCGCAGTGCTCGAGACCAGGTCGGTGCCGCTCGGGATCAAACTGATCATTGGCGACCCGCTGATCGATCGTCCAGATGACATCTTCGCCTTGCTTCGTTCGTACCCTGGTAGTTCAGGCGCCTTGCATGACGACGGCGATTTGTTTGCTTCCGTGCACGAGGCGGGCGGGTTGGTTGTGGTGGCCACCGACCTGTTGGCGCTGACCTTGGTGCGTGCCCCTGGCGAGATCGGTGCGGACATCGTCGTCGGATCGAGCCAGCGCTTCGGTGTCCCGATGGGTTTCGGTGGACCACACGCGGCGTTCATGGCGGTGACGACCAAGCTTCAGCGTTCGCTTCCTGGCCGCCTCGTCGGGGTTTCGGTGGACGCAGTAGGACGGCGGGCCTACCGGCTGACTCTTCAGACCCGCGAGCAGCACATCAGGCGGGAGCGTGCCACCTCGAACATCTGCACCGCCCAGGTGCTCCTTGCGATCATCGCGGCCGCCTACGGCGTCTACCACGGGCCGGACGGATTGGCGGCGATTGCCGGGCGGGTCCATGGGCTGAGCGCGGTGTTGGCCGAGGGCCTACGCCGGGCCGGGCATGCCGTCAACAAGGCCTTCTTCGACACCCTCACCGTCGAGGTTGGATCGGGACGAGCGGTCGAGGTGTTGGAGGCGGCGCGCAAAGTCGGGATCAACCTGCGTCCGGTCGATGAGGACAGGGTGGCGATGTCGTTCGATGAGACGTCCACGGTCGAGACCGTACGCTTGGTACTCAGGCTGTTTGGGGTCGAGGCCGACCTCCACAGCCTCGTCGACAGTGCGCCGAGTGGGCTCGCCGGACTCGAGCGAACGTCAGATTTCATGACCCACCCCGTCTTCCATCAGCATCGAACAGAGACGGAGATGCTGCGATATCTCCGGCATCTGGCCGACCTCGACATCGGTCTTGACCGCTCGATGATCCCTCTCGGATCCTGCACGATGAAGCTAAACGCCACCACCGAGATGATCCCGATCACCTGGCCTCGTTTTGCCAACCTCCACCCGTTCGTCCCCCTCGATCAAGCGAACGGCTATCTGGAATTGTTCGCTGAACTCGAGGCATGGCTGGTGGCCATCACCGGATACGACGCCGTCTCGCTCCAGCCCAACGCCGGGTCACAGGGCGAATACGCAGGCCTGCTGGCGATCCGGGGCTATCACGCATCCAGGGGCGAGGCGTTCAGAGATGTCTGCCTGATCCCTGCTTCCGCGCACGGTACCAACCCGGCCTCGGCCACGATGGCGGGCATGAGGGTGGTGGTGGTCGCCACCGACGATGATGGAAACATCGATGTCGAAGACCTCCGTGAAAAGGCTGCGGGCAATGCGGACACCCTGGCGGCGATCATGGTGACCTATCCATCTACCCATGGAGTGTTTGAAGAAAGCATCCAGGAGATCTGTGAGATCGTGCACGAGAACGGCGGTCAGGTGTATCTGGATGGCGCCAATCTCAACGCCATGGTCGGGGTGGCCAGACCTGGCAAGTTCGGCGCTGACGTCTCGCATGTCAACCTCCACAAAACGTTCGCCATACCCCACGGCGGCGGCGGGCCTGGGGTGGGTCCGATCGGCGTAGGCGCCCATCTGGCGCCCTTCTTGCCCAACCATCCGTTGGCGGCGTCCGGCCCAGAGACCGGCATGGGGGCGGTCGCATCTGCTCCGTGGGGGTCGGCCGGAATCCTACCGATCTCGTGGGCGTACATCGCCATGATGGGAGCGGAAGGTCTGGCGGAGGCAACCGAGGTGGCGATCCTCAACGCCAACTATGTGGCCGCCCGGCTCACTGATCACTATCCGGTTCTCTACCGCGGTCCAGGTGGTCTGGTCGCCCACGAGTGCGTTCTCGACCTGCGCGGGATCACTGAGGAGACTGGGGTGACGGTCGACGATGTGGCGAAGCGGTTGATCGACTTCGGGATCCACGCTCCGACGATGTCGTTTCCGGTGGCGGGGACACTGATGGTGGAACCGACGGAGTCAGAAGCGCTGGTCGAACTCGACCGGTTCTGTGACGCGATGATCCAGATCAAGGTCGAGATCGACGCCATCGCAGGCGGTGATCTCGCCCATGAAGACTCGCCGCTTGCCCACGCCCCCCACACTGCTGCCGACCTGCTGGTCGCCGAGTGGGACCGTCCGTATACGAGGGAGCAGGCCGCCTACCCGGTGCCAAGCTTGCAAGCTCGCAAGTACTGGTCCCCGGTCTCCCGCGTCGACAACGCCTACGGTGACCGCCACATACTCTGCTCCTGCCCCCCAATCGAGGCGTATGAATAACCGAACCCTGGGTACAACCCTGGGTTCCAGGTGTCGCTATGGCAACGCTCAGCGCCCCGAGAACGGACGCGGTATACCTCACACGTCACGCTGCGTAGTGCGCGCCCGCTTAGGGTGTGATTGTCGCGGCGGACCGACCATTGCATGGTCGCCATCGAGGGGTCGGCTCTATTGCTATGCCGGCCGCGTCGTTCTTGGGGTTCCCAGTGTCGCTCTAGCGACCGTAGGAACCCCGAGTACAACCCAGGGTTCGCAGATTCATCGCTGCGTTAGGCTGGTGGTATGTATGGACCGCTGAATGGGGTGCGGATTGCGTTGGTGACTCTGGCGGTCATCGCTGTCGCCACGGCTTCGGCCATCGGACAGACACTTGGAGCTTTCATCCTGGCGGCCGCGGTCGGCATGCATGCCTACGGGTGGATGTATCTGAAGCGCAAAGCGCAAGAGTCCGCACCCGAATCACCGTCAACTTTGGAGGTCGGTCGGTAGGTCGATCTGGACCGGTCCGCCCAGTTTGCTCAGGCCCCATTCGACGCTTCCGGATCCGTCCTTGGCAGTGGCAATCCACCGAATGGGCAGGCCATCCCTCGTGAGCCAGACCGTACCTGCTCCTCCGGTCACCGTGTAGAACTCCGAGCGAACCGTCTCAGGGATTCCGTCGACTTTGTAGACCGCCACTTCCCGGCCTTCGATTTCCTCCCAGCCTGAGAAGGTGCCGCTCTCGCGGATTTCGACACCCATCTGGTGGGCAATGTCTGGTGCCGCCAGCAGGAGAAGCAGTCCGGCTGCGCCCAGCTCCTCAACCGAAATCCACTCGCCCTCGACCAGCGCGTAAATGTCGGTCCCTTTCGATACCAGGGTTACGTCAGGAACTTCGACAGACGACGAAATGATCATGGACTGAGTCAGCTCACCATCTCTGGTGATCTCGACCGTAAAGGTGCCATCTTCCGAAACGAGCACCGCAGACGCGACGAAGATCATCTGGCCGTCGATTTCGTCGATGGTGAATTCATCTGTCGAGATGATCTC
>QIDH01000082.1 GCA_003229305.1 Acidimicrobiia bacterium | reverse complement strand
AACGAGCTGGTCGTCGTGTCGGTATTGCTCGGTGGCGTCGATCATCTCCGCGGCCACCTTGTCGAAGATGGCCTCGCCCATGCTTATGACCGACGAGCCGACCGGGGCGCCCATGATCTCCTTGGGGATGCTCTGTTCAGGATGGGCGAGCACACGATCGACTTCGAGTTCTTCGAGGCTGATATCGACGTAGCCGATTTCGCTCATCCGACTCACGATCGTCTGTGCGCCGGTCCAGGAGAAGGGTGCCAAGGACTGTTTGGCAAGATCTTCACCAGCGTGAACACGTAGTGAGTCGGCCATGGCGACGAAGAGGGGGCTCGGGCGACTCCATACGGTGAACACAATCCGGGCGCCGGGCGCCGCGACGCGGCGGAACTCGGCGAGCGCGGCGTTCTCGTCCGGGAAAAACTGTAGGCCTTGCTGGCAGATGACGAACGTGAATTCGCCATTTTCGAAGGGCGTGGCGGTGGCGTCGCACACGTGGAAGTCTGCAACGACGCTGTCGCGGGCGCAGACCTTGCGGGCGGTATCGATCATTCCTTCGTTGAGATCGATGCCCACAAGTCTCGGTTGTTCGCCAAAGCGGTCTCGAATCGTGCGGGTAACGATCCCGGTGCCGCAGGCAACGTCGAGAACGACGTCATCGGGGCCTACTTCGTGGATGGCGAGTGTCGCGTGCGCGAGTGGCCCGAACATGGCCGGCACCTTCTGTTCCTCGTATATCTGTGCGGCAGCACCGGACAGTTGAAACCCATCTGCGGCCATGGATAACCCTTTCGACTCAGGCTCGGAGCGCCGCGAGAACGCTGCGGATGGTCGATACCGTCTTCATGATGGTAGAAGCGAAAAGGGGGGCGCAGGGTAGGTCGCGAGCAGAACAGCAATTCCGCGTTGATGAAGCCGTCTCAGAAGCGCTGCTGGTTTGGTGTTGGCGAGTGATACCGGAAGGGCTGGCATGACCGACTGGTGAGGATCGCGCTGAGCTGGTCTGGAATGATCCTCGTCGGGCTGAGCGAGGCACGAGTTGGGCCGGGGTGTCGATGGTTGCAGGTTTGGTGGCGCCATCGCATGCTCGAGCTCCCGGTAGGCACCCTCAACCGAGATTCCTACTTCCAAGAGCCAATCCGAATAACGACCTCCCGCAAGCTACGCCTCAACAGGCCAAAGAACCGCTACCGCTATAGAGGTCGGACTTCCAGTTCGTCGGTTCATCGACCAGCCGCACAGCTGATTCGTCTACGTTCTCTGTAGGTGGTCCTTTCTTCAGGACGGGTTTCGAGGTCCTCCTGACGACGCCCCACAGGCATCGCCGAGAGAGGGACTGCCAATCCTCTACTTCAACTACTCCCGGGACAGCCCCCGCTCAGCTAATCTCGGTCAGGAGGGAAAGAGAAATCGCATGACTGACGACGCATGGAGGAACGAGCCGCCTGAGCATGCTTGGGTCAGGGAACTCTTCTCTAACCAGGCAGAATTCGACGATTGGGCGAACAGTCCCCACGGAGGAGATGCAAGGGACACCGTCGCTGAGGGCTCCGCGGCATGGGAGGAGTACACGCCAGAGCAGCGCGAGGAGGTCGTGGCCGGGCAGAAGCGCTACCTCGCAGCACGCGTGGCAGCGGCGAAGTTGATCTATGACAATCGGATCCTGGAGTACCATACCGACGACGAAGTCACCTTCTCTGGATTGATAGAGGCAGAGAAGAGGAAACGTTCAGGGTTCATTGGGGCTGCGCTGGCGACAGCGCTTGTCTTCGGCGGCGTGATCTTCGCGACATCTGGTGATTCCGAGTCTTCCGACGAAGTCGCGGCTGCCGAGGAGGATGCGAGCGAACAGGACTCAGTGAACGAGGGGTCCGAGGCGGCTGCCGACTTCGACGGTGACGCAGCGGACACCGAGTCGGCTGACAACGAACCGGATGCGGACTGTCTGGAAGGCTCGGGATGTGATCCGCAGGGCGATGTCGGTGGAACCGGTGACGTTGTCGAAAACGCGGACGCTGCAGCCAAGGAGGTCTTCGACGCCGCTGAGCGAGCCTCCGACATCATCGCCAACACCTATGAAGACGGCTCGCAAATCTTCACTATGACTGTGGTCGGCGACGGCGAGAGCGTTGCGACCGCAGCGTCTACGAAGTGGTATAGCCCGCGCTTCATTGTCAACTCCGACCCCGCTACCGGCGTCTACGCCTTCTGGGTAGATGTGGGCTGGGATAGAGACGGCATGCCTGAGGCGGACGTCCGCGACAGCGACTTCGACAAACTCGATGCGACAGTCAACATCGTATGGCTCGACTCACAAACGTTGCAGGTCACAGTCAGCGACTTGTCGATCGACGTCGATGTTGAGCGGACCCTGGTGGAGCTCACGGTGCGGATCAAGGACGCGGACGGGAACACGCTCGGTTCGTTCAGTGATGACGCGGTCTGGATCCGATCGTGACGATGTCACCGAGCCCAAGGTATTGCACGTGGCGTAGCTGGCCAGCCGGTCAAGAATTCGTTGGTGGCGGGCCGGGCCGATCGGACCGATGGCGCTCGCCGTCGAGCGGCAGGAACTGCGTAGGGTCATCACTGACCGGTTTTTGAGATGACAAGGAACTCATCTCTTCGGAAGGACAACTCCTTCGAATGTGCCTTCAGGCAGGATCACCTTGCGTCGGACACAACGTTGGAAGTCCGCCAGCCACGGTCGATGAGCTTTCTGGATTTCCCCTGAGAGCGATCGACAAACCACCACACGCACGGTTCGAACGCACAGACACCGCTGCAACTTAAGTGTGGTGGCGCCGCGCCAGGACAACCACGGTCCAAAGCAATTCGATGTTCCCCTATCAACGTCGGTAGTCGTCCGCTGGTCGCTCTGGAGGCTCAGTGCGTGGATCACGACACGAGTGCACCGGATCGCCAGGACGAGGAAATTGGCCCGGCCACCCAGCCACGCGCAAGAATGGACCGATGGATACCAAGCAATGAGCGAGGGATAGATTCGCGGAAGCTGCCGTCGCGTGGGCTGGTGGCGGCCCGGGACAGGCTCTCGTCGACGCGGCGGTGCACGCCCTCATCCAGGGCATCGACTCGCCCAAGTTACGTGTTCTAGCTGGTGCTCCCCTGGCGAAGGCTGAGCAGGAGGCGACAGACCTCGCTCCACTCGTTTTTGAGGAACTCGAGTTGATGGTGCACGACAGACTCAGTGGTACGGCCTTGATCTCTGGGGCGACACTCAAGGCGCTCCGCTTCCTCAGTGCGGGCGGAGATCCGAGAGCGTTGGCGAAGCACCTGTCTCAAACCCATATCCAAGCCGGATACCCAACGGAACTCAACGCCTGGTCAGGGATCGACGATTGGTAGGGAATGCTCGATGACGGCACGATCAAAGGCTCTGTCGAGGAAATCGACACAGGTGTCCGGCGGGCAGCGGAAGATCTCGTGTCAGTTGAGTCGGTTCGCCAAGCAGCCTCCGGCACAGCCGATTGCGCACCATAGGCTTGTAGCCGAATTCGCCCTGTCGGCACGCGTGGGGCGCGAGCCCTGCGCAACCAATCTGGAAACGCGCGTTGAGCCGCAACGACACGATGACCGACTTGATCCGATCTGCAGAAAAAGAACACAATGCCGGTCAAGGTCGGCGGCCGAATCTTTGGCCTCCGGGCGCCCACAGGCGGCTCGGTCTTCAGCGAAACCTCCTGGTAGAATTCGAAAGGGAGGGTTGATGCTTTCGAAGCAGCGTCTGGGACTCGCGATGGTGGCTTTCGCCGTCTTCATCAGCATGTTCGCAATGCCCATCAGCGCCGGCGGGCAAGTTGACGAGATCACAGTGGCGGCGGGCCCGTGGGAGGGTTCTGTCTTGTTTGCGGGTTCGACCGAAGAGGTCGCGTCGAACGACGCCACCCTGAGGCTGGCGACATTCAGCACCATCACGATCGACATGGTCGTGGACGAGAAGGGGAATGTCTCCAGCGGCTCCATGGAGGTGGATATCAGCTGGGTGCAGGACAGCGTCGGCACCCCGCCAGACGGAGGCGAGCCCTACCACATAACTTCTGACCAACAGCAGACCGGCACTCTTATTTTGAGTGGAACGGTCAAGCGCTTGGTCGCCACCGGCACGTTGAACTGGGTGTATGAGACCTTCGATACCGAGGGAAATTCGGTATTTGATGGGCCAAAATCCTCTCCGGAGGATCAGGAGTGGGTCTTTGAGGCCTCACAATCGGACTGTGGCCTTTTGACCGGGTCGGTGGTTGATGTGAGAGGCACTGGGCTGATGAGATCAGTGATCCTTCCTGTCTCCTACGTCGATGACGGGGCGACAAACACCAATGAGTTGGTGGCCGTGTCTCGGATCTGGTCCAAGAGTGCGGCCCTCGAGGCCGAAGAAATCGCCACGCAGGTGGCGATTATTAATGAGGTGGCCAACCAGACCATTGCCAGCGAGGTCATCACTGCGCAAGAGTTGGTCTTTCTCGTGCTTGCCATCGAGAACCTCCAGAAGCAACTGGCTTCCCTTGGGGCGTGCGAGCTCGCGGGCCTGGGGTTCCCGACTCCAGAAGCCGGTGAAGATTTTCTGGCGGAATTGCTGCGGAACGCGCTGTTCAAGGCCCTCGCGAACTCCAGCGAGTTGGACACCCAGGAGCTCCTCACTCTGCTCAATATCGGGGCGCGCGCTGGAGCCCTAACCGGCCCGGAGGAAGCCGTCGAGCTATTCGAGGACTTCGAACAGGCGTTGACGGAGAAGCTGGCCGAGGCCGTGGACGGAGGGTATTACGGCGATGTCGAGGACATCGCGGTTGCTGCCGGAAGTCACGGCTTCACCGATCTCTACGCAGACGCAACAGTGGCGCTTGAGGGGCAGCCATGATGCCCCTTCGGCTGGTCCAATACGCCGCCATGGGAGCGTTTGTCGCCCTGACTGCTACCGCGTGCGGTGGGGATACAACAACACAAGACACCGAGCCATCGCAGACCACGGCCGTGGAACAGGATGACCCGGAGCAGAACGACCCGGAGCAGACCACACCCGAGAGTTCAGAGCCCCCCACCGGCCTGCCGCTACTGGAGGGCTTAGCCCCATTGGCGGTGAATGGACCACCGGTGAGCGGCGCCGGTGAGGTTCCTTTGTTCAGCTGGGAGCCGGCAGATGGCACCGCCGTGTACAACCTCGTCGTCCTAGGGCCCGATGGGCCGATCTGGGGCTGGAGAGGCGTCGAGACCGAAATCCGCCTGGGGGGACTGCCATTCGAACGGCCAACCGGCGTGAGAGGGCCAGTCATCGGCACCGACACCTGCTGGAGCGTCATAGCCCTCGACGCAGACGGCCATGTTGTGGCGGCCAGCGAGTTTCTTGCAGTCTCACCCGAAGAGTCGGAAGAACACGTTTGCGTGCCCGGTTCCGGCCCGGAGC
>QIDH01000101.1 GCA_003229305.1 Acidimicrobiia bacterium | reverse complement strand
ACCATGACCGAGGTTTCCTATCAGCGCGTAGCGCAGATCGCGTCAGGCTCGTAAAACGTCGACCTCGCGTTTGACGCCGCGCCGGTCGGAACTAGGAGTTAAGGACGTGTGGGAGGAACCAAGGCTGAAATAACATACGATTTTATCAGCTTACTATCGGATAACACTGATAAACTGAATGGCATGTCAGAACAGGTTCTCACGTGGACAGATGCTCTCGGACGGAGTTACCCGTACGCGCCATACCGGACCACTCCCCTGGCCGACACCGACATCAGCTTCTCCTCCGAGGCCACGCTTGCACTTGCTGAAGCCTCTGGGGCTCTGGGGTCGATACCAGGGCTGCCAATGGCCGGCATTGCCGCGGTTCTCTTCAGATCAGAATCGAGCGCCTCCTCACTCATCGAAGGAGTCGGCCCGGGACCGCGCCGAATACTCGAAGCCGAAGTTGCCGGGATCGACGAGATAAACGACGAGCAGGCCAGAAGAGTTGTCAGCAACTTGGAAGCGCTCGAGGACGCCATCTCGACCGCCGTCCCGGCCCAATCGGAGGACATCCTCCGCTGGCATGAATTGCTGATGAAGGACCACCCCCGGATGCGACCGGAAGCGATCGGCGCCTACCGGCTGGAGCAGAACTGGATCGGCGGGGACGCCTTCGGACCCAGAAATGCAGAGTTCATCCCTCCTCGTCCTGAAGACGTTCAGAGCCTGATCCAAGATCTGGTCGCTTTCTCTGCCAGGTCTGACCTGACACCGGTTGCACTGGCTGCGCTGGCACACGCCCAGTTCCAGGTGATCCACCCTTTCGTCGACGGGAACGGACGAGTCGGACGGATACTCCTCCAGCAACTCCTGGTGAGGCGGGCCAAGCTCGACATCCCGGTTCCCGTCTCGGTGCCCTGGAGTCGAGACACAGACCGCTACATCGACGGGCTCCGTGCGTTTCAAAACGGGGACACCGACTCATGGCTCCTCTTCGCATCATGGAGTGTCATCGAGGCCATCGACTGGATGGCCCAAGTAGCCGGAGAGCTCGTTGGCCTGCTGGCAGACTTCAGAACCCGATTGGAGACTCGGGGTCGTTCCGTAGCGTCCCGCGTCATCGATGACCTTCCCGGCCATCCGATCGTGGACACTCCGACAGTGGCGCGTCGATATGAGGTAACGCCACAAACTGCTCACACCGCCCTCATCCGGCTTGCCGAGGCCGGCGTTCTCGCCGAGAGGTCCTTCGCACGACGGAGAAAGGGACGCCCCAGGCGAGTCTTCGCTGCGACAGAACTGATCGAACTGCTGGCCAATCAGTAATTCGGCCCCTTCGTTGCGTTTGACGCGATCAGCTCACCCAAGACACAACGGTCCCTGTCAAGCCAGCACCAACACGGGCTGATGAAGCTCGCAGACGAGTCGACGACCTCAGGATCACGACAGAGCCCGCCGAGCTTCGACAGTTGGCGGCCGATCTGGAGCGTTCTTGGAGATCCTCCACGGTTTATCGCAAGATCGACAGATCATCTTCTTCACGCAGGAAACCGTGGTCGCTGATTGGGCTCGCGAGAAGCCGACTGGCCCGCGAGATTCCGTCGTTGAACTTGACGAGATCGCCCGTTAGCGGAGTGAGGAGACAACCTTGGCTGCGGCTAAGCGGTTGAACTCACCAAGACCCCATGGATCGGAGTCACTCGTCGATCACGCATCAGCGAGAAGATCGAGCAGATCGTCGCCGTAGGCATCGAGTTTGGCAGGACCAATCCCGGGGACTTCGAGGAGATCCTCAGGGTTGGAGGGCCCTGCCGAAACGATGGCCTCCAAGGTCCGATCATTGAAAACGACAAAGGCCGGAACTCCCTGCGAACGTGCCCTCTCGAGCCTCCAGGCCTTGAGCTTGTCGACCAAATCGCTGGCATCGGCGTCGAGGCGAGCGACAAGTTCACCAGTGCGCCCATCACTGCTGATTCTCTCACCCCAAGGAATCAGCATTTCGGCCCCGCCTTCTCCGAGTCGAATCAGCACCCCCGTCGCCTCGGTCTCGATTACGACTCCCTCGTGCCCTCCGGGTACCGAAATCAAGTCACCCGGAGACACGGACAGGCCAACGTCCTCGCGACGAGCACGCCGAGGAGAAGGTTTCGGTTCAGGGCTGTCCTCTACAACCGGGGCCTTCCCCTCCAACTCGGCCAGGAACCGTGACTGTCTGTCCTTGTCGGAGAGGACCGTGACCGACTCCCTTCCTCGAGTGATCGCCACATGGAACACCCGACGTTCCTCTTCGATGTCGTCGGACAAAACATGAGGCATTGACCCGCTGTCCGCGCCGAACACCAGGACGTGATCCCACTCCAAACCCTTCGCCCTGTGAACCGTCGAAAGCGTCACACCGTCTGGTGACGACGGCACGGACAGTTGTTCCCTGAGCCAGGGCTCGAACGACCCGGGCTCCGGACCCAGGGCCCCTATTCGTCGCAGCGCCGCAAGATCGTCGCTCTGGGAAGCGCGGTCGGCCCGCGACCGCCCGGCATCGAGGGCGGAGGCTGCTCGATCGAGTCCGATCTGAGTTGCGAGCACTTCGAGCAATCGGGGCGTCGAACTGGCTGCCGTCGCCGCCAGCAGTATGTCGTCGCAAAACCCCTTCCACCTCTCGAGACGCCGCCCTTCGAGGCCCCGGCCGATCTCTACAAGAGCCTCCACCGAGAACGGTCCCCTCCTTGTGCCGATCAGCTCGCCAAACAAACGGTTGATCCCCCGGCCAGGTCGTCGAACGGTTTCAAGAAGGTCGTTGCGGCTCATGGAATCCGGGTCGATGCCAAGACGTACCCAGGCAAGAGCAGCTCGTAGAACAGTCCGGTTGAGGACGCTCTCCGTCAGTATCGACTTAAAGGGAATTCCTCTCACTGCCAACGCGACCTGGACCGGCAAGAGGGTGGAGTTCACCCGGGAGAGAACGCCTATCGAATCCGGAGTTACCCCCTTCTCCAGGAGGCCCCTGACGTGGTCGAGTGCGGTGACCCCGAGGTCGTCTCCCGGCGCTCGAATGATCTCCAGTCCCTTCGATTCGGCCGATCCGCGAATCACCTTGTCGACTCTTCTCTTGTTGTAGCTCAAGAGTGTCGCCGCCGCCTCGACGACATCGGCCGGGCAGCGATAGTTGACCTCGAGCGCATGCGTGCCGGCGCCCGGGAACAAGTCCTCGAACCCGATCAGGAATCCAGGGTCCGCTCCGGCATACCCGTAGATGACCTGATCGTCGTCTCCCACGCCGAACACATTCATCCCCGGGCCGGCGAGAAGCCTGAGCAGCAGCAGGTACCCGGGGGTGAGGTCCTGGAACTCGTCGACCAGAAGATGCTGGCATTGATTCTGCCAGTGGGCACGCAGGTCAGGATCACGGCAAAGGGCTTCTATGGCCCCGTAGATCTGCTCGTCGTGGTCTGCCTCACCTCGAGAGTCGAGAGCGTCCCGATAGCGGACGAAAACCTCGGCGAAAGCCGGAATGTCATCTCGTTCACTCTCGACGTCCTCAGGAGAACGAAGGCCCACTCGAACTTCGCCGAGAGCCTCGAGATAGGGGCCAATGAGATCGGTGTTCACACGGGGAGGAGCCGAAACGATGGGCTGAAGCCTCTGCCGCTGCTCCCTCTCGTCGATGAGCCGCAGATGGGGCTTCGCCATCCGCAGAATCTCCCACCCGAGCGAATGGATCGTCCTGATGTTGAGTCGGTGTCCATCCGGAATCCGGGCCCGCATCTCGGCAGCTGCCAGACGGTTGTAGGCCAGGGCGGTGATTATCTCGGGCTCGATTCCACGCTTCTCGATCAGGTGTCTGAACCGGGCGGTCAGCACCCTCGTCTTCCCTGAGCCGGCCGGAGCGATGATGCGCGCCGGGCCAACATCATGCAACACCGCGGCCTTCTGATCCCGGGCCAGGCCATCGATCGGCTCCTGGAGGATCGACAGGGTCTTCATGAGTCCGAGCCCTACGGATTCGTGGTGGATGACTCTCTCAGCGAGGTCCAGCTGCTGGCGTGGCCCACCGTCGATCCAGGCCGGCTCGCCATTGGGGAGACGGACGTCGGCCGGTCCGCCCACCGACACCTGCAGACGCGCTTCGGCTTTCTGCGCCCACCACCAGATCAACTGGTCGGTTCTGGCATCGTAGGAGTTGTGCCAGACAGCTTTGGCCAATCTCTCGCCAAGAAAGGTGAACGTCCCTCCAAGCTCGAAGGGAGGCGAGTTTGTCGATTCGTGCTCGCTCAGTTCCGTGTTATCGACTCCCAGTTCGATCACAGTCGGAACACGTCGCACATAGCGCCGCTGCAAGTCGTTCACCGTGGCGAGTTGTTGATCGTGATTCGAGAACACGGCTGAACCGACCACAACCCGTTCGCACTCTGCCCACGCGGATGGAATATTGCCGCCCGGATGCACTACCACCGACCGGCCGAGTTCTGACGGGCCCGGTGCTGTCACAGTCGTGATCGAGGTCCAGTCGCCTCGGCCCGGATCTGTTCGAGGAGGGTGGCCTGGCCAAACCCGGTCAATGTTGTGGTCGGAGACTTCCAGTCGCCACCTCGTTCCACACCGCCCAGCATCATGAGCGGCCGGCCGGTCTCCCACCAGGTCGCGCTCACATCCCTGGCGTCGGGCGGCTTGCCGTCGGTGTGCCACCCGGCTTCGGCGACGATGGCCCTGGCCTTTGATTCCAGCCGTTGATCGTGGGTCTCACCTTCGAGGAGGAGCAGAGTGAATATCTCGGCCACCGCCCGAGACCATTCCCCGTCGCTCAAACCTGCCGCCGCGATCCGCCACGCCATTTGCGGATCGTCACGCATGCTGGTGCCGAGCTTGGAGAGCCGCAGATCTCTTCCCCGCCGTCGCAAGGCGCCCAGCCTTCGCAGCAGAATGTGGATCTCTTGAAGCTGAACCACCTCCACCTCGGTGCGTGGGGGCCGGTCGGTCCGTCCCAGATCCCACGAGAACCGCTCCCAGCCTTCCCGAACCATGGCGGTCGGCACATACCCGGCCTGGGTCAGCCGCGCGCCCTGGTCGACCCGATCGAGGAACCAGGTGATCGGCTCGATACGTTCGGCGACATCGTCGGGTACGGGGATAGGGTGCAACAGCCGGTTCACGTGACGGGAGCGAAGAGCGTAGAGGATTGGACTGTGCCCTCCGACCTCTCTGAGCCAGGCGTCGAGCCGCTCAGTCAGGATGGCGGTGCGGTGAGTCTGACCCGGAAGGGTGGGATGGGGAGAATCCAACACACCGCTGGCGACCTCGGTTGCCACCGACTTCCAACCCCGCGTCCCCGGGACCAGGGTCCCCTGCTTCATTGCCTCTTCCAGGGCCCGCTCAGCCGTGCCCTGGGCCACTGCCTCCTCGATACCCATCAGGTCACCCCACACAAAGTCGTCGACATCAGGCGGGTCGACGCCAGACCGCTGGTACGCCTGACGGAAGGCCTTCAACCCCGTCTGATTCGAAACGCTGTAGGCGTCGAGGACCTCCTCGGTCTCCGCGCTCCGGCACACCGCTGCGTACACCGGTAGGTCGAGACCATCGAACAACTCGGTAGCGG
>QIDH01000080.1 GCA_003229305.1 Acidimicrobiia bacterium | reverse complement strand
GGAGTTACTGGACAGTTAGGGTCAGGCCCGCCTGACCAGGCGTTTTATGCGCCGCAGTGTCGAAACCACCGGGTGGTTGCTGAGGCGTGTGAGGTCTGCGTCGGCCTGGAGGAGCTGTTGGTCTAATTCGGCCCTCGTCGGCAAAGTGTCTCCGTCACTTCGCCGGGTTCTGCCGATCCAGATCCATTCGTCTGCCTTCAACCCGTAGGCCTCGATCTGGTCGGAACCGAGGAACATAGCCGGCCAGGTAGCGGTCGGCTGGAGCCCTCCTGCGTAGAGGCGCCGCTCGAATTCGTCTCCGTAGTACCGAACGTGGTCGGCTTGCCCGAACCGAGCAATCCGCTCGGCCTCCGACGCAGACGGTTCCTCGTCTGTCGATATTCCGTGCCGTCTCGGCACCTGGATGAATGCCACCCCCGTCGAGGTGAGCACCCTGGCGAGCTCGGAAATCGCCAGAGCATCGTCGGGGATGTGCTCGAGCACATGCATGCAGAGGATCACGTCGACCGAACCGGTTGCCAGCGGCAGGGAAGTGATATCTCCGATGACGTCGGGGTTGGCGGCCGGATCGAGATCGAGGCCGATGTAGGCGCCGCCGATTTTCTCGCGAACCAGACGCTGAACCTGTCTTTGCGGCGCAATCTCGAGGACGACCCGAGCTCCTTCGAAATCGGCCCGCCAACCTTCGAGCAGGACGGCTATGAACCGATGGCGTTCGAGAGCGTTGCAATTCGGGCACCGAGCGTTTGGCCGACCGTTTGGTCCTGGTAGGAACTGGTCGACGTCCGTCGAGCAAGCGGGACAGTGATAGGTGGTGGACATTGAGTGGGAGGGTACCGGAGCTACGATTTCCGATGGATTGCTCGTAGAATCACCCACCATGTCGACCGTCACCGCCTCAGATCGCGCCCGCCTCTCGGCTTGGCGCGTCTACGTCAGGGATCTGTGGGAACGGCGAGAGTTCGCTTGGTTTCTGGCGATGGGAAACCTCAAGGCCCGGAACGCATCGACGGCGCTCGGCCTGTTCTGGTGGATCCTCAACCCGCTCATGCTGGCGGGCGTGTACTACATCGTGTTCGGATTCATTTTCTCTGGGACACGAGAAGGAGAACCCGCCTTCCTCGCCTGGCTGATCTCCGGCATATTCGCCTTCACGTACACGTCCACTGCGATGACTTCTGGGGCCAACAGCATCCTGGCGAATTCGAAGCTGCTGGTGAACATCCGGTTCCCGCGCATGATCTTGCCGGTGGCGGCTCTGGTGGAGGCCGGAGTCGGGTTTCTGGCTTCATTGGGGATTTTCTACGTGATTGCTTGGCCGGTCAACGGAATCCGCCCCGGACTCAGCTTGGTCTGGCTTCCCCTCGCGGTCACGCTCCACACGCTCTTCAATTTGGGGTTGGCGGCCGCGACGGCTCGCCTGGCAGTGCCATTTCGCGACATCAACAACATCATCCCGCACCTGAACCGGTTGTGGATGTACCTGACTCCGATCATCTGGCCGATGGCCTTCATCGAAGCGAAAGCCCAATGGGCTCAGAATGTGATCCAGGCGAACCCTCTCTTCCCGTACATGGCGCTGTATCGGAAGGCATTGATGGGCCGCGAGCTGGATCCGTTGAACATCTGGCTGGCGATCTTCTGGGCGGTTGTGGCGCTCGGTGTCGGGGTCATCTCATTCGTGCGCTTTGAGGGCAACATGGTGCGCCACCTATGAGCGATCATGCGATCCTCGTCAAGGACGTTGGTGTCCGTTTCCGCCCCTATCTCGACCGTAACCCGACATTCCGGCGCTCGATCGGCAAACGGGAGCCGCGGGTTGCCGAAGAGGTCATCGCGCTCGCGGACGTTTCGTTCGAGATCGAGAAGGGAGAGGCCTACGGCATCATTGGCCACAATGGAGCGGGAAAGAGCACGCTGCTCCGGGTGCTAGCGCGCACCATGCGACCCAATACCGGCACGGTCGAAGTGCACGGCCGGACCTCTACGCTGCTCCAGCTCGGAGTCGGATTCAACAATGAGTTGTCTGGTCGGCGGAACATTTACCTAGGAGGTCTTGCTCACGGATTGCGGCTGGCAGAGGTCGAAGATCGATTTGATGACATAGTCGAGTACGCCGGACTCGAGCATGCCATTGACCGCCCTCTAAAGACCTACAGCACAGGGATGTTTGCCCGCCTCGCGTTTTCCGTGTCTATGCACCTGGACCCCAACATCCTCTTGCTTGACGAGGTGCTGGCTGTCGGCGATGAGTCGTTCCGAGAAAAGAGCCTGCATTCGATGAGGGAGCTGCTCGCACGGGCAGGAACAATTGTTTTCGTCTCTCACTCGCTCAGCACAGTTGAGGAATTCTGCGATCGGGCGCTTTGGCTCGACCGAGGTCAAGTTCGTTTGGTTGGCGCTCCGTCTGAGGTCATAGACGCCTACAGAGCAGCCGTCAGCTCGGCGGAGTAAACGTCAGAGGGCCTGTCTGGCGAGTAACTCGTGGGGGCTCGGCTAAAGCCTCACCGTTCGGAGGACGAACCTATTCCCATGACCGACTATTTCCGGAGCGGAGCCCGTCGTCCCGCGCTCTTTCTCATGCTCGGATTGCTGCTCGCGGTGCTCTTCGCATCTTCGCTGATCACTCCCTCGACCGCTGATGCCCAGGAAGATCGGCCGACCCTTCTCGGCCTGGCCACCCATTGGAATCTCATCGAAGAAGACGTAAACACGATCGTCGGTGCCACTGGCAAGGCCCCGGCCATCTACCAGAGTTTTTGGGATCTGGAGATGGGGTGGGATGACAGCCTTTTCACGAACTTGCTGGACTCCTATTACTCGCTCGGGATGGCGACCTATGTCGAGCTGACCACCGATGACCTCGCTGCGCTGAACAGTGGAGCCAAAGACACCGAACTGGACCAGATCGTCAGGGTGGTCGGTAATTGGGTCGACGGCGGCTCCGGTCGTTATGTGTTGATTGCACCGCTGGCCGAAGCAAACCTTCCTGAGCACCCTTGGGGAGCTGACCCGGCCGGGTATCAGGCCGGCTACCGCAGAATCCAGGCAGCGTTTCGAGGTGCAGGCGTAGGCCCAGACCAAGTGCGTTTTGTGTTCGCCATGAACGGCCTTTCCGGCACCGGGTTTTCTTACGAGCAGTTCTACCCTGGCGACGAGGTGGTTGACATCATCGGTTTCTCCAAGCTCAACAGGGGCGGCACGAATTGGCGTGACTACGACACAACCTTCACGACGCACATCGACGAGATGCAGGACAAGATTTCCCGGATCAAACCGATCATCATTACCCAGACCGGGTCGGTGGATGATTCGAGTGGCGATCGAGATCAGTGGTTGACCGACATGTTCAGCGGTCTCGCCAATGAGCCCCAGGTGATCGGAGCGTTCTATTTCAACCGGGACAAGGACGTCGACTACCGAGTTGTGGCCGATGGCCAGGTGGAGTCTGCGTTTGCGGACGGGTACAAAACGTGGTCGCCGCCCAGCGAGGTGAGTTGGATTTTTGATGGCCGCATGGATGCCTGGGTCATCGCTCGCGGCGAGGAGCTGGTCTTTGACGATATTGGTTCGTCGGTATTCGCCGAAGACATCTTGTGGATAGCCGAGCAGGGGATCAGTCTGGGCTGTGCCCCTTTCGAATACTGCCCCGACGATCCTGTGTCCAGGGGCCAGATGGCTTCCTTCATGAAGAGAGCACTAGGCCTGCCTGACTCTTCTAAGAATTGGTTCACCGACGATGACGGCTCGACCCACGAAGCGAGTATCAATTCTGTGGCTGATGACGGCATCACTCTCGGTTGCGGTGTAGGTCTGTATTGCCCGTCAGATCTGGTCACCAGGGCGCAGATGGCTTCTTTTCTGGCACGAGCCCTCGATCTTCCAATTTCGTCGGTCAATTGGTTCGTCGACGACGATGGCGATCCGCACGAACCCAACATCAATCGAGTGGCAGACGACGGCATAACGCTCGGCTGTGGGACGAACCTTTACTGCCCGGACGATTTTGTCACTCGCGGCCAGATGGCCGCTTTCCTACGGAGAGCCCTCGAAGACTGACGGTCCACTCGTATAGTGGTCTCCGGTAACTGCGCACATGGCCAGCCGAAGGAGGAACTCCGATATGGATCGGGCCGAGATAGAACGCAAGGTGCTCGAATTCGATGAAGATCCCGGTTGGTACCAGAACATCGATCTGGGGATGGGCCTACGCACCAAGAGCCGAGTGATTTATGGCGAGGATCCTGACCACCCCAAGCAACGGTGGGATTGCATCGCATCGGCGGTGCCCGATGCCCTCAGCGGCAAGAGCGTGCTCGATCTCGGTTGCAACGCTGGCTATTTTGCTTTTGAGGCGGCCCGCAGAGGGGCTACCGATGTGCATGGTATTGATCTGCGAAGAGGTTATGTGGACCAGGCGAGGTTTTGCGCGGAAGTAACAGGTCTTCCCGTGACGTTCGACACCACGAGCGTCTACGACCTCAAGAGCCTCGAGAGGACCTACGACCTGGTTTTCTTCGTTGGGCTGCTCTACCACTGCAAGTATATCTTGGAGGCGGTGGATCAGGTGTCTGCCGTGGCAGCGGATACGGTCATCGTGGAGTCGGCGATCGAACTCGATACCGGCGATGAGCCATTGGTCAGCTACGTCGGAAACAACCCAAATCGACCGGGTACGTGGCAGCCGTCTATCCCCGCCATGATTGAAATGTTCAAAGAGTCTGGCTTCGAGTCTGTAGAGCCCTTGTTCCAACGCGGTGGCCGCGGCGGAATTGTCGCTCGTCGCAACGGGTGATTGGCGTCGGAGTCCTGTCTCGACAAGAGGGAAATTCGTCGCTGAGGTGCCTTTCGGGCTTGGGACCGGAGCGCAGAAGGTTCCTGCGGATGCAGCACCCGCCTAGAGGCCGACCATCTCGGCGTGGGCTTGCTCTGCGCTTCGGATGACATCGTCTAAGGCTTTCCAAGAACCATCTGGACCGTCTCGGTCGCGAGAAGGGTCTCGTTCGCCGAGGAACTGGCTGCTCTGCGATTGCTCACGCTGATCGCGCTTGGTAGCTCGCAAGGCGTGGTCGATCCACTCGTCGAGGTTGGCATCTGTGACGTCTGCGCCGTTCGACAGGAGTCTGCCGAGGGATCTGAGAGGGGCACTCAGCAATGCGATATCTGAGTAGTCGATCACCAGCCCGGGCCAAATCCCGGACAACTCACGCATCGCCGATAGAGACTGGAGAATGAACCGGGGGACGTCTTCATTGTTCAGGAAGTTGTACCAAGCTGGGTCGCGTCGCTTGTACTCGATCATCGACCACATCGCGTCGAGAGGCTGGCGCACTCCATAGATGACCGTCACCGCTCGTCCAGTGGAAGATTCGAATTCGTGCAGCTTCGCGGCGAATGCTGATGCGTCGAAGTCAAAGAACTGGGCATGCGCCTTCTCCACCCCCCAACGGTTCGGTTGGACCGCGAGGCCCGCGTATTCCGGCAAACGCGGCAACGTAGCGCCGATCCCGGGAGCCACCTCGACAGCTAGTTCTGCGTCTGGGGTGTTGCTGAACGCGACTGGGTAACGCCTGCCTGTGAGGCCCAGGGCGGTCCAAGATAAGGCGAGGGGCTCCAAGACGGTTGCGGGATGAGTCCGGACGATGTCGTACAGCAATGTGCTAC
>QIDH01000009.1 GCA_003229305.1 Acidimicrobiia bacterium | reverse complement strand
CCGAAGCGGCCAAAGCCCGTAGTCGAGCCGCCATCGCTCTTATCGACGCCAGGATGACAATGCGCGAAGCGGGCCAGGTTCTAGGTGTTTCCCACCAGCGGATCAAACAACTCGTCGATCGAGATCCGGGCAACGAACCGACCGATCTCATCTCCCACCTCAGCTCAGTCTTGGAAGAGGCCCGCCAAACCCGTGCAGATCCTGCGCCAAACTCGAAGCCGGCACGCTGACAGACCCGCCTGCGACGGTTGTCGTCGATGGGTGGCTGCGGCTGCCTACTTCAGCTTCGCGACGACTCTTCTGGCGACCGTGACGCAACGACGCGCTCGTGCCACTCCACGGGTTGCTTCCGGTAGGGCGACATCATCAGGCGAGTACTCAGCCTTCGTCTTCAGCGGCAGCAGGCGTCTCAGTTCCTTCGGAAGTTCGGCGCCATCCCCTCCGGCCTGGCCAAGCAGCTTCAGCACCCCGCTGTGATCCTGATCGGCGGCTCGGCGTCCCGTACGAGCGAGGACCTCGTTTGACGAGGCCAATCGCTCGGATGAGGACCCGGCGAATTCAGACCGGAAGCTGCACCGGATGCTCGCGAACTCCTCCAGTGACACCCTTCGCAGGAGTTCTCTCGGCCCCAGAACGGGCAACGGTCTAGCAGCGATTCTCAGTGGAGGCGCCATGAATCAGGTGGCCCTCGACCACGCCATCCGAGCCGCAGCCGCTGTGCTAGCCGAAACCGGCTTCGGCCCTGGCTTCGCTCGGATAGTCGGTCTACAACCCAAGCATTCGAGACGAAACCATGGCGTCAATCTTCCAGCGAGCTCGGATCCATCGGAACGTCGACTGCGTGACCGCTCAGCACTTCAAGGGGCACGATCTCGAGCACGGACGCCTCGGTGGAGGCCAGCACCACCGGGGCAGCGCTCCCGTCCGCATGGGCTCGCAACCAGTTGCGCGCCGTGACACACCATCTATCGCCTGGGACGAGTCCGAGAAACTGGAACTGAGGCATCGGGGTGATCAGATCGTTTCCGATGCGACGCTGGTGTTCAAGGAAGTCTTCGGTCACCACTGCGCAGATGGTGTGACTGCCCCGGTCTGTTTCATCAGTACGGCACGATCCGTCACGAAACCATCCGGTCACCGGGTCGGTGCCACAGGGTTCAAGATCGCCTCCAACAACGTTCTGCTCCATGACCACCAGTATGGCCGCCTGGACTCTCCCGAGCACCGCAACGTGTCAGGCCGAATGGATTGAGCGAGATGTTTGCCCGACTCACCGAATCGAGGCCGAATCGGGTCGACGTCGGTGGGGCCATCTCAGCCTTTCACTCAAGGGAACAACGGCTGGGCGAGCGCCAGGGGGACCCGACGGCGACCATGGCCTCTGATCTGACCCCATCCTCTACGACTCCCAGCCTGCCGGCTGCCCACAATCCGAATATCGTCACCTGATCCACTCCTCACGCGGTTCCTTCATAGGAGGAGCGCCTCTTCCGAAAACGTCACACTGACGCCCTACGGTCCGCAGCATGAAGGAGCGCACGACATTTTGCATGCAGTTCACATGAACCAGCGCTATAATGGCGCTATGGCGACGATCCAGATTCGCAACGGAAAACGTACATCGAACGTATCGGTCTCGAGCCGCGCTCGCCGGGCAAAGCCTCCAGGAATACCTGCTCCACCAGCTTGTCAGCGACGCGGCCCATCTGACACCCGCCGAACTCGTTGCCGAGGTCGAGCGCGAAATGGAGAGCGACCCAACAGGGTTCGCAACCGAGAGTTCGGCCGGACTCATTCGGGAAGATCGAGAATCTCATTGAGCGTCGTCGACGCGTCCGTTGTCGTCGATGCGTTCGCCGCCGACAAAGCGGCCGGTGATGCCGCGCGCCGGATCCTGGCGACCCAGCGCCGTCCAGATGCCCCTCAGATCCTCAAGGCGGAATCGGCCTCCGCGCTGCGCAGCATGGAGCTCCGAGGCGCCACCACACCCCACCGCGCCAGGTGGGCGCTGGAGTCGCTTCGCCGCCTCCCAACCCGTCCTCATCCCATCGAGCCACTCCTCGGCCGTATCTGGGAACTGCGCAACACGCTCACCGTCTACGACGCCTGGTACGTCGCGCTGGCGGAAAGGCTCGGCACCACCCTGTTCACAGCCGATCGCAGGCTCGCTGAAGCGCCAGGGCCCCGGTGCGAAATCACCCTCGTCACCGCCGCCTAGCCATCCTGTCAAGACCCTGCCGGACGGTCCGCGGCTCAGCACAGTGTCGAGACCGACCTACGACGGCTCACCAGCCTGACGGGACTGCGGTGCTTTCCCCGGCGTGCGCGGTGCATGGTGAGCCCATGTCACGGTGTCGATCGTCTGTGCCGTCCACGTACATCCTCACGTAGAAACAGGCACCCGAACTCGAAGCCGTCGCCGCTGTGACAAAGGTCGGTTCGTCGTCGATGGACACCGCAGTGGCCGACTCCTGAGCGTCGTCAACATGATCCACCCAGTTGATTGACGGCTCGATGCCGGGAAGCTCCGCCAGGATCACGGCACGGGCCGGGACCACTCGATCGTTGTCGTTGAGCATGACCTGGACTGCCGTCATCCCATTGCGGAGGAGCGTCTGGGCCGCCCGATCCTGTGACCGCTCACGGGCTCCGAGGAAGGTCGGAATGGCGATCGCGATGAGTATCGCGATGACCAACACCACGACCATCAGTTCGACAAGGGTGAAACCGCGGTCGTCTCTTCTCGGGTTCATCATGCTCCGCTTCGTGTGACCCCCAAGGAGTTGATCGTCATCTGCAAGGACAGCCTTGAATCGGAGCGGCGGCGCCGCGAAGGGCCTGGCCAATCGTGCCATCAAAGAAATAGGCTCACTACCGTTCGCTCCTGGAACTTCGTCTTGCTAAACATAAGGCAAGGCAAATCCGCCCTCGGGCCACGGAAGGCGCTGAGTGCCGCAAACATCTCCGGGATGAGGAAAACATGGAACCGTCGAGCGGGCGCGAACGCGGAATCGGGCGCATCATCGGCGGCATGGTGGCGACAAGCTTCTGGGGCTTTCTACGCCGACGCCTGATTGCCATCCTGGTCATCGTCGCTGTCTTGGTCGGCGTGCTGTTCCTCATCACCGGCGCCACCCTGCCAGATGATGGGGAGCCGATACCGGTGGTGGCCGAGGACGCTCTTGCTTTTGCTCGCAAGGTCGCGGATTCGGTGGGAGACGCGGCAGGCACCAAACAGGTGACCATCACCGTGACCGAGGGAGAAGTGACCAGCTTTCTGGCGATCGCCTCGGTCCTCAGCGCCCAGCTGAAGGAGGCGGGAGGCTCCGGCGACCTCGGTGAGCTGTCCGACCTCGGCGACGAGATTCCAGGCGGCGACCTGCTCTCTGTCGAGGGATGGAAGGAACTCATCGAGTCGGAGGACGGTCTTGGCACGATCTTCACCAGGGGCCTGGACCTGCGAATCACGATCCGCGATCCAGAGGTCCGTTTCACCGCTGACGGCGAAATCGTCGTGCGCGGCACCGGCCGGCTCGCCTTCCTCTCCATACCGGCGCGCATCGTCGTTGTTCCCAACATCGTCAACGATCAGCTGACCTTCGAGGTTGTCGAAGGTCAGCTCGGGCGGCTCCCGCTGCCGGGCGGAATTGCCAACCTGGTCGCCGATGCCATCGAACGGGCCCTGCTCGCCGGCCACAGCGTCGCCTCGGTCGATGAGATCGAAGTCAACCAAGGTTCACTGAGCTTCACAGGTCGACTCAACCGCTGAAATGCCATTGGAGCTGAGTCCCATGCGGTGGGGCTTTGCCCAATCTGCACCCATGTAGAGCCAGCCAATCAACCGACGACTGCAAACCGACCCGCCAAAGCCTGGATCCACCGCACGGTTTGGCTCCTCGCCCGCCTCGCCAGTGACGGCAAGGGTTTCTCGATCTTGACCGGCAACACATCTGGCGAAACACAGAGCATCTTCTTGTTCTGAGCAGCGGCGCAGCCCACCGGGCGACTCGCTTCCCTAAGTCGGTGGATCCAGGCTAAGCGCCTACAGGGTCCCGGAATCCTCGAACCCACAACTCTCGCAGCCGTCGAATCTGTCGTAGCGCAGCGATACGGTCCACCTAACGAACTCCAACCCATCGACCTCTCCGCAAAGGTATGGCATGATGTATGGCGTGAAACGAACAACCATTTACCTTCCAGACAACCTGAAGCGCCGCCTCAGCCAGGTCGCACAAGCCGAAGGGACCACCGAAGCTGAGGTGATCCGCAACGCGCTGTCCACCGCGCTGCAAGCCCGAGCCCCGGCCAAGCCCAGACTCCCGCTCTTCGAACCCACCGGCGCGACCAGCGACTGGGCCGAACGGATCGACGAAGTACTCGCCGAGACAGGCTTCGGGCATTGATCCTCGACACCAGCGGCCTCCTCGCCGCCCTCGATCCAGACGAGCGCATGCATGACGATTGTGCCCGAGCGATCTCCGACACCAACGAGCGGTTGCATCTGTCTCCATTCGTCCTGTGCGAACTCGACCATCTGATCGGTCAAAGGCGAGGCGTTGACGCCCAACTGGCCGTCCTCAGAGAAGTAGAGCGGGGTGCTTTCGAGCTGGCCGAAACCGGCCCATCGTCGATCGGAGAAGCCGGAGCAATCATCGAGCGCTACCGAGACCTTCGGGTTGGACTCACCGACGCATCTCTTGTCGTGCTCGCCAACCAATACGCCGATGCAACAATCCTCACCCTCGACCAGCGGCACTTCCGAGCGATGAATACCGACAAGGGCCACCCGTTTCGTTTGCTACCCGCCGACGGGTGACAAGCCAGGTGGCGTCTCAGGATGGGGTTGACGGTTTCGGTGGGGCCATCGCTGTTTTCAGCTGGGTGAACAGCGGCTGGGCGAGCACCAGGAGGGAGCCGACCGCGAGCCCCGAGATCACGAAAACCCACTGGGGGCCCCAGGCCTGCGCGACGAATCCGCCCATCAGGGCACCGATCGGCTGGAGGCCCCAGGCAATGAACAGGTAGGCGGTCATCATCCGGCCAAAGACTTCGTCTGGTACGAGTCGCTGGCGGATCGTCCCGGAGACCACGTTCCATGACGGGTCACTGATTCCGATCATCAACGACGCGAATATCGCACCAGCGAGGGCTGTCGAGAAGCCAAAGAACAGAGCCGCGATTGCGTATGTGATGATGCTGAGGCGCATGCTGAAGGCGTGGCTGGTGCGGATGACCAAACGAGCCACGAATAGAGACATGATTACTGCGGCTATCGCATCAACGCTGATCAGAGCGCCAAACTCGACTTCGGACAGTCCGAACCGTTCCGTCGCCACCAGGACAAATATCGAGTTTCCCGCTTCGCCCACGAACGAGAACAACGCAACCGTCAGAGCGAGGGGCCTGAGCACTGGATGGGCCCACACGTATTTGAGTCCCACTGTGACCGCTTTCAGGAACGGCTCCGGCCCGTTCGAATCCGGCGCAGATTGTGGAGAGAACGTGCCTGGCAGTCGCTGGAGCAGCCCCGCCCCGACGACGAACATGACAACGGTGATCAGGAAGGGCACCGAAGGGTCAAGTTGAAAAAGCAGCGCGCCCAACGGTGGGCCGATGAAGTTGTTGGTGACGATCTGGGTCGTGGCCAGCCGGGAGTTTGCCAATTCAAGCTGATCGGACCTGACCAAGGTTCGAACGATCGCCGGCAGCCCACCGTCGGTCAGCACTTCGCCAACACCCACCATCGCCGCTGAGAACAGCAGCAGGCCCATCCCGGCCCGGTCGGTCATGATCACGATGGACAGGCCCAGTATCGAAGCCGCCCGCAGTATCTGAGCGAGGACTGCAAGGCGTCGCCGGTCTGAACGATCCAGCAACACCCCGGCCGGCAGCCCGAGAACCACAAACGGAAGAAATCGGGCGACGCTCACCAGGGCTACCAGCCTCGCATCGTCTGTGAGGTTGATGGCCAGCAGCGGAAAGGCGACGAGACCGAGCCCGTCTCCGAGATTCGTGGCAGTAGCGGCCGACCAAAGAGTCCAGAAACGAGACCCGAGTTTGCTGGAACTCATCCACGAGAGGCTAGGTGGGCGTCAGCCGACGCTGCAGCCAATTAGGCCTGTGCCGCCTACGCGAAGCCGCTGGCCAGCCGTCCTGTCACACCGGTGCCCTACGGTGCACGCATGAACAACGGAATCCGCGTCGAAGCGCAGGAACTGCTCGAGCAGATCGCCGGGCCTGGCGCAGCCTTTCGTGATGGGCAATGGGAGGCGATCGACACGCTGGTCAATCGGCGGGGGAAAGCACTCGTCGTGCAACGGACCGGCTGGGGCAAGAGCGCCGTATACATCATCGCCACCCGGCTGCTTCGCAAACAGGGACGAGGTCCGACGGTGATCGTGTCGCCGCTGCTGGCCTTGATGCGCAACCAAATCGATATGGCCGGGCGGGGCGGCGTGGTCGCCGAGTCGATCAACTCGACAAACCGAGACGAGTGGGAAGAAGTCTTCGATCGAATTCGAGACTCAGAGCTCGACCTGCTGTTGATCTCCCCAGAACGCCTTTCCAACGCCAAATTCAATGCCGAAATAGGGCCAGAGCTTTTCGGGCAGATGGGGCTGCTGGTTGTGGATGAGGTGCACTGCATCTCGGACTGGGGCCACGACTTTCGGCCTGACTACCGACGCCTGTCCAAACTCGTGCAGACGCTTCCGCCAGGCATCCCGATGCTTGGCACCACGGCCACCGCCAACAACCGGGTTGTGGAAGATGTCGCCGAACAACTCGGAACCGACCTGGTGATCAGCCGAGGGCCGTTGGATCGAGAATCCCTGTCCCTCCAGGTCATCGACCTCCCCAGCCACGCCGCTCGTATGGCCTGGCTTGCCACCCACATCGAATCGCTCCCCGGATCCGGCATTGTGTATTGCCTGACCATCCGCGACGCCAACCGGGTGGCCGAATGGCTCGCCAGCCGCGGGATCACTGCCGAGGCCTACACGGGCCGAAGCGACGAGGACCGTCGTGTCGAAACCGAATCGAAACTCGATGCCGGAAAACTCAAGGTCGTCGTCGCGACTTCAGCACTTGGCATGGGTTACGACAACCCCCACATCCAGTTCGTCATCCACTACCAATCACCCGGATCACCCGTCGCCTACTACCAGCAGGTCGGTCGGGCCGGCCGAGCTGTCGAAACCGCATACGGAATCATGTTGACCGGTGAGGAAGACCGCCAGATCCAGGACCATTTCATCACCACCGCCTTCCCGCCACCTGACAAGACAGCCGCGGTCCTCGAAGTCCTCTCGGCGGCACCCACCAAGTTCAACGACATCCTTCGGGACATAAACGTGCAGTACGGCAGGCTCCAAGGGCTGCTCAAGATCCTCGAGGTGGAAGGCGCC
>QIDH01000004.1 GCA_003229305.1 Acidimicrobiia bacterium | reverse complement strand
AGAAGAAGTGCGGCTCGAACCCGAGGTTGACAGGCGATGGTCCGTCAACCGTTTGTGGATTAGGTCGTGTACGGAATGTGGACTAGTCGTTGTACGAAACGTGGATTAGGCCTAGACGGAAAACGTGGGGCAGATCGCTCGCCATCTTGAAACTCAACTAAACGACGCACTGGACACCTTCCGTGTTGTCGTCCTCCATGGCGCTCGTCAATGTGCGAAAACTACCCTCGCACGCCTCGTGGCGGGGAACCGGGTGGTACGTATGTAACTTTGGACGACGACGCAGTACGTGAGGCCGCCTTGGCCGATCCCCGGTCATTCCTGATGTCACAGGCCGCCCCTCTTGCGATCGATGAGATCCAACTCGGCGGTGACAGAATCGTCCGGATGATCAAACAGCTCGTCGACGAGGATCCGACACCAGCGAGGTTTCTGCTCACCGGCTCGCGCGAGCAGTCCGCCACTTCGACATCCACGCTCTCGACGACTCCGTGACCATCGGGCGCAGGCTCGCCGAAACCGGAAACTCGGCACGAGCCAGCAGGACGAGGTTGCGTCAGCTACCAAAGAACAACAGCGCCGTTTCGGCTCTGGTTGCCATGTCTTGCCATAGTTGGGCGGTTCCTGGGTGCGAGTCTGCCAGTTCGGTCCACAACGCCGCGGCGGCTGTGAACGGCTCAGGACCCACTTCGGATCGCGGGTTGGCGAACAGCCAGCCGTTGGCAAACGTCGTAACGTCGAGGCGTGAGGGGATCTCGCCGATGCTGTCGCAGCCGGGAGGAAATAGGCCCTCTGACCCGGTGAGCGCTGGCGCGGGACGATGCTGATCACCGAAATCCAGCAGTCGTTCGACCACCGCCAACGTCTCGGGTCCAGAGGCCGGCTCGGCAACGCCGAGTGAGACCAGCCATGGGACCGTCCAGTGCACGATCCGGTCACCGAGCAAGAAACGACGATCCTCCAGTGCGCGGGTGGCCACGCTTCGGTCGTCACCCTCCCAGGCATCTGCTTCTGCCTGGGCGAGACCTGCCGCGAAGCGAGCGAGAGATGCCAGGGAGTGGTCGGGAAGCGGATGCGACCAAGGCCGGATTCGGCGGTCGAGATCTTGCGAAGGATCAAAACCGGTGATGGTCAGCTCGGTCGGCACGACATCGTCGCCCTGCGTGAGTAGCTGAGCCAAGTCTGCGATAAAGGCCCACTGATCTGTCTCTGCTCTAGCCGAGTCGGCTGCACTCATCATGAACCTCTCGAGGAATGACGGGACTCAGATGTAGTAGGCATCGTCGGTCGGCTTGTTAGGACGAGCCAACCACAGGGGCCGACGCTCACCGTTGGGACCTGGGCCAGGTTTCGTCAGCTTCAACCACTCTTGATAGATCTCGTGGCTCTTGGTGGTGTCGACAACCACGTCGCCATACTGATCGTCCGACTCTGCGGGTGCTATGCGAACCCGTTGATGCCATGCATGCATGCCAGAAACCGGGTCGGGATGCGGGGCAAACGCCAGGTTCTGGTTGACGCCGGCGTCCCGCCACCAGATGCGTTCAGAGTCTGGATCACTCGACGCGAAAGGCTCGATGCCGGACTTCTGCCGCAATCTCCAACGCCCATCGCCCATCCGATCTATCTCAACCAGCGCGGACGACCACCGCTCGTTGCCGTGGTCGTCTGACAGCCGCCACCTTCCGAGGTGGTGAGACGCAGCGACCACCCCAGGCCGGATCCCCTCGGTCCGCCAGGCTCGCATCACGAAATAGCCGATATCGGTGGAAATCCGCACCATCTGACCTGTATCGAGGCCCAGCGCATCGGCGTCCGTCGGATTGACCCAAAGTGGGTGGCCGTGGCTGATTTCGTAGAGGTATTTGGCGTTGCCGGAGCGAGTATGGATCAGGGTGGGGAGACGGAAGATCGGAAGAAGTATCCGCTCGTTGCCCTCCATGTCCATGTCCCGCCAGTACACGTGAGTTTTGAGGTAGTTGGGAATCGAGGCGTCTTCCCAGCCCCAGTCGTGCATCGTTTTGGAGAACCACTCGAGCTTGCGGGATGGTGATCCGAAACCGGTCTTGGTCGTTCCTTCGATATCGACACCGACAGTCTTGCCACCCTTGACTGCGAGCCCATCTTCGCCTACTTCGTCGGTCTCGACCTCGCGCTCATGGACCTCATATACCTCGGATTCGATCTCGACAGCCCCATATTTGCGCATGTATTCGAGGGGAGTAATGCCTTCGGCCGCAGCCTTGTCCGGAAGGCCGGGAATGGAGTTGTCGAACATCCAGCCGTAGTACTCGTCTACAGACACCGGGCGCTCTGGATCGTTGGGAGACTCAAACCACTTCCTGATCCCCAGCTCACCATCCGGATCGATGCGCCACGAAAGGTCGATCCAGAACTCATTTTCTTCCCAAACCTCGCCAGGGTTGGATTCGTAGGTTCGCTCGATGGTCTCACCGGCCCGCTCCGCCGCGACCCTCAGCACCGGTTGGCGGAAGCCCAGCCAAGACCCGGCATGGGTCGCGTAGCTGTGGGTGTCGTGGCGTTCGGCACCGACTCCCATCGGCAACACGTAGTCTGCGTATTGGGCGGATTCCGACCAGGTTGGGGTGAGCGCCACGTGAAGTCCGATCGAATCCTCGTCTGTGAGCATTTCGATCCATGAGAACCCATCCGGGTTGGTCCAGACCGGGTTGTAGACCCTGGAGAAATAGACATCCAATTTCCCGCGGCCCTCTTTGATCAGGTGGGGAAGCAGAAACGACATTTCGTGGTGGGCGAGCGGGTATTCGGGTGGCCACAGGAGCGTGTTCCACCGACTGTGGGCCGGCGGCGTGTTCCAGTGTTTCGGCTTGAACTTCACCCACGAATTCGGCGACGTGCCCCCTTTGGTGCCGACCGAGCCTGTGAGCACGTGGAGAAGCCACAGCGTTCGAGCCGCCTGCCATCCGCCCAAATTTCCCGAGCCGGTCGCCCGCCACGTGTGGGAGGCAAACGCGGTCCCCGCACCTTCGATACCGTCGACTACTTCTACGATTCGCTCTAGCGGTACTCCGCATTCTTCGGCCGCCCACTCGAGGGTGAACCGTTCGTACTTCTCCTCGAGAAGTGTGATGAAGGAGTCGAAGTCGCAGACTCCCGGCTTGTAATGGTCGAGGGCCTGTTGCCAGTTCACCCATTTGCGAATGAAATCGCGATCGATGGCGTCACGGCGGATCAGTTCGCGAGCAATCGCCAGAAAAAGGCCAGGCTCGGTGCCAGGCCAGGTTGGCAGCCAGGTGTCTGACATGGCGGCCGTATTGGAGAGCCGCGGGTCAATCGTGGCGAGCTTGGCTCCAGCTTGTTTGCCCTCCATGATCCTCTGGGCGTGGGGGTTGAAATAGTGACCTGTTTCCAGGTGGCTGGACAACAACAGGATGAATTTTGCGTTTGCGAAATCGGCTGAAGGACGGTCGTGGCCCATCCACATCGCATACCCGGTCCTAGCCCCTGACGAGCAGATATTGGTGTGGCTATTGTGGCCGTCCACCCCCCACGCCTTGAGGATGCGGTCCATGAATCCGTCTTCGCCAGGCCGACCAACATGGTACATGATCTCGTCGTGGCGACCCTCGCTGATCGCGGAGCGCATCCGACCTGCGATGTCGCCAAGGGCCTCATCCCATGTCACCCGTTCCCAGTCGCCTCCACCCCGAGGACCCTTGCGTTTGAGCGGATAGAGGATCCGCTCCGGGTCATACACCTGGTTGAGGGTGGCCGGCCCCTTCGCACAGTTCCGACCCCTCGAACCAGGGTGGGACGGGTTACCCTCAAACTTGCGGATCTCGCCTGACTCTTTGTCCACATAGGCCAAAAGACCGCATGCGGATTCGCAGTTGAAACAGGTAGTCGGGATCAGCCTATACGACCGGCTGACCTTCTCAGGCCACGCCTTGGCGTCATACTCCTCCCAGTCATCCCAGCGATCCGGCGGGGGGAAGTTGGTCAATTCGGTACCTGGGATCAGGCGGGGAATGTCAGTCATTGCGAGGTCGCGGCCCCGATGAGCAATAACATGTTCGAAATGCCTCCGGCCCGCTGACCAGCCATTATGTCACCGTCTCTCGGCTCGCGCATGATTGTCGGACCCAAGGCAAACTCCTCAAGACAGTGGGACTGCTTGGCCGGCCCTTACCAAGGCATCGTCAGCGAACCAGATTCCGACGATCGCGCCAAGACCCGCCAAGATGCCTAGAAGATCACTGCTGGTGATGAGTGCGACGATGCCGAGGAGCAGAGGGATGACCACCCCAACTACTTGGCCACCCAACCACCAACGCCTGGCGAAACGGCCGCGCATCATGTGATGGGCACCGGCCGTCGCGTTCGCGGTCGGGTGGGAGGCCGAAAACTCGATCGCGGCGATCACCCCAAGCGCTACGACGCCAATCAACAGGGTCCAAAGGAATGCCTCGACACCATCCGGACTGGCACCGTCGATTTCGACTCTAGACCCTGGCGAATAGAAGGTGCTTCCGAATACCATCGAGGCGCCCCCGCCTGCGGCGAATGCGCCGGCCAACATGTGCCAGAGAAGCGTTCTGGTCTGCCACAGATCTCGGGCCTCGGCCTGACCAAAAAGAAACGCCGTGTAGCCGGCGCTCGCCAAGGCGAGAGGGACGCCTATCCAGATGAAAACAGGAATCGCCGACGTATTCCCCGTGACGCCGACCAGGAACCAGACCGTCAAAAGCAGGGCGTCCGCACCAAGGATCCAAGCTCCCCGAACGAGCCAGGAAGACGGGTTGCCCTTGGTCAGTAGAAAATGAAAACGATCCGGGCGCTTCAGATCGCTGACCAGCAGCACCCCCGTTAGCAACAGAAATACCCCGGCTACCAGCGGAGCAGCCCAGCGCGCCCACGACGTCGTCAGGTCTCCTCCGATCAGCGATGAAACGGCAAGTGCCAACACGATGCCGGCAGCAATGGCTTTCGTGAGGAAATATGAAGAGACTTTCCAGCCCCATGGGACCGGATGATCCGTGTTGTATACAACCCTCGGCGGATGATTCTCGAAGTGTTGGATGCCGGGACCTGCCGAAGGAGCCGGATCAGACGACCTCGGACTCAGATCGATGGTCAACCAGCTGTCGCTTCCGGCAGAACTCACTGCCACCGGTTGTGTGTCCCGCCAGATTCCTCCGCCCGAAAGGCCGGTTGCACCGAGCGGGTCCAGGTTGGCCAACTCGCCGCCCTTGTACCAGAGATTCGGACTGGTGCCTTGCTCGAGGGACCGTTGGCTCAAATCACCTGCCGCAACGAGGGCCGAGATCTCAGTCGTCGGGTCATCGAGATCGCCCGCGATGATCGCTTGGACCGGACAGACCACAACACAGGCAGGTTCGATGCCGACCTCGACCCGATGCACGCAATAGTTACATTTCTGAGCGGTCTGGTCGTCAGGGTCGATGTAGAGGGCGTCGTATGGGCAGGCTTGCATGCAAGATTTGCAGCCGATGCAGCGACTCGTGTCGAAGTCGACAATGCCATCGCTGCGCTTGAACAGGGCCTTCGTCGGACAGATCGTCACGCACGGCGCGTCGGTGCAATGGTTGCACCGCATAACCGAAAAATTGCGAGTGGTGTTCGGGAAGGATCCGCTCTCGACGTACTTCACCCATGTGCGATTAACTCCTAACGGCACGTCGTGTTCCGTTTTGCAAGCCACGGTGCACGCGTGACATCCGATGCACGTCGTCTGATCGATGACGAATCCGTATCGCAAACTTCCCAACGCCCTTCATACGAGCCAAAGGAAACGATAGCCAGCAAACGCCCACCTGC
>QIDH01000019.1 GCA_003229305.1 Acidimicrobiia bacterium | reverse complement strand
AGCCACAGCCACAGCCACAGCCACAGCGATTGTGCTCGCTTACGTTCGCGCGCTACCCGAGAGTTTGCGAAGCAAACTCTGTTAGAGAGCGGAGCGAACGGCGAGTTGCGAAGCAAACTCTGTTACGGCCGCCAGGGCCAAACCGGCGGGCTTACGGCCGCCAGGGCCAAACCGGAGGGCGATTTCATCGCCCGGAGTTTGAGCTCTGCTCAAACTCTAAACACCGAATTTCATTCGGCTGCCGCGGAGAGGGAGGGATTTGAACCCTCGAGGGAGCTTGCACCCCCTACTCGCTTAGCAGGCGAGCGCCTTCGACCGCTCGGCCACCTCTCCTTGTCGAGTTGATCGACGGGCACAGTCAACCAGACAAAACGCGTTCCGAGAAGACGACGGAGCGGCGCCACTGGTGTAGCGCGCCATACCTCGATAGCATTGAAGTTCCAATGGCGGAAATAGTCGAGCTGACCGAACGAGAGCGGCAGCGGCTCGAGACGGTGCGGCGTGCCTCGACCACGAAGAAGGTCTTGGCGACCGTGCCGCTCGCGCTGTTTATTTTGTTTGCCATCCTCTGGGCCATTCCTGCAACCCGTGACCTGGCGACCGGTAGCGACGAGCGTAACCCTGTCCAGATCGCCACCTTCGTCCTGATGGCCGTGGCGGGGGTCTTTGGTTTCAGATTGGCGTTCAGAACCTGGAGGCTCGGCCACACGTGGTGGCTGGCCGGGTTTTTCTTACTGTTCGGCCTGGGAGCGTTCGTAGTCGCTCTGGACGAAATCGCCTGGGGTCAAGTTCTGGTGGATGTGGCTCGGGGCTCCTCTGGAGTCGAGGCAACCGCTGGGATCGGCGAGTTGTCCGGACTGCGAGAGCGGGCCGAGGCATTCCGAGTGGCGTTCGCGGCTATCGGCATACTCGGCGTGATCTTCATACCGCGGACGGAGTTCCGGTTCGCAGCACCTTCTCGAACGCTGCTGCCATGGTTCGCCGTCATCGGTGCCGTCAGCCTGGTCGACCTCACCGGAGATTTTGTAGACCTCGGATCGAGGACCGTGGATTTCCTGCAGCGAGCCTCGGAGCTAACCGAAATGATGATCGCAGTCGTAGCGGTGCTGTACCTCTACGAGCGTGGCCTGGATCTGTGGTTCCGCATCCCCTGAGCGTCCTGCTCACAGAACTCGGTCGATCAAGCCGTATTCGACTGCTGCGGACGCTGGTAGCCAGCGGTCCCGCTCCGTGAGTCACAGCCATAGGTATCTTGATCGACGGTCCGCAGCAACACGCAATCTCAGCTCGAAGCGATTGGTCGACCTCGTCCGCCGTTTCGACCGAAATTGGGCCACTGGTCTAGAAGCTTGGATGGCTCAGGAACGCAAGGATACGGTAGACAGTCTTATCAATACCCGGAACGGTATAGCGCACGGGGACGACACGGGCATCACGTTCGCTCACGTATCGGATTACCGCGATCGAGTCTTCGAGATCGTCGACAAGATCCACGACCTGGCCGGCGTTTAGGAGGCCGCCACTCGCGCAGGCTCGAACCCGAAATCTGGCACCACTGGAACGGCCATCTCGTACCTACCAGAATCTGGCAATTGCTTGCTAGTGCTGCTCTCCCCCCGTACCTGCCTACGCTCAATGTTTTGCCTTTCCGGACGAATGGTACGGCAACGGTGTCGTCATACCAGCTATGCTCGGCTTGGTGCCTGAATAGGCATCTCGGTGTCTCGTTTCGACCCGACCGAGCGTTGAGGGAGTAGCAACATGGCGAAGTATCTCGTGCGAGGCAACTATATGGGCGATGGCGTCGCCGGCCTCCTGCAGGAGGGTGGTTCCAAGCGACGGGACGCCGCTAGAGCCGCCATCGAGTCGGTTGGAGGCAGCCTCGAAAGCATGTATTACGCGTTCGGCGACACCGACGTTTTCGCCATCTGCGATATGCCTGACGCGCAAAGCGCGACCGCGGTGTCTCTTCTCATCAATGCAAGTGGCTCAGTCGCAGTGACGTTGACACCACTCATGACACCAGAGGATGTTGACGCTGCGGCCCAGAAGACCCCTGCGTATCGGGCACCCGGCGGCTAAATGTCACGCGGCGATCCTGCTCGGGTTCTGTCCGAGCATCGACGCCGAGGCCTGCAACCCAGTCCCTGGTGCCGGTAGCTTGTGAGCGACGGTACAAAGGCGGTGGCCCTCTGTCATCTGCTGTCGCTATGGGATCGGCCCTTTGCGGAGCGTGACCGTAACAGTACTTCCGCGGCCTACTGTGCCTCCCGCCGCCGGAGATTGCCGCCATACCCCGACGTCGAGACGGCGCTCGATTTCGCCGCCGACTGGAGTAGGGCATACCGAATCGCCGGCCCGATGGTTCGGCGCCGCTTCACCAGGCCATTTTGGAAAGCTCTACGTGATGAAGATGGCAGCGGCACCAGTGATCTTCTCGAACCAGTCAAGGAGCTTCTTGACGAAAGGCGTCAAATCGACGGTCAGGAGCCACAGACCGCGGACGCTGTGGACAAGGCACGGGCAAGGATGGTCAATGAGTCCAAGGGGCAGGGACTTCCTAGCTCGTCACCAGTGAGAGCGACACTCACGACGAGAACCTCGGCCGGGAGTTTGAGCGAAACCAACTCCCGGAGCCTAATCTCATCCCCCGGAGTTTGAGCCATGCTCAAAGTTCAAGGAACCCGATTTCATCGGGTTCCCGCGGAGGGAGTGGGATTCGAACCCACGAGACCCGTAAAGGGCCCACTGGTTTTCAAGACCAGCGCCTTCGTCCGCTCGGCCATCCCTCCAAGTCCAGGACATATCCTGGAACACACGTATTCAAGCCGCTAGTGGGCCCGGCCCGGTTGAGCGCGACAAGATCAGCCTGCGTAGGCGCTTCGTGCGGCCAGTTCGGCGAGCAGGTGCGGGCTGCAGACGATGCGGTTGATGGCATCCAAGGCCGCTTTGGCATATAGCTCCCGGTCGGAGGCGTCAACGGCGACCACGCAGCCCGCCAACGAGGCGTGGAGTGCAGGTACCTCAACGATCACGATCGCCAAAGGCGTGTCGGCGACGGATCGTAGTTCGGCTGCAACCGTCCTCATCACGACTCCGGTGGCGTCGGTCAGCGCTCGAAACGTCGCGGCGGCGACCGCCGCGTTGGCCTCTGCGCCCGGCCGCATCGCGTGGCCACCGACCGTCTCATCACCGATGCGCAGCACTACCTCGGCGGCCACCGCGTCTCCGTGCAGATCCATATCGACGCTGACCAAGACCGGTCGCGCCCGCGATCCATTCCCGGTCAAATCCATAAGAAACCAGTCGGCCATTCCGGCCAACCTTGAGGACCCGAATGGGACAACGAAGCGGGCGCAAAGCTGCCTCAGGGCGTTGGGAGCAGCTGGACCGGCTGATCAGGAACGTCGGTCGCGGAGTAGGTATCGCTGGACCTGGCCGCTCGGTGTCTTTGGCAAAGAGCCGACGAAGTGCACCAGACGCGGATAGGCATGGGCAGCGAACTTGTCTTTCACCGACTGCTGAAGTTCGACCTCCAGTTCCTCGGTGCCAAGACTCATATCCCGCAGCACCACAAATGCCTCGACGACTTCGCACCGCAGCTCGTCTGGAATGCCGACCGCGGCCGCCTCGGTCACCAGTGACGTATCAACCACCATCTGCAATGAACCACTCGGTGATACGGCCCGAGTCGTTCAGATAGCCGAGAAAAGGTGCAAGCGGACTCGCCGTCATGTCTGCGCAGCAACTCTGCGCTCTGGTCCTCTCGCTCGTTGCAGGGTTCGAGTGCCGCTGAGAAGCGGTGAGTCCGCGAGTGTGCGGCAGCCGACCATGGATACAGGTCGGCATTTGTCATGTCATGTCATCGCTTTAGCTCCTCCAGCACTGGGGCAAACGCTTCCACGCTTTTCTTTGTTGTCAGGCCATAGCCACACAGGCACGTGGCTGACACCGATGGCCTCAAAGCCACGAAGGTGATCGGCGATTTCATCTACGAGAGTTTGAGCTCTGCTCAAAGTTCAAGGAACCCGATTCCATCGGGTTCCCGCGGAAGTTTCCGAAGGAAACTCTCTTAGGGTTTTGGCCGCCAGGCCAAAACCGGCGCGGAGGGGGTGGGATTCGAACCCACGAGGAGCGAACGCCCCTACGGCATTTCGAGTGCCGCGCACTAGGCCGGACTATGCGACCCCTCCAGGTGCCGAAAGTGTACCTACCGGCATCTGAGCACTCCAGCCGAAACCGCTCGGCTCCGACGACCACATCATCCGCCCACGCCGTTTCTTGGGGTTCCTATGGTCGCTATAGCGACCATAGGAACCCTGGGTAGTACCCAGGGTTCACGGAACCGCACCATGTACGCTCCTGGCATGGTGGGTTCTGGTGTGCGGTCAGAGGTTGGTGAACTTGGGTCCGTGGTGTTGCACCGGCCGGGTCTCGAGCTGCATCGGGTTACGCCGGCCACCAAGGACGAATTGTTGTTCGACGAGCTGGTGTGGGTCGACCAGGCTCAGCAAGAACACGACGCGTTTGCCGAGACGATCCGCAAGGCCGGTGCAGAGACTCTGTACCTGGAGAAGCTGCTGGCAGAGGTAGTAGCCGATGACGAGGTGCGTGACGGGATCCTCGCCACCCATGTGAGCGCGGCCCGGTCCGGCAATCGCATCGCCACCAAGGCTCGGGCCATGTTGGGCGACATGGCGCCTGACCAGTTGGCCGGCCACCTCATCGGGGGGCTGACTCTCACCGAAGCCGGTGAGACGGGTGGCCTCGTCGAGGCATTGTCAGGGCCGGAGGAGTTTGTGATGACTCCGTTGGCGAACACCGTCTTCACCCGTGACTCGTCCTTCTGGATCGGCCAGGGAGTCGTCATCAGTCCGATGAACCGGGTGGTGCGCCGTCGTGAGAGCGACCTGCTCCATTGGATCTATCGCCACCACCCTCGCTTCGCCGGTAGCGAGATCTGGTTCGGGGACGAGGATGGTGAACATTGGCCGGCCTCGGTCGAGGGTGGCGATGTCCTGGTCATCGGAGAACGAGGTATCGCCATCGGAGTCACCGAACGCACCACGGCGTCTGGGGCGGCGGCGTTGGCCACCAAACTGTTCGAATTCGAGGTGATCGACAGGGTCGTGGTTGTGGAACTTCCGTCAGCGAGGTCGATGATGCACCTCGATACCGTGCTCACCATGGTCGATCAAGACCGTCTGCTCGTGTACCCCCGGCTCGAAAGCCTGGCCAGGACCCTACGGGTCACTCCAGGCGCAGGCGGCTCACTGGTCGTCTCGGACGGAGGTACGCTGGCCGCCGATTTCGCTTGGGCGGCCGAGCTCGATCGAGTCGAACTCATCGTGCCCGTAATCGACGGATTTCAGGCAGACCGCGAACAGTGGAACGACGGAAACAACGTGTTCGCGGTCGGCCCTGGCCACGTAATCGCATACGAACGCAACCAGCTCACCAACCGAGTCCTCGTGGAGGCGGGGATCACGGTCGACGAGATCCCTTCGTTTGAGCTGTCGCGCGGGCGGGGCGGCCCTCGCTGCATGACTTGCCCGGTGCAGCGCGCTCAAGTCGTCGCCTCCACCTAGGTCAGAGCTAACGACGGGTTGCGAAGAATCCTTCGAGCAGCGTCGTTGCCTTTGCCTCCTGGACTCCAGCCACGAGGTCGATGTGATGGTTGAGTCGCTCATCCTGGGGGATGTTGAACAAGCTCCAAGCTGCGCCCGCCTTTGGATCTGGTGCACCGTAAACAATGCGATCAACCCTCGCCCATACAGCCGCCCCCGAGCACATCGCACATGGCTCGAGCGTCACAACCAAAGTGTGTCCGGTGAGCCGCCAATCGCCAGAAGCCTTCGCCGCCTTGGACAACACGAGAAGTTCGGCATGCGCGGTCGGATCAGAGTGTTCCTCGCGACGATTGTGCTCAGCCGCCACAACCGCACCAGCTGGACCAACCAACACCGCTCCGACGGGCACACTCCATCGCGGCCCGCGCCTCGACCAGTGCCATATCCATAAATGCATCCCAGTCCATCGCCAAGAGGATAGAGACCCACAGCCACAGCCACAGCAGATCGTGCTCGTTTGGGTATGCCCACAACTTTGATGTCGCGACAGAGGGCCAGCATTATCTCTGGGGAGGTGGCTGACGGCGCCAGCCGGCAATCGGAGGAGGCCGTTTCGACCAAGAGAACTTACCCACCCCGATGCGTCGGGGTTTGTCCAACCCAGCAGCTCAGGTACTCATGGGAGCTCAACACCCCCCTCCGTCGCTGACGCTCCTCGTCCCCCCAGGCGAACGGCTCGTACCTCGCCGCACGGGGGGACGATGGTCGCCGCAACCTCCGTGGGGAAGTTCGGCTTGCCGAACTTCAAGCAACCCGCAGCCGGAACTTGTTCCGGCAAGGGTTGCCGTGCACCCCGTCGTCGAATGGCGTCTGGTCAGCGCCACCGGATCGGCAGCTCGAGTCAGGCACTCCTACGGCACCCGAGGTGGAACGCTTAGGG
>QIDH01000021.1 GCA_003229305.1 Acidimicrobiia bacterium | reverse complement strand
CGAGCAGGTCCTTGATCGGTTCAGCCAGGCCGGACGCGGTCGCAACGAATCCGCTCATCTTCGGGTCGGCCTGATTGAATCGGCGCGCTTGGCCGCTCAGGTCGCATACGTCGCCGCCGGCCGCCAACACCAACGCAGCACCGCCCGCCACGTCCCACTCGTTCTTCGGGGTCAGGGTCCAGGTGGCGTCTGCCAGACCTGCTGCCACCAAGGCCAGTTTGTAGGCGACAGATCCCATGGTTCGGACCGACACCTCAGTGGGGAAGAAACGATCCCAGTCGCCCCGCTTGACCTCGCTGCGTGAGGCGAGTACAAGAGCGCCGCTGATGGAGCGAGGATCAGGCGGCTCGATCGGCCTTCCGTTGAGCTTCACGCCCGTGGCGTCGGATCCGATGAAACGCCGACCTGTGGCGGGGGCGAGAATGCCTCCTGCAACCGGCACTCCCTCCTCGACGAGACCGATCGAAACGCACCACTCCGGTATACCCTGGATGAATTCTCGGGTCCCGTCGATCGGGTCGACGATCCAGGTGCGGACCGTGTCGAGGCGCGACAGGTCGTCGACGGTTTCTTCCGAAAGCCAACCTTCACCTGGTCGGGGGAGCACGGCGCGGATGGCGTCGTCCACCGCGGTGTCTGCCGCGGTCAGCGGGTCACCGCCGTCTTTGAGGACCGCTTCGATCTCTCCAGGGGTGAATGGCTCTAGGGCCTTTTTCGCCTCGTCCAAGGCTTCTTCGATGCGGGCAAGATCTTCAGATCTGGACAATGTTATTGGTCTCCGGAATCGATCGATGAGCTGTCAGAGTGGCCAAAGGATTGGCACGAGGCCAACTGTGATGGCCACCACAGACAGGGTTATCGGCAGCCCGAGCCGCAAGTAGTCGGAAAATCTGTAGCCCCCGGGACCGTAGACCATCGTATTGGTCTGGTATCCGATGGGCGTGAGGAATGAGGCAGACGCGGTGATCGCCACGGCTATCGCGATGCCCCTTTGGTCTAGTCCGGCCGAGGCGGCTGCGGAGATGGCGATCGGGTAGATGAGCAGGGCAGCGGCGTTGTTGGTGATGGTCTCGGTCGCGAGAATGGTGGCGAGGACGATTCCGAGCAGGACCCCACGGTTGCCCAACCCTCCGAAGGCGAAAACCAGGCCATCGGCCGCGGTGTCGGCAAGGCCGGAGACGAGGAGAGCGTTGGCCAACCCGAACGCGGCGGCGATGGTCACCACTACGTCGATGTTGACCGCATCCTTGGCCTCTCCTGGTGTCAGGACCCCGGTGGCTATCAGCAGCGCTGCGCCTACCAGGGCTGCGGTGACCAGGGGAACGGTGCCTGTGGCCGCCGAAACCACGATGCCGAAAGTCACCATGCCGACCGCAATCAGGTTGGTCAGCGATGCAGCAGGGGCGTCGCCGGTACCAGAGATCAGAAGGAAATCGTTGCGGTCGTTCCAGCGGTCCTTGAACTCCGGATCGGAGAGGAGCAGCAGGGTGTCGCCAACCCGGAGGGGGACTTCGCCAAGCTTGGCGTCGATCCGCTGGCCGGCACGGTGGATGGCCAACACGACTGCCTGATATCGCCCTCTGAACCCTGTCTCGCGAAGCGTGTGGCCGACCAGGGGCGATGCGGCTCCCACGACGGCCTCGAAGTATCCGGGACGGTTGGTGTCTGGTGGCGCGGTAGCGGCCAGCTCTGAAGAAGATATTCCCGCCATCGTTCTGAGGTCGACTACAAGGTCGGCCTTGCCCACAAATCGGAGGCGGTCGTCTCCATGAAGGATCGTCGTAGGGCCTACGGGCGCTATCTCTTCGCCGTCGCGTTCGATCGATGCGAGGAACACACCTGCCAGATTGCGGAGCCCGGCACTCTCGACGGTTGTGCCATCCATCACGCCGGACTTGTCCACGACCATGTCGATGGTGAACTGTCGAACCTCGTCCTCTACCTCCGAACGGGCCGAGCGTCTGTCCGGCAACAGTCGGGGAACGAGCCCGATGATCAGCACGAGTCCGACGATCGCGATTGGGAGCCCGAGTTTTGTGACTTCGAAGAACCCGATCGGGTCCTCACCGCTGGCCTGCAACAGACCAGATACGACGATGTTGGTTGCGGTGCCCATCAGCGTGAGGGTCCCGCCAAGGATCGCCGCGAAGCTCAGCGGCATGAGGTAGCGGCTGGGGGATCGGCCGTGCCGGTCGGCCCACCGCTCGATTTGGGGAACGAGCATGGCGACGATTGGCGTGTTGTTGAAAAACCCAGAGGCGATCGACGTTGGCACGACAAGGCGGGCCAGCGAACGCCCTGGCTTGGCTCCGTCGCCGAGAATATTGCGGACTGCCGGTGTCAGCGCTCCGCTCTTCTGGACCGCCCTGGCCAATACGTAGAGGGCTGCGACGGTGATCGGTGCCGCGTTCGAGAATCCGGCGAACGCCTCTTCTGGCTCTAGCACTCTGGTGGCGAGCAACGCCACCATGGCCGAGAACATCGCTGCTGATGGAGGCAGTAGGCCACGGATCAGGACAATGAGGACGCCGACAATCGCGGCCAGGGTGATCCAACCCTCAACTGTCATCGGGCGCCGCCTCCGTCCCCAGGTGGTGTGTTGATCATGATGATCGACCGGTGATGACGCACGGTGGCAATCGCCCCATCACCGGTCCTGATACTGCGAGCGGTGGCCCTTACAGGTAGCCCTCGGCCAGCAGGTGCTCGAGGATCCGGCCTGCGGCGTGCTCTGGTGTGGTGTCGGTCGTGTCGATCACCAGCTCGCCGTCCGTCGGCTCTTCGTACGGGTCGGAAATCCCAGTGAACTCGGGAATTATCCCGGCCCGAGCCTTGGCGTACAGGCCCTTGCGGTCGCGTTGCTCGCATACCTCGAGCGGTGTGGAGATGTGCACCAGGGCGTATCCGCCTGCCGCCGAGATCACTGCCCGATTCTGGGCGCGTGGCCCAGCATATGGGGCGATCGGCGCGCAGATGGCGATACCGCCTGCCTTGGTGATCTCAGATGCGACATAGCCGATTCGCTCGACGTTGGTGTTGCGGTCCTCCTTGGAAAAACCCAATCCCTTCGACAGGTTTTGGCGAACCAGGTCGCCGTCGAGCATGGTGACCGATCGTCCGCCACGCTCCAACAGCTTGACCATCAGAGCGTTGGCCACCGTGGATTTGCCCGATCCGGACAGCCCGGTGAAGAACACCGTGAAACCCTGCGCCTTGCGGGGTCGACTGGTCTTGCGTAGTTCGGCGACGACCTCCGGATACGAGAACCATTCTGGGATGTCGTCTCCGTCCGCGAGGCGTTGGCGGAGTTCGGTCCCAGAGATACTCAGTGTCTCGGTGCCTTCGGGAACTTCGTCGATCGGCATGTAGGTATCCTGGGAAGGGATGTAGACCATGAGCTTGAACGGCACCATCGTCACCCCCATCTCATCCTGGTATTCGACCATCATTTCCTGGGCGTCATACGGCCCGTAGAACGGGGTCCCGTCCGAATCGGATCCGGGACCAGCGTGGTCGCGGCCGACGATGAAGTGGCTGACACCATGATTCTTGCGGATCAGCGCGTGCCAGACGGCCTCGCGGGGTCCACCCATCCGCATGGCGAGTGGGAGCAGGGCGACCTCGGCGCTTCCTTGCGCGTACCGCGCCTGGAGGGCCTGATAGACCCTGACCCTCGTGTAGTGGTCGACGTCTCCGGGCTTGGTCATGCCGACGACCGGGTGGATGAGCAGGTTGGCGCCTTGTTCGGCGGCGGCTCGGATGCAGAGTTCGACGTGGGCGCGGTGCATAGGGTTGCGAGTCTGGAAGGCAACGACCTTCGACCATCCTGCGTCCGCGAAGTCGGTCCTGACCTCAGTCGGCGTTTTGCGCATGGAGGCGAAGTCGTAGTGGACCGGAAGCTGGATCGCCTCGATCGTGCCGCCCACGTAATGCGACCCCGCGTTGTTCATCAGGTAGCCAACGGCTGGGTGCTCAGGGTTGGTCGTGCCGAACACCTTTTGGGCTTCGTCTGCCTTGTCCGGCTGCCAGACATCGCTGACGGTGAGGGCGCCGAGCATCACTCCTTCGGCGTCCCGCAAGGCAATCGTGTCGCCTGCCTCGAGTTCGGCGGCGAAGTCCTCGTTGACGTCGAGGGTGATCGGCATCGGCCAGAGGGTCCCGTCGGTCAGGTGAAGTCCGTCTCGTACCGATTCGTAGTCTGCCTGGCCGAGGAATCCGGTGAGCGGTGAGAATCCGCCGTTGGCGATCAGCTCGAAGTCGCAAACCTGGCGGTCGGTGAGATCCCACGACTTCCAGTCGCGAGATTCGGCTTTCAGTTGCTCGGCCCTTGCTTCGTCGACGATCAGGTCGACGAGGGTTCCGCCGTGCGGGGCGATGAGTTGCTCGGCCACGCGGTATCACTCTCCGTTCAATATCAAAGGGAATTTCAGGTGGGAAAGGCGACCCGAAGGCAACGCCCAGGGTAAGTCTACCGAGGTCCGTGCCCCGGACAACCCCACAGCCATTAGGGCCGGCTCTTTCCTCGCCCACCGGTTCACGAACTCACGTCGCCGTTCGTTTGGGTCCATAATGAGGTGCGAGAGCCTCTCTTCACCGTATAGTCACCGAATACATGGAGTTACAGGCCTGTGGTTCAGATATTCTGGGTATTGGGAAGCGAGGCCGGTCGCTGGGACACTGGGCGGGCCACGAGCTAGGGATGTACGCATGAGCGAGATGCTGCGACAAGAGTTGGCTACCTACTACGGCGAGAAAGATCGGCTGCTGGGCGAGGCATCTGGGAAGTGGGTGCTTATCCACGGCACCGATGTCATCAGTGTGTTCGCCGACGAATCTGACGCAATTTCTGAGGGATACCGCCAGCTCGGCAATACACCGTTTCTGGTGAAGCAGGTCCTGGCAGTGGACATGCCAGAGCGGTACGTCTCGAACATCGTTGCAATCTGAGGTGAGTCAGTAGAATCCACAGGTGGCTTCATTTACGTCATCCGTCGCGGATCTGGAAAACCTTGGACCCCTTATCGACCTCAGGTTGGCCGTGACGACAGCCGCGGAGTCAGCCTTCAAGGCGGCTGATCAACCGATCCCAGACCCGATCCGCGCTACGTTTATGGTCCATACCGGGGCAGGCGGATCCGTTATTCAGTCGGGGCTCGCGCAGCAACTCGATTTGTATCCTGTCGGAAACACCCAGGTCAACACTCCGGCCTCACAAGGCGTGAGTTGCGACATCTACGCTGTCCGTTTTCTTTTGCCTAGCAACGTCATCGCCGAGATCTCCGCGACGGAGATGCCCCTGGATGGCCAGAACATCCAGGGACTCATTGGCAGGGACCTTCTGAAGCACGGCGTCTTGGTCTACATCGGCTATGAGAATCAGTTCACGTTGAGCTTCTAGTTGCCCGTTCCCCGGAAAGGGGCAGATTCGCCGAGCGGTCAACGCGGTGCCCGTATTCGAATGCGAGGGTCCGCCCAACTGAGGTTGGGCGGGAATGTGGGCTGCTCTCGTCCAGGGTAGGCCTGTCCCACGACAAGCGCCGATGCACCGGTCGACAGGTCCCGTTGCGAGTGCACCGACCACCCTACCGCTGAGTGTCCATTGACGGAATAGTCCGCTCTTGGACGTTTAGTTCTCGCACGCTTCTCCGATGCAGAGTGCTCGGTTGATCTGCGAATAGGAGCCTCGCCGCCGGCACCTATACGGCGATGGTCACCGGGACGGCCACTGGTTACAACTCGGCTGATCTGACTGTATCGCTGACGGTCAGTGCGTTGCCGGCTACCCCGAGCGCGGTGGTCTCGATGAGCACTGAGCGGTCCGGTCCGATTCTGTTGGACGGGGCGACGGTTTCGGGCAGTGTTGCGGTGTTCATCTCACCGGAGACAGATGTGAGCGCAGTGTGGTTCTGGCTGGACGACACCGCCCAGAGCCCCCCAGCGGACAACTCGGACAACTCTGCACCGTTCGACTACATCGGCGGCACGACTGGCGCAGCGACAATGTGGGACACGACCGGCACGTCCGAGGGTTCCCATACGATCACGATCCGGGTCAGGTACACGGACAATACGATCGTGAGCACGACTTCGACGTTCACCGTGTCCAACGGTGGCGGTGGCACGCCTGACCTTCAGTTCGCGCCGAAT
>QIDH01000053.1 GCA_003229305.1 Acidimicrobiia bacterium | reverse complement strand
GAGAGCGCGATCGGCGGAAGCGAGGTCTTCAGCGGTGATAGCCGCTCGCGCCGCCCGACGGATGAGCTCAGAGCGGTTCGTGCCGAGTCGGTTTGCCAGAGTGTCGAGCTGTTCGACGAGGTCGTCGTCGAGCTGTACGAGTACTTCGCGCCTAGCCATGACCATATGGTACCACATATGCTCATGGCTCGAGATCCCGGTGGCGAGCACCCATGGTGTCAGATCGGATAATGCCCAGCAGCATCGCCTCACTGCTGGCACAATCGGGACGTGCAACGAATCGATCCTCCTCTTCAACCTGACGAACGAGAAGGCCTGACCGCATTTCTCGATTACTACCGGGCGACCATGCTGCGCAAGGCGGAGGGGCTGACCTCCGAGCAGGCAGGTCGCCGAGCCGTTCCGACGGCGGACCTGACCGTTGCAGGCCTTATCAAGCACATGGCCCTAGTCGAGGACCATTGGTTTACGTCACGGCTGAGTGGGCTCGATATGCCTGAGCCATGGCTCAGCGCACCGTTCGATGACGACCATGACTGGGATTTCCACTCCGCTCCGGCTGACGACATCGAAGACCTACGGTCGCTCTACGAGGCATCCTGCAGGCGAAGCCGGGAGGTGATCGAAGGTCTGTCCCTCGATCACTTGACCGCCAAACCCGAAAAGGAGCGCGGCCAATTTTCGTTACGGTGGATCATGCTCCATATGATCGAGGAAACAGCTCGCCACGCCGGCCACATAGACCTGCTCCGCGAGGCGATCGACGGAGAAACCGGCGACTGATCATCAGGCCGAACTATGGGTGAACCGATCAGATTCGCGTTCGCCACACTGCCGGCTACCAAGCGATAAATGCTTGACTGTCGGAGATTCTTACCACGGTAGGAACTACTTTGGTAGGATGGTGTTCGGGGAGTCCAGCATGAAGGAGGTCAGGATGAAGGTCGACAAGATGAGCATTTCGATGGATCCAGACCTCGGAGACCAGGTTCGCGAAGCCGCCCAGCGGGCCGGTAGGCCACTATCGGGATGGCTTGCAGAGGCGGCGGCCACCAAGCTGCGCTCTGAGGCGCTGGCAGAGTACCTCCATGAATTCGAACGAAGCCACGGCACACTTACGCAGGCCGAAATCCACGCCGCCAGGGACGAACTCGGTTTCAGTAGCCCAAACCGACCGTGACCGCCCTCGTCCTCGATGCGGGTGCGCTGATCGCGGTCGACCGCAACGATCGGGCGATGGCTGCCCGCCTCCGAGTCGCTCTCGACTACCGCCTTGACCTCCGCACCCACCCGATGATCGTCGCCCAAGTCTGGCGCGATCCCCACGGACGTCAGGCCAACCTGGCGAGGCTCCTCCTCGCTGTAGATGTGGTCCCGCTCGACCAGGCGATCGGGCCTGCGGCGGGACTTCTGTGCGCCTCCACCCAGACGAGCGATCCGATCGAAGCCGCCCTCGTCCTGATCGCCGAGCCCGGCGATCAGATTCTCACCACCGACGGAGAAGATATCTCGAGCCTCGTCGACGCGACCGGGACCGGGACCGGGACCGGGACCGCAGTCAATGTCATCGCTGTCTGAGGCGTCGCCTTGGTCAAACTCCGTCAATCCGGTCAGGCGACTATCTTCGCCTGATGTCTTCTTCGGTTGATCAGCTCGTTGAGCGTCTGCTGTCCAGCGGCGCCCGAAACTCGGATTCTTCGGCCATTCGAGATCTGTTGCGCCATGCGGCGAAGGAAGGCCTGATCAGCCTCGGCGGTGGCATCCCTGCACCGGAGCTGTTCCCGGTCGAACGGATCATCGAAGCGACAGCCACCTCGTTTGCGGAGCTCGGCGCAGGGGCTGCGCAGTACGGTCTGACCGAGGGCGAACTAGAGCTTCGGGAGGTGGCCGCCGGCCTCGCCGAAGAAGACGGGGCACCTGCTCTCCCCGACCAGATCCTGATCACCACCGGATCCCAGCAGGCCCTCGACCTGCTCGGCCGGGTGCTGGTTGATCGTGGCGACGTGGTCGCTGTGGACGACCCCGCCTACCTCGGAGCGCTCCAGGCCCTACGCAAATACGAGCCGGAGTTGGTCGGAATCCCCGTCGACGAAGCCGGCCTGGACACTGATGCCCTGGAGCAAAAGCTGCGGGCCGGGCTCTCACCCAAAACAATTTATACGAATCCGAATTTCCAGAACCCGACCGGTGCCACCCTGCCATCCGAGCGCCGGGCCCACTTGGTCGCTCTCGCCCACAAACACGACTTCCTCATCATCGAAGACGATCCGTACGGTGCACTGCGCTTCAGCGGCGAGCACCTGCCTTCGATGGCATCGACCAGCGACCGGGTGATCAGGGTGCGCACGGTATCGAAGATTCTGGCCCCCGGCCTCCGGGTTGCCTGGACGATCGGACCACCTCGACTCATCGAAGCGTTGGCCATCGCCAAACAGGCGGCCGACCTCCACACCTCGACCCTGACTCAACACATCGCGGCCAGGCTGGTCGGTGACACTGAATGGTTCCCCAAACACCGCGCCTCGCTCGCCCCCTGGTATCAGGTCCAACGAGACGCATTGATGGCCGGGCTGGCCTCCAACCTGGGCGACAAACTCACCTTCACGCCACCCGACGGCGGGATGTTCCTCTGGGCCGAGCTGCACCGCGACCTCCCGCCAGGCTCCACGACCGCAGACCTTCTCCCCATCGCAATCGAGCACGGAGTCTCATTCGTGCCAGGGTCGGCGTTCGCAGTCGACACACCAAGACCCGCCCACCTGCGCCTCTCATACGTGTCGGCCTCACCTGACCAACTGACCGAAGCCTCTGTCCGGCTCGCCACTGCCATAGACGCCTGGCTGGACTGATTGATGATCGAGCTGAAGACAACATACTCTTGCTCCCGCGCCGAGCCGCAACTCCACAGCGGGCGTGCCTTTGAGCGCGTTTCGTAGTACGATTGCTCAGTGGACATCCACCCCTCGGCACTCAAGCACGGTGTGGCCGCCGAGGACGTCAAGCACGCCGTGCGAAACGCTATGGCAATGGACTATCTGGACGATGACCTCTATCCCTTTCTGGGACCGGATACCGCCGGATCTCTTCTCGAAGTACTCATCATCGACAGAGGCCAACACCAATCCGAGCTGGCGATTCAAGCCATGCCGATGCGACCAAAGTACCGACGACTGTTACCTGGAGAGCGATCGTGACCGACAAGAACCACGGCAAAACACGCAGCGGGGAGCCCATCACTGACCAGCTAGTCGAGACACTGGCACGTAAGGCCGAGGAGGGTTTTGACGTCGACGAGATCCTGCGTCGCAGAGGCGGGCGCCCACCAATGGGCTCTGCTGCGGCGTCGGTGGAGTCTGTCCGTCTGGATCCCGAACTGCTCCAAGCTTTGAGTCGGCGAGCCGACGAAGAGGGCCGAACCAACTCTGAACTGATCCGCGACGCGCTTCGCCGCTACCTCCAGGCAAGCTGAACCTGGCTGACTTCGCTCCGGCCACCGGTCAAGGCGACGGGCTAACCGCATTCGCCTTGCGCCAGAGGTCGTACACAAGCTTCGCTCCTGCGACATCCATAATCGCGATGCCCACTGAGTCGAAGATGATCGTTGCGCCTTCGGGGACGGTCTTGGTGCCCGCGTACACTTCGCCGATCTCTGCGAAGATTTCACATCCTGAGCCGCGGATGTTGCCGGCCTGATCGTGGGCGGCCTCAACCGATTCGACGATCACCGTGTTGGCCATCGCCGCCTCATCGAGCTCCCGCCCATCGGCTGTGTTCCAGCCCACCGCCGTCACAAACGCCCCAGGTTTTAGCCAAGCGCCTTGCACGATTGGCTCCTTTGCCGATGTACAGCAAGCCACGATGTCCGCGTCGCGGACGGCTGCTTGGGAATCGGTGAAGAAAACCGCTCCGATCTCGTCAGCCAGTTCCTGACCTCGTTTCGCATCCCTGGCCCAGAGCCGCATTTCGCTCCAATCCCTCACGACTGCCAAAGCATCGGCGTGAGCGCGGGCCTGGACTCCATTGCCGAGGATCGTGACTACTTCTGGAGCTGCCACGGCCAGCTTGCGGACGGCCGCTGCCGACCCCGCGGCCGTTCGCATCTCGGTGACGAGCCGCCCATCCAAGAGTGCCAGCGGTGACCCGTTCTCCTTGTCGAGCACGAGGATCACGGCCTGATGGGTTGGAATGTCGGTCCCGGCGTTCTCGTGATAAAGCGTGACGATCTTGACAGCCATCGCCTCGCCAATCGCCGGCATTGCCGCGATGATCGCGTCGTGTCCCGGTACCGGGACGATCTGGCGAAGCGGTTGTACGACTTCTCCGGCCGAGAACTGAACCATCGCCGTCTCGATCACATCAATGAGCTGCCCCCACTCGAGGAGCGAGGCAACCGAGCTTTCGCCGATGATGGGCAGTGACTCCAGGCCTCGATTCGGCAAAACAATTCCTCCCGATCACTGAACAAGCTCTCGGACTGTACCTTGGATAGGAGCGTGGCCCCTGGCTCCCTCCCGTCAATCCACAAAGGTCAGCTGAGAGTTGTTCAGCCCTTGGCGAAATACTCGCCGAGTGGGTTCCAATACATCTGTTCCCAACCCTCTGCGATATGGGCGGTGCCTTCTTCGGGCAGGCCGGTATGCGTCAAAGTGATCTGCACAGCGGCGTCGTCGCCTTCGAAGTCGTAGCGCACCACCGAGTAATCGCCTTCCGGCCAGTCTGCGGGTCGCCACGCCTGAACGATGCGCTGGTTCGCAGTCATTTCGAGCATAAGGCCCTCTATGGCTCCACCGTGGGTGCTGAACGCGGCGCCCGGCTCGGCCGGAATCACTGCTGGCGCACCCGTAAACGCCGAATGCTCTTCCGAATCTGCGATCGCGCGGTAGGCCCGGTCGACGCTCACATCGAAGTTGACGGTCTGGCTGATTGCGGTTGACATCTCTGTTCCTCTTCTCGAAGCGTTCCTTAGGCTCTAGTGCGGATATATCCGCAGTAGAGCCGAAAGTTCGCCGCCTGGGTTGCATGACAGTTAACCATTTAGTTAACTTAACCGAATGGTATAGCATGAGAGAATGACCACAGCAACCCAAACATTGAAAGACGAGGAGGAACTCGGCCTGGTGTTCTCCGCGTTGGGCAACCCAACCCGACGCTCCATCGTGAGCCGCCTCTCCGTTGGCCCTGCAACGGTATCCACACTCGCCAAGCCGTTCGCGATGACCCTGCCTGCGGTCTCGAAACACATCGCTCTTTTGGAACACGCCGGGCTGATCCATCTCGAGAAGCGTGGAAGGTCGAGGCTATGCACACTGCGGGCCGAGGCGATCATCGAAGCCGAAGCCTGGCTCGAATCCTGTCGCGTCTACTGGACAGACACCCTCGACTCGCTCGCTCAGCACTTGGAAGACCCTGATGACAACCCCCAGGAAGCTGGTTCATGATGACCGACCAGTCACATCCCCATCGTGTCGTTGTGCGGCGCCATATCCAGGCGCAGCCGGCCAGAGTTTTCGCAGCCTGGACGGAGCCCCAACAACTGCTCACCTGGTGGGGCCCAGCCGGCGTGGTGTGCACCCACGCCGAGGTAGATCTTCAGGTGGGCGGCAGCTTCCGCCTCGCAAACAAGATGCCGGATGGATCGCTGATCTGGATTTCAGGCACCTACGAGGAGGTGACACCCCCTGAACGACTCCGCCACACCTGGCTCGTCGAACCATCCTCGGGAAATCCGAGCAGCGTCACGGTGACCTTTGAAGCCAGCAAGGGCGGCACAGAGGTCGTCATTACCCACGACAAGGTGATCGATGCGGGAGAACGTGCAGAACATAGAGGTGGCTGGGTCGGATGCCTCGAAGAGCTGGCCAATTTATTCGACTAATGACCTAGCCCACTGTCATGCTCCGTTGCACGTATTGGCAAAACCTGCCTCAGTACTAGGACTGCATGGTCCGGTCGCGGGCTTGCCGCTCCATCGGCAGCGCCCTTGGTCGCCTGTCAGGCGCGTACTCGACGAGGTTGGGCAACAAGTGATACCCCTGAGCGGTCAAGGCTTTCACCATTCCACTGAAAATGGCTTCGGCAAGGTTGCGGCCTGGACTTTCGTGGCGCCCGGCCCCGAACTCGAATCCCGAATTTTTCAGATCTAGGACAACGCTTCTACCAGCCACGATCACCCTGTCTCCGATAGGCGTGTCAACGGAGGTCATACGAACAGTTTGCTCGATGGCGCTGCGACGCGGCTCGTGTCTATGGCGGGCAAGGATCGTCGCCGCGATCAGCGCGGCCGAGGCGCCATGACACTGATAGAGGAGCGACAACACCGGCACAGGCCCCGCTGGATGAAGGCGGAACCGATCGAGAAGCCGCGAGACCGCCAGATCACACCCAGCGTT
>QIDH01000043.1 GCA_003229305.1 Acidimicrobiia bacterium | reverse complement strand
TCGCCATCCAACTTCCGGATCTGTCCGCGTTCGTGCCCGGCTCGGTTGATGGCGCATACGTCGTTCTGGCCCTCGAGCACCTCACAGACGTTGAGGCCTTTTTCACCGGAGTGGCAAAAACAGTCAGGCCAGGGGGGCTTCTGGCGGTCGTGCTGAACCACCCGGTGTATACGGCACCGGGTTCTGGCCCGGTGCTCGATCCTAGGGATGATGAGATGTATTGGAGGTTCGGTGACTACCTGCATGCTGGAGCGAGCACCGAGCCGGCAGGTGAGGGCGAGATCGAATTCGTGCATCGGCCGATCAGCGACCTGTTCAACGCGGCGGCCGACGCCGGTTGGTCTTTGCAAAAGGTCGAGGAGCAGGGTGTAGGGGAGCGGGCGACGCAGCGAGATGCGCTGCTGGCTCTTCACAAGGACATCCCCCACCTGATGGCGGTGCGTTGGCGGCGCTCTGGCATCTGACTCGGGCCGTTAACGTCATGCGAGTATGAAAGACCGGCCGACATCCGCCGAAATCCCAGATCTGCCAGGTGCATACATATGGCGTGATATGCACGGTCAGGTGATGTACGTCGGCAAGGCGAAGTCCATCCGCAAGAGAGTGTCTTCGTATTTCAACAAGGATCTGGCACCTCGGACGCAGGCGATGGTTGACGCCTCCGAGTCACTCGAGTGGATCGTGACGGACTCAGAGGTTGCCGCTCTGATGCTGGAATTCTCTCTCATCAAGGAGCATCGACCTCGGTTCAACATTCGGCTCAGAGATGACAAGAGTTTTCCGTTTCTGGAGCTCACCCGTTCGGACACCTGGCCCCGCGCCAGAGTGATGAGGGGCCGCAAGCGTCGGGGAACTCAATATTTCGGCCCATACGCGCATGCCTATGCCATCCGCAATACGCTCGATCTGCTGCTCAAGTCGCTGCCAATTCGCACCTGCTCCGACGCCGTGTTCAGGCGCCAGGAGCTCAAGGGCAGACCCTGCATCCTCTACGACATTGAGAAATGTTCTGGGCCATGCGTTGGGCTCGTGGACGCCGACCGGTATGCAAGGTACGTCGAGGGCTTGGCGGCGTTCTTCGAGGGCGATTCTGACGGGCTCGTCAAACAAGTCGAGTCTGACATGACGGCCGCCTCTGACCGGCAGGAATACGAGGCGGCGGCTCGGCTTCGTGACCAGCTGTTCGACGTTCGCAAGGCTATCGCTCGCCAAGAAGTTGTTACGGAAACCCGCGAGAACTTCGACCTGATCGCGCTCGAGGACGACGAGTTGGAGGCATCGATCCAGGTTCTCAAGGTGCGGAAAGGCCGCATTGTTGGCCGTTTGGGCGTGGTCGTGGACAAGGTCGAAGACGTAACGGCCGGCGAACTGATCGGAAAACTGCTCCGGGACCTCTACACCGAATCTGATCGTCCGCCCAGTCAGGTCCTCGTGCAAGAGTTACCCCCTGACCCGGACGTTTGGCAACAACTTCTCACGGAACGCAGGGGAACTCAGGTCTCGTTGCGCGTCCCGAAGAGGGGAGCGAAACGTCGGCTTCTGGAGACGGCAGGAGCGAATGCCACGGAGGCGTTCGTCCGCCATCGGCTCAAGCGCCAGTCAGACCACAATGCGCGAGCCAGAGATCTTCGCAGCCTTCAAGAGGCCCTTGGGCTCGAGAACCCGCCGCTCCGGATCGAGGGCTACGACATCTCGACGATTCAGGGCAGACACACCGTTGCGTCAATGGTGGTGCTCGAAGATGGCTTGCCGAGACGCAACCACTACAGACGTTTCAAGATCAAGACCGTCGAAGGCCAGGACGACTTCGCCTCGATGGAAGAGGTCATCCGCCGACGGTTCACCGCCTACATCATCGATCGGGATCGACCAGTCGAAGAGCGAGGCAAGTTCGCCTATCCACCATCTCTCATCTTGGTTGACGGGGGGCCTGGACAGCTCAGCAGGGCCGTCAAGGTGCTGGCGGAGTTGGATCTCGAGATTCCGGTCTTGGGTCTCGCCAAACGAATGGAGGAGATTTATCTTCCAGGCCAGCCGGATCCGGTCGTGATTCCGAGAGACGAACCCGCATTGCATCTGCTCCGCAGAGTGCGTGACGAGGCCCATCGATTCGCAATCACCTATCACCGCCAGCTTCGAGGCAAGAGCATGATCGATTCGATCCTCGACGACGTGGCAGGCATTGGACCGACCCGCAAGAGGGCGCTGCTACGCACATTTGGTTCACTAAAACGCCTGCGTGCCGCCAAGTTGGACGAGTTGGGCGAGGTTGTCCCTCAAGTCGTCGCCGAGAATCTCTACGCTGCATTGCATGAGTGACGAAAAGACTTCGCCAAAGGCTCAGCCGGTCCCACCCCAGCTCCTCGTTCTGACCGGAATGTCCGGGGCTGGAAGATCGACAGCCGCCAAGGTCTTGGAAGATCTGGGCTTCCACGTAATCGACAACCTGCCTCCGAGGCTGCTCGAAGAAGTCGTGACCCTGGATGAGGACCTTGACAGCCCACGCCGCTTCGCCGTCGTCATAGACAGCCGAGGCGGCTTCCCTCTCACAGATCTGGAGAAATCCATCGCAGATCTGGAACGCACTGGGATCCTCGTGATGCTGATTTTCCTCGACGCCGACGACGATGTTCTGATCAGACGGTACGAGGAGCATCGAAGGCCGCACCCGCTCGGTCACGGTGTGCTTGCCGAAGCGGTCGCGGCGGAACGTGAGATGTTCGCCGATCTGAGAGCTTCGGCTGACATCTATATCAATACGAGCGACACCAATGTGCACGAGTTGCGTAACCGCATCGAACAGCAGTTCTCCGACTTCAAGGCAGAGCGGCCGATGCGGTTGTCCGTCGTGTCTTTCGGCTTCAAACGTGGCGCACCTCGCGATGTCGATCTCATGTTCGATGTGCGTTTTCTGCCCAATCCTCACTGGGAGCCCGATTTGCGGCCTTTGACCGGCCGAGACGCTGCGGTGCGAGACCACGTGCTCGAACAACCGGACGCAGTCGAGTTCATGGAGAGAGTCGAAGGCCTTCTCGAATTCCTGATTCCTAGATTTCGGGCAGAGGGAAAGTCCTACGTGAGCATCGGAGTTGGCTGTACGGGAGGCAGGCATCGGTCGGTTGCCATTTCGGAGGCACTGGGAAAGTGGCTCAACGATGGGGGATATCGGGCGACGGTTCGCCATCGAGATCTGGGCAAATGATCCGTTGGCCTGCCGAAGGTGACGGCCCGACCGTCCCTCCGCTGCTCAGGCAGGACGGGCCGAGAGTGGTTGGCGTCGGCGGAGGCCACGGTTTGGCGATGGTCGTCGCCGCTGCTTCGGAGTATGCCAGCCAAGTAACGGGCATCGTCACAGTCGCAGATGACGGAGGGTCCTCCGGCCGGCTGACCACCGCGATGGACATCCTCCCTCCTGGAGACATGCGCAGGGGCCTTCTGGCCCTGAGCCCGTCGGATTCGGTGGTCGCCAGACTTTTTGACTATCGGTTCGCCGATACAGACGTCGCAGGCCATTCGCTGGGAAATCTCATCCTGGCGGCGCTGACAGACATGCTGGGCGATTTCGAGTCTGCTCTTGCAGTCGCCGCCGATCTGCTGGGCGCGAACGGGCGAATCCTGCCCGTCTGCACCGAGTCTCTCGACCTTGCCGCGCTGATCGATGGAGAGGTTGTCGAGGGACAAGCTGCCATCGCCGACCTGAGGGGTGCAATCACTCAGCTGGTGCTCAGACCGCCTTCCACCATTAATCCAGAAGTCGTGGCGGCGATCGACCAGGCAGATCAGATCATCCTGGGGCCTGGGTCGCTGTTCACGTCTGTGTTGTCATGTCTGGTCGTGCCTGGCATGGTCGAGGTGCTGGAGGAGGCAGGCGGTCAACTCGTCTACGCCCTGAACCTGGTGACCCAGGATGGTGAGACGTGGGAGATGACCGGCGCAGATCACCTCCGAGCTCTCGTTGAGTTCTCGGGCTTGCTGAGGGGCGGCACCGTGTTGAGCAACCAGATCGGGATGCCCGTTCCTGAGCGTGTCGACGCGGTGGCGCTATGTGACGAGGATGATTTGCCACCCGGTTGGTCGGTCACGATCTCCGATCTCGCTGACCACGAGGCGGATTGGCCACAGCATGATCCCACTACGCTTGCCAAGGAGCTGGAGGCCCTGGCGATCGATGGGCGCAAACGCCGACCGAGTTCAGGGATGGAGAGCAATGGCGGGTTTTTCAACCCTCGATGACATAGACCTGGGCGGCAGAACAGTTCTACTGAGATGCGATCTCAACGTCCCTCTCGAGCACGGCTCCGTGTCGGACGACTTCCGAATTCGGGCCGCCCTTCCGACAATCCGACGTTTGCAAGACGCAGGAGCAGCCATTGTGGTTTGCAGCCATCTCGGCCGTCCGACAGGGAGAGATCCTGAGTTGTCGATGGGGCCTGTCGCTGTGCGCCTGTCAGAACTCGGTGGCTTCGAGGTTGTGACCCCCGGTGAGGTCATTGGCCCGCGTGCTAGGCAGGCAGCGTCCTCGGCTGGACCTGGCGATGTGGTCGTTCTGGAAAACACCCGCTTTGAGATCGGGGAGACGGCCAACGATCCTGAGTTCGCCAGGCATCTGGCCGGGTTGGCGCAGGTGTTTGTACTCGATGCGTTCGGGTCTGCTCATCGTGCTCACGCGTCGACGGTAGGCGTGGCTGATCACCTGCAGAGCGTCGCAGGGCCGTTGCTGGTTGCAGAGCTCGAGGCCTTGAGCCGGCTTGTTTCGGATCCTCCAAGGCCGTTCATCGTTGTTCTCGGGGGGGCGAAGGTAGGGGACAAACTTCCGGTGATGGAAGCGCTTCTTCCCAAGGTCGACATCATGTTGATCGGTGGAGGCATGTGTTTCACGATGTTGGCCGCTGAGGGATATGACATCGGTGACTCGCTGGTTGAACCGGACCTGATCGACAGCGTGCGAGGCGTGCTCGACGGTGAGCACGGAGGCAAGATCACAATCCCGAGCGATCTGGTTGTCGGCGATCGTTTCGACCCTGACGCCGATCACCAGGTGGTTGCTGCCAAAAGGATCGAGGACGGATGGATGGGGCTGGACATCGGTCCAGAAACCTCGGCGCTTTTTGCTTCGGTGATTGCCGGCTCCGGGAGCGTTTTCTGGAACGGTCCAATGGGCGTGTTCGAGTGGGAAGCATTTCGTGCCGGGACTGCAGCCGTGGCTGACGCGGTCGCCAAGTCGTCCGCCTTCACTGTGGCCGGCGGAGGGGATTCGGTCGCAGCACTACGTCTATTCGGAATCGAGAACGAGCTGTCCCATCTTTCGACCGGTGGAGGGGCGGGATTGGAGCTCTTGGAGGGCAAGATCTTGCCTGGAGTCGCAGCATTGGAGAGGTGGGCATGAGCCGAAAACCGTTGATGGTCGGAAACTGGAAAATGCACGCGAACCATTTGGAGACGATCCAGATGGTGCAGAAGTTGAGCTATCGGCTGGATGGGCCAGATTTTGACCGGGTCGACGTTGCAGTTGCCCCGCCATTCACCGCATTGAGATCGGCCCAAACAGTGCTCGAGGCAGATCGAATCCCCATCTCCCTTGCAGCTCAGAACGTGCACCAGGAATCTGAGGGGGCCTTCACAGGAGAGATTTCTGCGACGATGCTGGCCAAACTCTCGGTGTCGTATGTCATCGTCGGCCACTCTGAGCGACGCAGCCAATTCCTCGAAGATGACGCGCTCGTCAATCGCAAGGTCAAGGCGGTGTTGGCAGAGGACATGACCCCGGTCATTTGCGTTGGCGAGACCCTCGACGAGAGGGAAGCAGGCCAGACCGACGAAGTTCTCATCCGTCAGATCAGCGGGGCGCTGAAGAACCTGACACCAGATCAGGTGGCAGGTCTGGTCGTCGCGTATGAACCGGTGTGGGCGATCGGCACGGCCCACTCCGCTGAGCCAGACGACGTGCAAGAGCGGGTGCAGCGCTGCAGGGTTGCGGTGGTCGACTCGTTCGCAGACGGTGGAGAACACGTGCGGATCTTGTACGGAGGGTCGGTCAACCCTGGCAACATTGGGAGTTACATGGCCAAGCGAGACATCGACGGAGCGCTGGTGGGCGGAGCATCTCTCGATCCAGATACGTTCGCAATGGTCGTCAGGTATTGGGCTTGACCTCCCTCGTCCTACTTCGCCACGGCGAGAGCCAATGGAATCTCGAGAACCGGTTTACCGGATGGACGGACGTGCCGCTCACCGACAAGGGTATCGCCGAGGCGACGAATGCAGGTCAGCTCCTTTCGGACGATGGGTTCGGGTTCGACGTGGTCCACACGTCCGTTCTCCGTAGAGCCATCCACACAGCGAACCTGGCTCTGGACGCCATGGACCTTCACTGGATTCCCGTGACCCGCCATTGGCGATTGAACGAGCGACACTACGGCTCCCTGCAAGGCCTCAACAAGAAGGAGACAGCCGAACAGCACGGAGCAGAGCAGGTGTTCGAGTGGCGCAGAAGCTACGACGTACCGCCGCCGCCGCTCGAAGTCAACGATGACCGC
>QIDH01000089.1 GCA_003229305.1 Acidimicrobiia bacterium | reverse complement strand
GTCGAGCGACCTCTTGCGAACGGAGTTGTTCAGGGCGACGCGAAGGACCGCACCGGAGCAGATGGTGCAGGCACGGGCAGTTCTCGATTCTCTGGTTCTGGTGACGCTTTCGACCGCAGTGTGTGAGCGGGCGGCCATGTTGGAGCCCGATTTGCTTCGGGGTTTGGACTCGTTGCATTTGGCAGCGGCACTGGAGTTCGGTGATGGGCTGGAAGGAATAATCACCTATGACCAACGCCTTGCCGAAGGTGCGCGTGCTCTAGGTATCAGCGTCATAGCTCCAATGTAGGGAACTCGTCTGTCCCTCAAGAGGTTGAGAAACGATGAGTAATGACGGGAAAGATGAAAGCAACGGGTCTCCCATTCGATGAGACGACTACTGGGTACCGCTCCTACGACGGCGACTTGTCGGCCAGTGGTGACTTCCCAAGCCAGAGGCTCGGCGAGGGCATGGGGCGACAGTCTGAATATGCCGCGCTCTCCCTTAGGACAAGATCGACTCGGGCTGCCGGCCCGCATATTGCGACAACCGGTCAAGCCAGACACGCCGGATCGCGACGAACCTGGGGTCACTACCCGGGTTCGCTTTGAATCGTGCCAGCGTTGTAATTCCCCGGGCGCTCGCCCCGCAGGATCTGATCGAGGGTGTTACTCAACAACAGCGCATCCGACCGACCACTGATCTTGCCGACGATTATGCCCTTCTCATCGATGAAGAAGGTTTCGGGAACACCAAATACCCCAAAGCCGATGGCCGCCCTCGAACCGGGGTCGGTGACGTAGTCGAAGTTTACTCCCCATCCGAGATCGTCGAGAAACCGTGTCGCCTGGGGAGGTGAGTCCTGGTAGACGATGCCCACAAAACGGACTCCTACTTCCTCGTATGCTTCCGAGGTTGCCATCAGGTCGGGGTGCTCCTCGCGGCACGCGACACACCACGATGCCCAGAAGTTGACGACGACGATTCCGCCTTCGAGGTCTCGCAGGTTCAGTTCGCCGTCACCCTTGAGGAACGGGAGTGCCCCCTCCGGTGCCGGCTGGCCGATCAGGGGACTATTGACCAGTGTGGGGTCTGTCCCAAATCGGGAGCCCAAGACTACGGCGAGCGCCAGCGCCGCGAGCCCAACTGCGGCGGCGGTCCATCGGATAAACCGGCGACTTGTTCTGAACTGATCGGGAGGCTCCGCCTCGTCGACTTCCCGGTCGGTTGGAGCTGCCATCGATCAACCAGTTTACGTCGTAGGCGATGTATGAGATCTCGATGTGCTTTCTAGCTTTCCGCTTCTGATGCCGCTCCGTCGCGTTGAGCATCTTTCTCCAGACCTCTTCGATCCGTCCCAGTTGCCTCGCCGTGGCAGAGAGCCGGTCGGCTGCCCTGAGTCATTTTGTCTCCGGCATAAATCAGGGGGATGTCGACCAGCTTCGCCGCTTGCGACTGGTAGACGAATAGAACTCACAGATGATGGGCGTCTTATCATCGCTACCGGGACCATCGTCCAAACCCAGCGAGCCCCTCAGCAATCGGTGCAATATCCTCAGGGTCCGACCTGTGTCTGAGGCGCATCCGGGCGAGGACACTAGGAGAGATTCCTGATCGAGAACCGAGGGACCTCCGGTCTGATATACGGCGGGCGCCAAATCTCGTTGTACCACGGTGCATTTACACTCGAAGCCAGATGACCACGTCGCGCCGTCGAGCGGAGACACTTCGCGAGCAGGCCTATCGGGATCTGGATGAGCTGGAGCAGCAACTGACGGAAGGTGAGCTCGACGCCCCCACTGCAGCCACGCTTCGTAACGTCTATCGCCTGGAGATCGAGGAGGCCGAAGCCCTGCTCTCCGCCATCTCCGATGACTCAGCCGGCCAGAATGGCCCACGCCAGAGACTTCCCTCTTGGTTGCTTTGGTCGCTCGCAGGGGCCGTGGTCGTCGGAGGAGTGTTGCTGTCGGTCTCTGGATCGGCCCGGTTGCGTGAGGGCGGTGCACTAACCGGCGGTTTGGAAGGGGCGGCTCGATCTGGCTTCGATCAGGCGGCTCCCGAGGCCGATGCCGGATTCGACCCATCCGCATACTCCGACCAGGCGTTGGAGGCCGTCATCGCGGCCAACGCGGACCTCCCAGTGGTTTCGGGAATGCGGGTCGCCCTGGCCGAGCGCTACTTCGATCGGGGAGACTACACGAGTGCGTTCCCTCACTATCAGGCGGTGATCGAGGCCGATCCTCCGCCAAGTCCAGGTCTGGTCGCGACCGCGTTCACCCGGCTCGGGTGGATTGTCTACGACGGGAACCAAGAGGTTGACCTTGCAGTGGGCCTTTTCGACCGGGCTCTCGAGTTGCTGCCAGGTGACCCGGTGCCCATGTATTTCAAGGCCGTCGTTATTTGGTGCGGCTCGGAGGACTTCGACGGAGCCGCCGGACTGTTGGTGGAGGTTCTCTCGTCCTCCGACCTGGGCGAAGATACTCGAACGACTGTCGAGGCCGATCTCGCCCAGATCGCGGGACGCCGGACCTGCGGTTGACATGTGCCCACTTGTGACGCAACCGATCGGGGTGATTTGATGGTTGCGCGCAATAGCTTGGATAATCGACGTCGATGAGGTGGTCCCGATGATCGCCGCCTTGGGGAAGCTTGGAGTCCTTATTGGGCTGGCATCGGCAGTTTGGCTCGTCATCACCGGCGTGTTGGTCCTGCGTGGGCCTGATCCGGTGAAGCGAAAACGGCTGATGCTGCCGGTGGTCGGTCTGGTCATCGGAGCCGTAGTGGCCATGATCGAACTTGAACTGGGGTTGCTCCTCAACGACTTCTCGATCGAGTACATCGCCCGTAACCACTCCCGCTCGACTCCGTTCCCGTACAACGTCGCCACTGCCTGGGCAGCCCTGGAGGGGAGCATTGTCCTGTGGGGGCTGGTTCTGGCCGGATTCATCTGGAGTGTGGCCCGCACGGTTCGCGACGGCGACAGGCTGGGGGCGGGAGCGTTGGCGGTGATGGGCTTGGTCGCGGTCTTCTTCTTCGGGATGATGGCTACTGTCACGGACCCGTTTCAGACGATAAGCCCTGTCCCTGCCGATGGGCCCGGGCCCAACCCGCTCCTTCAGAATCATCTGATGATGGCGATCCACCCACCGCTCCTCTATCTCGGGTTTGTGGGGTTCACCGTTCCGTTCGCTTTTGCCATCTCGGCGCTCCTGATGGGGGAAGGCGGCATCACGTGGCTGGAACGGACCCGCCGGTGGAGCCTGCTCGCATGGAGTTTTCTCACGGCCGGGCTTCTGGTTGGCGGATGGTGGAGCTACGAGGTGCTCGGTTGGGGCGGGTTTTGGGCATGGGATCCAGTCGAGAACGCATCGTTCATGCCCTGGCTCATCGCTACGGCATTCATTCATTCTGCCGTGGTCCAGATCCGCCGGGGGATGCTCCAGGCCTGGAACTTCGTCCTAGTGATCGGTACGTTCGCCCTCACGATCTTCGGGACGTTCCTCACCCGCTCGGGGGTGATCGGATCCGTCCACGCCTTCAGCCAGTCGGCCGTCGGTCCGTTACTCCTCGGCTTCCTTACGGTGATCCTGATCGGGTCCGTGTTTCTCATGGCTGTTCGGCTCCCTGCGATGACCCAGCCACCACGTCTCGAATCGCTGGCGAGCAGGGAGGGAATCTTTCTTGCCAACAACCTGCTGCTCACCGTGTTCGCCTTCATGGTGCTCGTCGGCTCGGTATATCCGTTGCTGCTCGAGGCGATCAGCGGCGACCAGGTATCGGTCGGCCGGCCTTTCTTCGACCGCTTCGGTATCCCCCTGTCCTATGGGCTGCTGCTTGCCATGGGGATCGGACCAGCGTTTCCCTATCGGGTGGCGCGATGGCCAGTGGTGTGGCGCCGGATTCGAAGGCCCGTTCAGATAGCGCTCGTTGCCGGTGCGCTGGTGGTTGTGGCTGGGGTCCGGGTCCCACACGTGGTGGCGGTGGTGATGCTGGCCGTCTTTGCAATCGGGGTCGCGGTCCGCCAGTTGTGGGTTGCTGCTAGCGGTATCGCCGGCCATGGCAAACTCCCGCTACCACGGGCAGTGATGCATGTGATGAGACGCGATCCCGGGTATTGGGGCGGACAGATCTCACACGTCGGGGTGGTGTTGGTGGCGGTGGCGATTGCTATGTATGGCAACCTCGCAATAGGCGCCGACGCGACACTATCCCCGGGGGAGTCGATGGAGGTAGCCGGGTACACCCTTGTCTACGAGGGAACTTTCAACCGAACCGAGCCCAACCGGACCGTGCTCGGCGCCCAGGTCGCGGTCTTCAGGGACGGCACGCTTCTCGAGGTTTTGGAGCCAAGCGTCAATCGCTATCCGAATCTCACTCAGGCGATCGGCACTCCGGCGGTTCGAATCGGCCTCACGGAGGACCTCTATTTGACTCTGGGGTCGATCGACCAGGAAAGCATTGTCCTTCAGGCCCAGGTGTTTCCGTATATCTACCTACTTTGGGCAGGCGGCCTACTTGCTGCCCTTGGGGGCCTGTGGGCCCGCAAGAGTCGAACCGGGAGAATAAGACCACTTGGAGAAGAGTATGAGTCGGAGCCCCTGGCATCGGTGGACTGAGCGTCTCGGCTGGGTAGTCGTCGCCGCCGCCGTCGTGATCATGGGCTTGGGTCTGTTTTTGAGCCCTTCGACCGGGCCGGCGGATCGGGTCGAGACCTTGGGCAAACAACTCCGGTGCCCGGTCTGCCAGACAGTCTCGGTGGCAGAGTCTCCATCCGAAACGGCCAAAGCGATGCGTGAGATCATCACCGAACAGGTGGCCGCCGGTCGCACCGATGAGGAGATCATTGCCTTTTTCGTCGATCGCTACGGGCAGTGGGTGATCCTCGAGCCACCTGCATCAGGACGGACGTTGATCGTCTGGCTGTTGCCACCGGCTGCTCTGCTGGTGGGATTGTGGGTTGCGCTCGGGAGGAAACGTCGGTCGGAGTTGGCCTCCCAGGTCGAGGAGCCTGGTGAGCGCTCCCAGGTACCTTGATACCCCTTTGGCACCCGGCCTGCACAAGCTCCGCTCGGCTTCTCGAGTAGAGCTCCTCTCGTCCATTTCGATGAGCCTCCCGGGCACGTGGTGGATCACCGGTGTGTGAATTCTGGGTAGAGACGACCGCTGAACTGGCCGAGAACCCACCTACTCGTTTTCACATACGGCTGCTGATGCAGTGGGCCTTGGCTCCGGAACCTGGCATCCAGCTCTTGGCCCGGTTGGATAACGACCCCAGATAGTTAGGTTCCGTTGGATGGAAGTGCTGTTGCTACCATTCCTGGCAGTGGCTGCCGGGGTTATCTCCTTTACGTCGCCCTGCACCTTGCCATTGATTCCCTTCTATCTTTCCTATGTCACTGCCTTGCCGGTGTCCGAGTTGGGGACCAGGGCGGCACGAGCGGTCACCCTGAGAGCTTCCCTTCTCTTCGTCGCCGGGTTCACGGTGGTGTTCACCACGCTGGGCGCCTCTCTTGCCTACATCGGCACGGCTCTGCTCCGCAATGTGCCCTTGATCGTCCGCATCGCGGGCATCGGAATCATCCTCATGGGTCTAGGGATGATGGGGTGGCTGCGGATCCCCTGGTTACATCGTGAATGGCGCCCCGGTACCAGGATCAAGTCGCGGGGACCGAAAGCAGCGTTCCCCCTGGGAATGGCCTTCGCCTTTGGCTGGATACCTTGCATTGGCCCTGTCCTGGCCACGATTCTGGTGGCGGCGGCCTCGACACAGACCGCTCCGTGGGGGGCTGTGCTCCTTTTGCTCTACTCGCTGGGGTTGGGAATCCCCTTCGTCGCCCTCGCCCTCGGGTTCCACCGTATGAAAGGGTCGCTGGACTGGTTGCAGCGCAACGCCAGAGTTGTGGAGCGGATCTCGGGAGTGCTATTGATCGTTGTGGGTGTCTTGTTCGCGACCGGCGCGTGGCGTGCCATCTTCCTTCCCCTCCAGAGCGCGTTCGCCCGGCTTGGCTGGCCACCAATTTGATGTTCCGTTGTGATCCTCCGACCGTGGTGATTACTCGAATCTCTCTATGAAGCAGTAGTAACCCAGCGTCTACAACACCCACAACTAAAGGCACTCGTGCCTGGATCAGCCTCATATATGGCCGGCAATGTGCGGTTCTCGCCGCTCGCCTACCGCGTGTTGCTGAGAAGTGGAATCGATAGGGCGTTAGGAGCATGACCCAGTTTTGGCATGGCAGTTCGGATGGCGTGGTGTGGCATCCGAGCCAGTACGCGATGAGCACATCCAGACGTATTTGGCGTCGAATGGGCGAGATGTGGACCACCCCGCAGGCGACAGTCTGATCCTGCTCTACACACAGGCCGGACATCAGGCGTGGAGAAGATCGGAGTGGTCGAAGCCATCAAGGTCGTGGATAAGCCTCAGCTCGTTACCTGGCGAAGCCCGAATCAAGATGGAGGCGGGCGGTGCTAGCTAGCTAACAGGTAGGAGAGTACGCAAGTACAAGTCCTCGTATTTGGGACTTTTCTGGGGTTGCAAGGATCTCTTCGGGCGAATGAGTCGGCTACGCGCGTATTGATCGTTCGATCCCTTCCAGGATCAGGTCAAGCCCAAAATTGAACTCGTTTGCGTATTCGTATCCGGGCTGCATGACATATTGAGTGGCCATTTCCACCAGATACGGGTGCTCGTGGTCCGGGATTTGTTGCAGGATCTCCTCGGTGACCTCGTGTGCTTCTTCTGTGGTGCTGAACGGCAGACTGACTTCTTGTAGTACAAACCCATA
>QIDH01000069.1 GCA_003229305.1 Acidimicrobiia bacterium | reverse complement strand
GAGACGCTCGTGGCCGTGCGCGCCCCCTACGAACAGGTCGCCGAGGCATTGTCATGGGTCGACCACACGCCCGTCGACACCGAAGCCGACTGGTGCACGATTCGACTCCGCGCCGACAAGCTCGATTGGCTCGTCATGGCGGTGGTCCGACTGGCGCTTGGTGCTTCGGTTCGAGTCGTCGAACCCCGCGCGGTTGCCAACGAAGTGGACGCGCTGATCGGTCGCCTCAACCAGCGGTCATGTGAGGCAATCGTCGCGTGGGATGACGCGCCGACCAGATCCTCGCAGCTCGACGACGGAGAAGGTCCGCGACGCGAAGGCAGTGATTGGTGAGGCCGGGCTAGGCCATGACGACGCCGAGCACACCGAGCACGTCGTCGGCGCTTGTTGCGGCCCGAAGGTCGGTCCACCTGACCGGGGTCCGAGAACACACGGGCGCTGTCAACTGTCGGGCCAGACACCGGCCCAGCCTGCCACCCCAACCCATCCAAGGCTCACCCACTCCGACGCCGCCCGACCGACGACCCCCGTCCTCCGGTCCGACAATTCGGCATCCCACCGCGGTCAACGACACTAGGGGCACCACCGGCAGGTCGAACCCGCGAGGCTCGACAACCACACGGCCCGAGGCGACCTGAGGTGGTCCCCTGCGGAAGGCGGAAAGCGGAAGGCGGAAGGCGGAAGGCGGATTGCTCCCCTGTCAATTGTTCTGTCTGAACCAGTCGACTGTCAGGCCGATGCCTTCTTCGAGGTTGGTGAACGGCTCCCAACCGAGATGATCGACCGCTCTGCTGTTGTCGAGTACCGAGCGGGGAATGTCACCCGCCCGAGGTGGACCATAAAGCGGGTCTCCGTCGAATCCGGCGTGGTGGGCAACCGCCTTGAAGAGCTGATTGACGCTCGTCTCGACTCCGGTCCCGATGTTGACGAAGAGCCCTCCTCCCGCGGAGGCGGCTCGAATCAGCGCATCAACGATGTCTGCCACGTAGACGTAGTCCCTGGTGTCTTCACCGGTGCCGAAGATGGTCGGGGCCTTGCCGTCGAGCAGCGCTCGACTGAAGATCGCGACAACCCCTGCCTCCCCGTAGGGGTCCTGGCGGGGACCGTAAATGTTGGCAGGGCCGATGATCGTATAGTCGATGCCATACAGGTCGTTGTAGAGACGGAAGTAGTCCTCCACGACTTTCTTCGATATTCCGTATGCCGAATCCGGGCGCATCGGATAGGACTCTTTGGCCGGCAGTTGAACCTTGGCGCCGTACACGGCCCCTCCGGTCGAGGTGAAGACCAGGTTGGAGGCCTCACCCCGCCTGGCCGCCTCGAGAACCTTGAGCGTGCCAAGCACATTCACCTCCGCGTCGTGCACAGGATCCTTCATCGAAGCGGAAACGGACGCCTGAGCGGCCAGGTGAAATACGGCGTCCGGCGAGAAGCGCTCGCCAAGACCGACTATCTCGTCGGTCCTGATGTCCATCTGATGGAACGTGACATCACCCCGTGACCTTGCCTCTGCGAGCCTGGCCACCTTGCCTTTCGAGAGGTCATCCACAACGAGGACTTCCCAATCCTCGTCCGCCAAGCGGTCGACAAGGTGGGACCCTACGAACCCGGCTCCGCCGGTCACCAACGCACGTCTGCTCATCTCACGAAACCCTTCTTGGGAGTGAACCGGAGCCGGACCAGAGTCCACAACGCCGGGAACCCGTCCCGCCACGAGATCTTCTTGCCTTCGTCGATCTCGCGACCTGCGTATCGGATCGGGACCTCATAGATTCGATTACCGAGGCGCAGGAGTTTCGCGGTGATCTCCGGCTCGATGTCGAACTTGTCGGCTTTGAGTGAAAGGCTCTTCAGCAGCTCGGCGTCGACCATCTTGTAGCAGGTCTCCATGTCCGAGACCGTGGTGTTGTAAAGCACGTTGGTCACAAGGCTGAGAAAACGGTTGCCTATCCAATGCCAAAACATCATGTTGCGGCGCTCGCCGGTGAAACGGGATCCGTATACGACGTTGGCAACTCCATCTTGCATCGGCCTCAACATGTTGACCCAGTCTCGCGGGTCGTACTCGAGATCCGCGTCGTGCACAACGATTACGTCACCGCTGGCCTCATCAAAGCCGCGGCGAATGGCAGTGCCCTTGCCGCCGTTGGTCTTCTTTAGAACGACCCGGACCGTCGAGTCCTCCAACTTGGCGATGATGTCGCGGGTGCCGTCGGTCGAGCCGTCATCAACGATGACGACCTCACGTTCGATCGGAAGGTCGCAATCCCTCGCCCGCCTCACCGATTCGGCAATCGTGTTCCGCTCGTTGTAAGCGGGGATGATGATGCTCAGTTTCTGATACGTCATACCTGCCCACCTCCTCGATGAATACTGATCGACCGGGTCAGCGGCCAACCCCTGAGTAGTCGAATCCAATTCGGGCCGCGGCGACCGGATCCAAAATGTTACGGGCGTCGACCAAGCCGTTTCCTCTCATGACTTTGTAGACCTCGCGCAGATCGACCGAGCGAAACTCCGGCCACTCTGTTGCGATCAGGAGCACGTCCGCGTCCTTGGCGGCGCTGATCGGGTCCGGGGCACGTTCGACGGCCTCGACCGCCGATTCGACCTTCGGATCGTAGGCAGTGACCATCGCACCACTATCCGCCAGGGCCTGGGCCAGAGCGACGGCCGGCGACTCTCGAATGTCGTCCGTCCCGGCTTTGAATGCCAACCCCCACAGGCCGACGTTTATCCCATCGAGAGAACCCCCGGCTGCCTCTGCAACCTTTTCGACTATTCGGGTGCGTTGCTGTTCGTTCACTTCGATCACTCCTTTCAGGAGCGCGAAGTCGTATCCGGCCTCGTCGGCTATCGCCACCAGAGCCCTCGTGTCCTTCGGGAAGCACGACCCGCCGTACCCAGGCCCAGGGTTGAAGAAGTGAAAACCGATCCGCTTGTCATATCCCATGCCGAGAAGTACATCCCTGGCATCTGCGCCCACTGATTCGCACAGGTTGGCCATCGCGTTGGCGAACGTGATTCGAGATGCCAGGTAGGCATTGGCGCCGTACTTGATCATCTCCGAAGACACAGGGTCGGTAACTACGACCGGGGCATCCAGGCCGCGATAGAGCTCGATCATCACCTCGGCGGCCGCCTGATCGCGGGTCCCGATCACTACTCGATCTGGGCGGAAGAAATCCGCCACCGCTGAGCCCTCCCGCAAGAACTCGGGGTTCGACAACATGGTTGCGGATGCTCCCGCCGCATCGAGAGCGGCCTGGAAACGTTTGGCAGACCCGACCGGCACCGTCGACTTCATAACCACCAGGACGTCCTGGTCCAGGTCTGCTGCGATCTCGTCGACAACCGCCTCGACTATCGAGGTGTCAGCAGAGCCGTCCGCGCTTGGCGGTGTCGGGACCGCGATGAAAACGACCTTCGCCCCACTTACGGCCTCGAGATTGGACCCATGGAAGGAGAGCAGACTGGTTGAAGTGCCCTCAGCGATCAAACGGTCGAGATCTGGCTCGTAGATCGGTACCTCGCCGGCCTCGAGCTGAGCAAGTTTGTCTGCGCTGCGTTCCCCGACTTTGACCCGGTGCCCGAGCGCGGCCAAACCCGCTGCCTGGACTAGGCCTACGTAGCCGGCGCCGATGACGGCGATCTGCATCTAATGACCCTCCCTGGTGGTTCAACCCGAAGCCTAGAGTTAAGGCTATCGGATGCGGCCGGCATCGACCTGAGTCGAAACATGGGCGAAGAGCGCACGGTGCGGGTCCATGGCCAAGAGGCGCGGCAGCGGTCACCGGTTAAGCGCGTCGCTACCCATGATCACGAGCACGTCTACTCCGTCAGGGACGGATCCGGTCACAACCTCGCCGAATCCGAGAGCGGCGACCAGTTCCCCAGCCGGACCGACTTCGCCTGGCCGTGCTTGAAACTGGGTGATCGGAAAGTCGAAGGCCGACGCATCTCCGGTCGACTCGACGACGAATCCTTTGCCTTCGAGCTCGGCGGCCCACTCCCCCGCCTGGCCGGCGCCCCCGTTGCCGTTCAAAACCCTCAGGCGGAGCGGTTCGCTCGACTCGATCAGTCCAGAGTCGCCGGAGAACGCCGCAATGACCTCGCGGGCGGCGGGCTCGTCCGCGACGAGGTAGTAGATCCCGCCGGTTGTGTCCGGCGTCGTCGGTAGGGTCGTCGCCTGAATCTGCGAGGGAGTGAGGTTCCTCATGGCGAGAGCCAGATCGACCAGGGTGGAGCGTCCGATCGCATCGTCGATCGTGACATGGTCCCCAACCGCAGACAGGATCGAACCGGCATCGAAAACAATCGAGGGACGTTTGGCTGCGGCCAATATGCCAAAAATGAGCGACTGCTGGCGTCCGATCCGACCGAGGTCGGACGCGTCGACCGACTGCCATGTTCCGTTGCGGTATTCCTGATACTGGCGCGATCTCGCGTACGCCAAGGCCATCTGGCCGTCGAGCACCTGACGCCCGGCCGGCACATCGAGACCGGATTTTAGGTCGCGGGCCGGGTCGGAGAAGTTGACCTCGATACCGCCAAGTTCGTCGACGATGGAGGCGAACCCGAAGAAATCCATCTCGACGTAGTGATTGATCGGAAGTCCCGTGAACTGGGTGACAGTCCGCACAATCAGTGGCGCACCCCCGAAGGCGTACGCAGCGTTGATCTTCTGGGTTCCGAAACCGTCGATTTCCACCTTGAGGTCTCTGGGCAAGCTGAGAATCTTGGCCCCGCCATCTCCGAGCTGCACGATCATGATCACGTCGGCCCGTTGCCCCCCGAAATTGCCGTAGTCACCAAAATCGTCAGGCAGCGCCTCACGCGAATCGCTCCCAATCACGAGAAAGGTGATTGGCCCGTCGCCTGAAGCAACCGTCAACTCTTCGACCACCTCGGAATTGGTACTCGCTGCGTCGAGGAAGCGGCCCGTGTAGTAGCGGATCGCGAAATACGTTCCGAACACCGCAACGTTGGCCAGCACCAAGACGGTGATGAGGGCACGTCTGGGCCAGGCGCGCCGCGGACGATCTGGGGAAGTGGACGGAGTCATCGAAGAAGCCATGACGAAGTTCTCATAGAGGTTAGCGAGGTGACCTGGTGTGCAATCCAGCCGAGCGGGTGTGCCAAAACGACCATGTCTGGGACCTCAACGACCTCCGTCTGACAACGGTTCCCTGCCATGCGAGGACCCTCGTGAAAGCCGGGCTCGGGAACGAAACCGCTCAGCGCTGCCTGACCGGCTCAGGCAGGGTGGCGGCCAACAGTTTGATGATGCGCGCAACGGCGTCCCCGGCCGCCCCTGCGTCGTAGTCGTCCGACTCTGCGTTCAGAAAGTCGTGACCGGCGCCGTCATACAGCAACCACTGCCCGTGTGGATTTCGGCTTTGCGCCTCGTCCACGCCCTCCACCGGAACGAGCTCGTCTTGGCCTCCAAACAATCCCAGAACAGCCATCGGCAGCATGCCGATGGCTTCGCCAACACTGAGCTGGCGATGCTCGTCGCCGGCAAGGGGTGGGTAGGCCACGATGAGAGATGCCACTTGATCTTGATGATGGGCGGCATAAATCAATCCGAGCCGCCCCCCTACGTCGATCCCGAATATCGCGAAAGGTCCGGGTGCGCCAAACGCCGCATCGTCCTCCACTATCCACGAGATCGCATCTGTGACATCTTGAATCGCCTGACGGTCCGGCACTCGGTTATAAGCATCCAATTGTGCCTCGAGATCGGAATCCGAGCCAGGGTGCAGGTCGCGGTACAGATTGGGGGCAATCACGACGTAGCCGTGACGGGCCAGCTGCCTGGCGAGGTCCTTGACGGCCGAGGTCAAGCCATCGACACCCCCAAGCAGCATCACAATCGGGTACCTGCCGCGGGTATCGGGTCTTGCGATGTATCCAGTCGCCATCCGGGCGCCCGCCGGAAGTCCGTGATCCGTATAAAGAATCGGAAATGTTCCTTCATGGGCCATAACCGCCAAGTGATACCTCCTGAAGGCCGGTGAACCAAGCGTAGTGAGCGAGAACACATCGCAGACCGCTCCACTGCTTCGCCCCTAGGTGTGCCCTCGGGAGGTCGTCCTGGATGATTCTGGCGGGCTGCCCGGCCGCGTGATCCTGTTATTGACCGCGATCTTGCTGGGGACGGCTCCTATCGACGCGTAGCGTTGCCCAAACACAGAGTGGTCATCCGCTGATCCGCTAAGTCTGCAGAAAGGTCGTCTTGATTGACTGATCCCGACGGGCTTAGGAACGTAGTAGCTGACGTACGTAGTATCGGCCGCGGAGGGAGCATGGAGTACCAGATTCTCGGGCCGCTCGAGGTATTCGACCGGGACGAGTCGGTTGACATCGGCCCCAGACAACAACGTGCTCTGCTCGCCCTGCTCCTCGTCAACGCCAATCGTGTTGTTTCGACCGGACGCATCCTCGAGGAGCTCTGGCCGAACGATATCACCGGGAAGGAGCGGACCCTGTGGGTCTATATCTCCCGGCTGAGGACGGCGCTTGAGCCTGAGCGAAAAGCCCACGCCAAGAGCACAGTTCTCGTGACGAGGGACCACGGTTACACGCTGCTCGTGGACCCGGACGCCATTGACTTCCACCGATTCGCAGAGGGCGTCGAGCGAGGGAGGAGCCTCTTGCTCGACGACCCCCTGGCAGCGGCCAAAGAGCTTCGAGAAGCGCTCGCGCTGTGGAGGGGTGAGCCCCTCGAAGACTTCGCCTACGAGAGCTTCGCCCAAACCGAGATCAATCGACTCCAGGAGCTTCTCGTCGCTGCCATGGAAGATCGCATAGACGCCG
>QIDH01000051.1 GCA_003229305.1 Acidimicrobiia bacterium | reverse complement strand
GGGCAGGCAAACACTTCTCATTCGGAGCCAGCGTCGAGGAGCACCTGCCGGACAAGGCACCAGACATGCTGGCCGCATTCGGCAGCGTCCTCAGACAACTGATCGCATTCCCATACCCGACGGTTGCCGGGGTCCAGGGAAGCTGTCTGGGCGGTGGGCTCGAACTGGTCCTCGCCTGCGGCATAGTCATCGCCGAGGAGAGTGCGACGTTCGCGAGCCCCGAGATCCAGCTCGGAGTGCTGGCACCGGCGGCTACTGCGCTGCTATCCGGCCGGGCCGCAGAAGACGTGCTCCTCACCGGCCGCAGTTTCACGGCCGAGGAAGCCAGGCGGATGGGCATCGCCAATGTCACGGTTGCTCCTGGCGAGCTGGACTCGGCGATCGACACTTTCGTCGCAGAGCATTTCGTCCCCCGATCGCCCCGGTCCCTACGCCTGGCAACCAAGGCAGTGAGAGGTCCACGCCGGGCCGAGATCGAGAAACGCCTAGACGAAGCCGAACGCCTCTACCTCGAAGAACTCCTCCCAACCCACGACGGCGTAGAAGGCATCAAAGCCTTTATAGAAAAACGCCCCCCAATGTGGAAAAACGCCTGATCCCGGCCACCTCCGAGCAGGGCGGTCAATGATCGACTTGCTGAAGCCACCAGATCCATGATTGCCCATCGACGGGCGGGTCATCGTGGAAGCTTCGCAGAGCCGCCATGAGGTTCCCTGGATAGGCAAGCGTTGCCCGATTGAACCGCTTCGGGTTGGTGAAGATCAACCCGGCATGGGGCCTGTCCTCGGTTGCCCATTGATTTGCCAGTGGTGCGAAATCGACGATGTTCTCCGTGACGAGAGCACGCCCCGAGGAGGCAGCGTGGGCCAGTAGATCCGCATCCGGCACGCCACGCAGATCGGCCACAGACGCCACTGCGACAACGTCCAAGGAGTCCTTCGTCAGGGCGTCAGCAATGCTGGGGGCGTGCATCTCGTCAAGGAGGAGCTTCACCTCTCGAGAAGGGCTCGTTGGCGACGCCACGATGTTTCGGTTTCATCGGCGATTCGTGCCCGGTTTGCGATTTCACCGTCGATCTCGTCGGTGTAGTCGGCGTAGTACCCGAGTGCAGCATCAACTTGTGCCTCAGTGATTCCCAGGAGTTCTGCTGCCCGGGTCCGGCGCCGACCGACAGGAACGTCGCCGTCAACGATGCTACCGACTACATCGGCGACCTCTGGTCCACCCACAAGAACCGGCCGACGGCCGGAGGTGCCCTCTCTGAACACCACCAGCGGATGGGACTCCATTCGCAGACCCTCATCGATGAGGCGTTCCGCCAGCGTGGAGATTCCCACGTTGCGTCGATTAGCGCCGTCCTTGAGCCGTCGATGAAGCGGCTCGTCGGAGAATCGGATTGATACAACAGGCATGACTACATCGTAGTTCGGCGTCGCCACTATTACAATGGACCCCCCATCGTTGGAGCGGCTTACGAATTCCGACCAGGAACGATGATTTCTGAAGCGCCACCAAATAGCCCCTTCGGGCATCTCACCCCCGCGCGACTCCCAACCGAGGCTGATTTGACGGGCGCCCGGTCATCCGGGGAAGGTGATCTGGCTGATGTCCACTGTGAGCCCAGCCGCGCCGACGGGGTCGATCCTGAGACGCTTGATGATCCCATCCCATCCTCCGACAGTCGACAGGTCGAGTGCATAGTCGTGGAACTCCCCGTCGGCGATAACGTCGAACGCCAACGAATTGGCCTCATCCCAGTTGGGATCGGTGTCCGTCAGGAAGAACACCTGACCCACGGTGCTCGGCCCTTCGGACACGCGCATGGTGATGATCATCGTGTCGTAACTGGCGGGAATGGTGGTCGGCCCCGACACTATGTAAGGATCGCCGTCGATTGACTCCAGGGTCAGGTTGCCCGAAGTGGCCGCGAACCTTCCGATTCCCGACTCCTGGACCCAGCCCTCGGTGTCACCGTCTGTGTCGAAAGCCCACTCCGGTCCGACGTAGGCGACGTCTTGCAAGGCTATCGGGAAGCGCAGCAGGTCCCGGTCGAGGCTGTTACCCCCGAAGTTGAACCTGGAGATGTAGAGGTAGGCGTCGTCGTCCATGGTCTCGAAGCTCATCGAGGGGCTGTCCGAATCGATGATGGAGGGGTAGGCATGAACGAGGTCGTTGTCCGGGTCTGCGACGGCGTCGCCGGACGCGATCTCCAACAGCAACTCTCGTTGGCTCCAGTTGATCAGATCGTCTGACAGTGAGTAATAGACCCCCCAAGCCGGCACCGAACCACCGGCTTGGGTGGAAACCCCCACCATGACGTACTTGCTCAGCACCTCGTTGTAGACAAGGCTCTCGTTGACAGAAGTCGAGAGCTGCGGAAGAGCGACAGGAGCACACTTCTGGGCGTCGTGGCCGGCCTCGGCCGTCTCGAGGTAAGGATTGATGAACTCGCCGGCAAACGCTTCACCGTCCCAGTAACGCCAGGCCGTCGGGTCGGCAAGGTCGTCGGTTCGCAACGCGCAGACCCATTGCGGCTCGTAGTCGCCCCGGGTGTCCGGGTAGTCGCTGATGTTCCCGAACAGGTAGTAGTAGTCGTCTGGGCCACGCACGATGTTGCTCGGCTGGCGGATCCCCGATGGCACTCCCTGGTCGTTGAACACATACGGCATGGTGGCAATCAGATGGGTTGGCGGCGGTGCGATGTCTGTGAACGTGTCGCCACCGTCGGTCGAGATGGCCATCGTGAACGAGGTGTCCAGACAGGTCAGGTTGTCATTCGATGGGCACTGCCCCTGGCGAGCCGTCTGATGGGTGACCCCCCGGTACTCGTTGTGCACGACCGCGTACACGGTCTGGCCGTCCTCGGTGTAGAAGGCGCCAATCCACTCTGAGTCGTTGAACTGGGAGGGATCGGGGTCGAAGTCCGAGACCAACACCGGGGCGGTGCAATCGGACATCAGGGAGTCGAAGTCGGGTCCGACCATGCGGTAGTTGACGTAGTGGCCGATATTGAGCTGCACATTGCCGTCGGAATCACGAAACGCGCGTGCCGCGATGTCCGGGATGTTCTCGTCCTCGCATCGGTCGGTTGTCCAGTCGAACACCACCTCCTCGGGTCCGGTAACGACCAGCTTCTGCACGACGAGCGGGGCCGGTGGCTCATCTGGGGGGAGCGGCCGCGTTGTGGTCGTGGGGCCGGCGTCTTGCCCAAGCGATCGGGTGGTCCCCGGAGCGACCGTTGTGGTGGCAACGGTGGTATCGCCGGCATCCGTCGAATCGTCAGCCGCACTCGAATCACCGCCCCCACATGCGGCGATCGTGGCAGCCGCGCCCAGCACGAAGAAAATCATGCGCAGTTGAATAGCGAGCCACCTCAGTCTGCGATGGCGGCTATTGCGGTTATCTCGACCAGGGCTCCGACGTCGGCCAGTTCGGTCACTCCGTAGAGGCCCATTGCCGGGAAGTGGCGGCCGAGGTGACGCTGGTACACAGGGCCGAGGACCGGTCTGGCGGTGCGGTAGGCGGGTACGTCGACGGTGAAGATTTGCATCCAAACCAGATCCTCAGGTTGACCGCCCGCTCCGGCCAGCGCCACAACCAGGTTGGACAACGCGAGGTCGAACTGGTCGATCCAGGTGTCGCCGACTATCTCTCCTTCTTCGTCGAAGGCGATCTGGCCGGCCAGATAGACAGTGCGACCTGGGCCGGCGATCACTGCGTGGGAATAGCCGATGGCGGGTGCCAGCTCATCAGGGTTAACGAGAAGATTGCCGTGAGTCAACGTGCCTCCTAGGTGCCCCTGGCCCATTGTGGCCGGGTAACAAAGCATTGTGGTTCCTGTTGGTGACAGACGAAGCGTATCCCAGATCCAGGTCACGGGAGACCCGACCGGGTCATCTGCATCGGCAAAATGGAGCACTTGGCTCATGACGACAATCGTTCTGAAGGGTCACGTTCAGTGCGCGAGGTCTACACTCGCCAGAAGTAGAAGGTCTACGGGTTGGGAGAGAAAATGGCTGATTACACACGGATCACACTCGACGAGTCCGAGATCCCCAGCCAGTGGTACAACATCGTTCCCGACCTTCCTGAACCTCCCCCACCGGTGCTTCATCCGGGAACCCATGAACCAGTCGGGCCAGATGACCTCTCGCCACTCTTCCCGATGGCACTCATCGGCCAGGAAGTGAGCACCGAAAGGTACATCGACATCCCCGGCCCCGTGATGGACGTCTACAAGACATGGAGAGCCACTCCCCTGCACCGGGCCAGAGCTCTTGAAAAGTACCTCGATACGCCGGCCAGGATCTACTACAAGTACGAAGGGGGGAGCCCGGCAGGCTCCCACAAGCCGAACACGTCTATACCCCAGGCGTACTACAACGCCCAAGAGGGAGTGAAGAAGCTCACGACCGAAACGGGCGCAGGTCAGTGGGGATCGGCCCTCGCCCTGGCTACGTCGCTTTTCGGCCTCGAATGCGAGGTCTGGATGGTTGCGGCCTCGTTCGAACAGAAGCCGTATCGCAAGACAATGATGGAGGTCTGGGGCGCCACGGTGCACTCGAGCCCTTCAGACGTCACCGAAGCCGGCCGCAAGATCGGCGCCGAAAACCCTGACAGCCCTGGCAGTCTCGGGATCGCCATCTCCGAAGCCGTGGAGGCGGCGGTGGGTGATCCAGACACCAAGTACGCACTGGGCAGCGTGCTCAATCACGTTCTGCTTCATCAAACCGTGATCGGCGAGGAGGCGCTCCTGCAACTAGCCAAGATCGACGAGAAGCCCGACCTGCTCGTCGGCTGCACGGGCGGAGGCTCCAACTTCGCCGGCCTCTCCTTCCCGTTCCTGCGTGAGAAGCTGGCGGGGCGAATGAACCCGACCATCCGCTGTGTGGAGCCGGCGGCCTGCCCATCTTTGACGAGAGGTGAGTATCGCTACGACTTTGGCGACATGATCGGGATGACGCCTCTGGTGAAGATGCACACACTCGGCCACAGCTTCGTGCCGGACCCCATCCACGCAGGCGGTCTCCGCTACCACGGGATGGCCCCGCTCGTGTCACACATCTACGAGCTTGGCCTCACAGAGGCCGAAGCCATCCATCAAACAGAGTGCTTTGAGGCCGCTGTTATCTTTGCCAGGACGGAGGGGATCCTCCCCGCCCCCGAACCAACCCATGCCATCGCCGAAGCGATCCGGGAAGCGAAACGGGCGAAGGAGACGGGCGAGGAAACAGTCATCCTCATCGCGGTGTGTGGGCATGGTCATTTCGACCTCACCGCCTACGAGTCCTATCTGGCCGGGAACCTGGTCGACTACGACTACCCGGCGGAAAAGGTGGCGGCGGCCATGGAGCAGGTACCTGTGATCGCCTGAACCGGCGAGACAACAGCCTCAGCTCACCCTGAGCACCAGGGACATGGCCGAGTCGCCTCCGGCGCAGCCGGAGAACAGGCCGTGTCCGCCGCCTCGGATCACAAGTTCCTCGATCAACTCGATGATGGCCCGCATGCCAGTTGGGGCTTGGGGGTGGCCCCAGATCAGTGGGGAGCCGTAGTTGTTGACGTCTTCGGGGGCCACGTGCATCTCGCGGCTGAAATAGATGTCGGCGGCCGCAAAGGGGTTGTGGGTCTTGATGGCCGCACACTGTGCGGCGTCGATGCCGGCGCGCACCAGGGCGTGGCGGGCGGCCGGGACGACGGCCTTGGGCATGAAGCCCTTCTCGGTGCGCGCCTCCCCATAGCTGAGGATCTGGACGTTGATATTTTCGTCTCTTGAGAGCTCTGAGGCCCGCTCTTGTGTGCAGACGATGATGCCGGCGTTGCCGTCTGCCGGATGGGTCTGCGAGCCATACGTGACGGTTCCGCCCTCCAGTACTGGGCGGAGCCTTTCCAAGCCCTGGGCGCTGGTCGGATGGACTCCCTCGTCGGCTTCGAGGAATCCGGCCGACTTTTTGCCTCTCTTGAGCTCTACCGGGACCATGTACCGCCTTTGGAAGGCCCGGTCGTCGGCCAGCGCATCCTCATATTGCGCGAAACGCATCAGCGTTACGGAATCCTGCTCCTCCTTGCCGATCCCCGCCTCCGTGGCGAGGTTCTCCGCAGTCTCGGTCATGGCCAGACCGGCGTACGGGTCCAGGTTCATGTTGCCAATGACCGGATCCTCTGATCGGCCGTGGCCTCCTGGGCCGTCAGGGCTCGGGTAATAGATGTGAGGACCGTTGCTGGTGCGGTCACAGGCTGCCGCCAGGATGCACTCTCGTGTACCGGCCTCTATTTCGAGAGCTGCGCTCGCCAGGCTTCGAACCGAGGTGGCGCACGCCTGGGAGACGGTGGGACCGGTGATGTCCGGGGCTCCCACGAGGGCGGCGAACCATGGGCCTGCGTAGAAGGCGTGGCTCTGGGTGACGGTGATCCCGAGAACGACACCATCGAACGAATCGGGCACGAGCTCGCGACTTGTAAGGAACTCGCGGCCCACCTGGCCTACCAGGCGGATCGAGTGATATTCGCTCAGGCTGCCCTGCCAGCGGGCGAACGGCGTGCTCCAGTAGCCGCCGTATGGAATGTAGGTCTTCTCAAGAGGCATGGCATGTCAACCTTTCTCGATCATTCATGGCCTGACAACAGAATCCGCCGCCGGCCTCACGAGCGCGCGATCACGATCCTGGAGTGCCTTCAACACCTTTTCCGGGGTGATCGGCAGGTCATGAATGCGAACGCCGACTGCGTCGTAGACGGCGTTGGCTATGGCAGGGGCGGTCGGCACGATGCCCGGCTCGCCTGCCCCCTTGGCCCCGAACGGACCGTAGGGGTCGTCGGTCTCGATGAACTCCAACTCTATGGGGAAATCGAGATCGGCAGCGGAAGGCACCTTGTAGTCGGTGAAACCGGGGTTGAGAAT
>QIDH01000030.1 GCA_003229305.1 Acidimicrobiia bacterium | reverse complement strand
CTCGGCCTCTACGTTGCGGTCACCAGAGGAGTATTCGGCGTCCTCGCAGAACGGGCGATCCCATCACCCTGGGGATTCGTCCTGTTCGACCCGACCGTCGAGACGGCGGTCGTTTTCGTGATCGGCATGTTTATTTTGGTGAGTGTCCTATGGGGTTTGGTGAATTGGCTCCCCATAATCGGCCTGGACGGTGCCTCGATGCTGCGAGAGGTTCTTCGTCCCATGTTTGGGGACGCTACAGAACGTGTCAGCAGGGTCATCGGGTTGGGAACGGCCATCGCGCTCGGTGCCTACCTCTTCTACATCGGGCGGACGTTTGGCGTCTTCATCCTCGCCTACCTGGTGATAAGCGACTACTCGCGACAATCTCGCTGAGTACTCAGAGGAGAAGCGGGTCCTGGACGACCTCCACCAGCGATGGGCCATGATGATCGAGGGCTGAGCGCAATGCGCCGTCTAGCTGGTCGGCAGACTCGACCCTGCTTCCCTTGGCACCACAAAGTTCGGCGAACGCTGCGAAATCCGGGTTGACGAGGCTCGTCTGCCACACGTCGAAGTGGGCATCTCTCTGTTCCTTCGAGATCTTCCCCAAAGACGAATTGTTCAGCAGGAGGTGGGTGATGTTCATTCCGTATTTCACTGCGGTTGTGATCTCGGCCATGTACTGCCCAAACCCGCCGTCACCGGTGACCGCGATGATCTGGCGCTCAGGGGCGGCCGCCCAAGCCCCCATCGCAGCCGGGAAACCGAAACCGATGGAACCGAGATACCCGGACATGAGGACATCCTGTTCTGTCGCCTCGAAGTATCTGCCAAACGAATATGTGTTGTTGCCGACGTCGACACAGATCACCGCATCCTCGGCGACATGCCGGTTCATGGCATCGAAAACGGCCGCAGCCGAGATGCCTTCGCCGCTCGAATCCAGGACCCTCTTGGCCTTCTCGGCCCTCCAGATCTCCCATCTCTGGGCTATCTCGGGCCGCTGATCGGTGCTCGGCGTGTTGTCCAGGTGGGTGAGCAGCGCTTGGGCTGCCACGCCTACGTGGCTCTGAATCGGAACCGCGACCGGGTGAAAACGGCCAAGGGCGGTGGGGTCGAAATCGATCTGGATGATCGGTTTGTATGAGGCGATGCCGGTGTGGTTCGAAAACGATGCGCCAAAGACGATGATCAGGTCTGACTCGTTCATGAACCAGGAGGCGACAGGAGTTCCGGATTTGCCAAGCACGCCGGCGCCGAGGGGATGGCGATCAGAGATCAGGCCTTTGCCTTTGAACGTGGTCAAGATCGGGGCGTTGAGCTGCTCGGCCAGGGCCGTTATCGGCTCCATGTTGAAACGGGCGCCATGGCCGACGAGGACGATAGGCCGCTCGGCACCAGAGATCAGGTCGCAGGCAGCGCGCACAGCCTCGGCGGGCGGTCCGATCTCTCTTGATCCGATCCGACCTTGCGGACCTCCGGCCTCCATGTCTTGGGCGGGTTCCACCTGGACCTCATCAGGGAAGATCAGGTGTGCGACGTCGCGCTCGAGGATCGCCGTCTTGACCGCCAACGTGGCGAGTTCCGCGTGATTGGAGCCCGGCAGCATTGTTGTGGAAAACCGGGCGACGTCAGCGAAGGCCGCCTGGAGGTCCAGGTCCTGGAAGGCGCCACGACCCAGGTCCTTTGAAGGAACCTGTCCGGAGACGGCCAGGATCGGGGCGCGGTCCACCTTGGCGTCGTACAAGCCGGTCAGCAGGTTGGTCGAGCCTGGTCCTGCGATCCCGAAACAGACAGCCGCCTTGCCGGTGAGTTTTCCGTATGCGCTTGCAGCGAATGCCGCGGCCCCCTCGTGTCGGATGCCGATGTATGTGATGTCTCCTCGTCCCTCAGCCCTGCGCAACGCGTCCGCAAACCCGAGGTTGGAGTGTCCGACCATGCCGAAGACGTGACTTATGTCCCAATTGACCAGAGTTTCGACAACGACATCGCTGACGGTCCGCACTTGTGGTCGCTCGGCGGGGACACCTACGTAGATCCCGTCGTTGCGTTCTTCGAGTTCGTGGCGCGCAGGAGCATCGCTGAAACCCTCTGGGGGCACCCCGGTCAGGGGGTCGTAGTCGTAGCCATGCCATGGGCAGCGAAGCCAGCCGTTTTCGATCGAACCCTCACCAAGCGGACCACCTTGATGCGGACAATGGTTGTCGAGGGCGCCGTACTCGCCGTTGAAGTGGGCGAGACAGATGGTGAACCGGCCGGCCGTTACTGTCTTGACCCTTCCTTCACCCAGCTCGTCCAGCTCTGCGACCTTGTGCCAATCGAGATCCATCCACTCCCCTGACTTGTCAGGAAAGCGACTTTACCCGCGTCACCGACTCCCGGCTGGTTCTAGTTCAAGTCAAGGTCTTTCCGGCACTCTTGAGCTGATCGCAGGCCAGCATCACCCGATCGGCCATCGCTTGTTCGGCCTTCTTCATCCAAGGCCGAGGGTCGTACGCCTTCTTGTCGCCGACCTCTCCGTCGACCTTCAGGACGCCCTCGTAGTTGGTGAACATGTGGTCGGCAACGCTGCGGGTATACGTGTATTGCATGTCGGTGTCGATGTTCATCTTGATCACGCCGTAGTCAAGCGTCTCGTGGATCTCTTCGAGGGTTGACCCTGATCCACCATGGAAAACGAGAAAGAACCGTCCTGGCTCTCCATGGGCGGCTTCGACGGCCGCCTGCCCGTTGCGCAGAATCGTTGGATCGAGCTTGACATTGCCAGGTTTGTAGACGCCGTGCACATTGCCGAAAACGGCGGCCAGGAGATAGGTGCCCCGCTCTCCGGTGCCGAGGCGACTGGCCACTTCGAGCATGTCTTCTGGCGACGTGTACAGCTTGGCGCGATCGACGTTCTCGTTGTCTACTCCGTCTTCCTCACCGCCGACTATGCCGATCTCGATCTCGAGGATGATCCCGATTGCCGCCATTCGGTCAAGGAGCTCTTCGGCGATCGTCAAGTTCTCGGCAAGCGGGAGTTCACCGCCATCGAACATGTGCGATTGGAACAAGGGTGGTGACCCTTGGGCGACCCTTCGCTCGCTGACGGCCAGCAGAGGCTTCACAAACGTGTCGAGCTTGGTGGCGGCGCAGTGGTCAGTGTGCAGGACAAAACTGACCGGGTATTCCTCCGCCATTCGCCATCCGAACTCGGCGAGCGCTTCTGCGCCGGTCGCCATGTTCTTGACGGCCAGGCCAGAGGCGAACTCGCCACCACCGGTCGAGATCTGGATGATGCCGTCCGACTCCGCTTCGGCGAATCCCTGCATCGCTGCATTCATGGTCGTGCTGGAGGTGACATTCACAGCAGGCAGGGCATACCTGCCCACCCTGGCTGCGTCGAGCATTGCCCGATAGGTTTGCGGACTGGCGATCGGCATGGTTGCTCCTTTTCTGGTTCCCAAAAATCGGGTTAGGACTGCAATATCACGGGTCGGTCGGACTCAACCGGCCGCGATATGCGCTGCGCACGCAGGCCAGGGTCCCCACCCGTTGGTCGCAAAAAGCGCGGCGGCCGCGGCAGTGTTGGCCTCGGCGTCGAAGATGCTGGCGCCTGCAAACCCAACCGCGGCGGCGCGCGAGTCCCATGCGGTCGAGATGTGCTGGAAGAGACCCCCAAAGCCGGCCGGATTCCACGCGTCTGGGTCGAGGTTTGACTCACAATCGGCAATGTGGACGGCGTCGGCGACGTCAGCGGACGAAAAATATTGCGAGAAAAGTGCAGTGGCCTGCGCCTCGCTCAGCGGTCCGCTCTCTGGCAGGAGGATCGGTGGTGGAACGTTCTCGGTGAGGTCGAGGGCACGGCCGAGAAACGAGGCCATCTGATCCCTCGGCACCAGATCTCCAGGGCAATAGGTCCCGGTCCCGCAACCGACGGTGATCCCATTCGAGGCGAGGATGTTGATGTTGGCCTCGTGGGTGTTGCCGTCGTCGTCGGTGAATTGATCCCCTGTGGCCGGGTCGAGATCTGGGATCGCCCTTGCCAGAAACGATGCCATCTGGTCCCTAGGGACAAAACCGTTCGGGTCGAAAGTGCGTGGTGCCACTCCGATCGTGATGCCTGCCTCTGCGATCCGGTTGATGTTGTCCTCGTGGACACCTCGGTCGTCGTCGAAGTAGTCCTCAGATGCGGCAGGCAGGTCCAGCGCCCTCGCCAGGAAAGAAGCCATCTGGGCTCGGGTCACGAGATCGCTCGGGCAGTAGAGGGTTCCATCTGCGTTGCAGCCACTCGTGATGTCGGCTGCGAAGATCGCCTCGATGAACCCTTCGTGAGTGTTCCCGTTGTCATCGGTGAATGTCCCACCAGGGGCCAGATCCTCCGAAGCACTCGCGCTGGTCGCGACGAAGAGCACCGTTGCGACGGCGAAGGTGAGCAGGTGGGTGATTCGGGCGCGGTTACAGGTCATGGTTTATTGGTGAACTAGAACGACATTAGCTTCCTTCGGTGCCCAAACCGACTCCGGCGCGCGGTAACGTCGGAGATGTGACTGATCTTGTCAAGAGAGCCATTGCATGGATCGCCGCCGATCCCGACCCTGATACGAGGGCGGAGCTTCAGGATCTGGTCGAATCCGGAGATCGCACGGAGCTGTTGGAGCGCATGAACGGAACTCTTGCGTTTGGCACCGCAGGCCTACGAGGTGCGGTGGAGGCAGGTTCGAATCGCATGAATCGGGCCGTTGTCATCCGCACCACCAGAGGTTTGGCCGACATGCTGGTGGAGCGACACGGAGGTATCCCGTCCACCCCGGTCGTGATCGGCCGGGACGCCAGGTTGTCGAGCCCCCAGTTCATCGCAGACGCCGTTGGCGTGCTGGTGGCCGCCGGTATCAGCGTTCGATACTGGGAGGGCGAAACTCCGACCCCTCTGGTTGCGTACGCGGGCCTGGCACTCGAAGCGTGTGCGTCCATTGTCATTACTGCCAGCCACAACCCGCCCCAGGACAACGGGTACAAGGTCTACGACGCCAACGGGGCACAGATCGTGCCTCCTACCGACGGTCTGGTCGCGGCTCGTATCGCAGAAGTGGGACCGGCCAACCAGGTGCCGATTGCCGATGGTGTGCTGGCCGGTTCGTCTGCGCTCGCCACGCCGATCGAGCGCGAAATGTTCATTGCATACCTCCGCGACATCGCAGAATTACGGGTCCTGGCAGACTCGCGACCAGCGTTGCGGATCGTTTACACGCCTATGCATGGAGTCGGGTGGCAGTCGGTCAAGCGGACCCTGGCGGATGCCGGCTACGACGACGTGCATCCGGTACCTGAACAGGTCGAGCCCGATGGGCGTTTTCCGACCGTCGCCTTCCCCAATCCGGAGGAACCGGGAGCCCTCGACCTCGCCAATTCTCTGGCACGCCGGATCGGCGCCGATGTCGTCATAGCGAACGATCCTGACGCCGACCGCCTAGGTATATCGCTTCCGACCCAGGACGGCTGGGAGAAGTTGACCGGAAACCAGATCGGCCAACTGATGGCCGACTACGTGCTCGCCAACTACGTACCGACCCGCGACGGCGATGCAGCCACACCTATCGTTATCAATTCGATTGTCAGTTCTCCCATGCTCCGGTCGATTGCCGAGGAGTACGGGGCGCGCTTCGAGACGACCCTGACCGGTTTCAAGTGGATCGCGAACGCAGCAATGGATCTCGAGGAAGAGGGGCGGGGGACATTTGTCTTCGGCTATGAGGAGGCCCTCGGATACACAGTAGGCCCGGTCGTGAGAGACAAAGACGGCGTGAGCGCTGCCCTGGTCTTCGCGGACCTCGTCGCGGATCTGAAGGAGAAAGGCCACACAGTTCACGATCAGCTCGGTGCGCTCTATCGCAAGCATGGTCTGTGGATTTCGACTCAGAAAAGTGTCGTTAGGCCTGGCAGTTCGGGCAAAACCGAGATCGCCGCCGCCATGACCCTTCTGGCGGAACACCAGCCGTCCGAACTGGCCGGCCACGCCATTGCCTCCGTCACCGACTTCCGACAAGGAGCACAAGAACGTCCGAGATGGCTTCCCGAATCTGCCCTCGTGGTGCTGGAGCTCGACGAACTTGGCAGGGTACTGATCCGCCCAAGTGGCACCGAGCCCAAGCTCAAGATCTACGTCGACGCCAAATCGACACTCGAAGGTGAAGTGACCGATGCGGTGGACGAACTCACAGTTGAGGCAGACAAGGTCGCCGAGGCGATGGGCGACTTCCTGGGTTTCGGTTAGCCAACGTGCACGTTGTGAGACGTTCGGTGACCACGGTCCCAGAACACCCAGGTGGAGACATGGCGTGATTGTGTCGGTGACGGACTAATGGATTCCGTGGATGTGGTTGTCATCGGCGGCGGCATCGTCGGCCTGGCAACCGCCGCCGCGGTGCTCGAACTCCGCCGAGGATCCACCGTCGTGGTGCTCGAGAAGGAGGCACAGGTTGGGACCCATCAGACGGGACGAAACAGCGGGGTGATCCATTCGGGTCTCTACTACGAACCCGGTTCGCAAAAGGCGAAGTTCTGTGTCGAGGGGGCCAGCCAGATGCACGAGTTCTGTGCGCACCACGGCATCGAGATCGCTCGGACCGGCAAGGTCGTGGTTGCCACCGATCGAGAACAGATGGGTGCGCTGGCGGATCTAGAGGGGAGGGCATCGGCCAACGGGATCAAGACGGAACGGATCGGCCCGAGCGGCATAGCCGATCACGAGCCACACGCCACCGGTGTCGCCGCCCTTTGGGTGCCAGGTACCTCAATCGTCAGCTTTGGGCAGGTCGCCTCCGCCCTGGCGGGCCAGATTCAGTCGCGAGGCGGCAAAGTCCTGGTTGGTTCCAAAGTAACAGCAATAACCAGAAGTGGAACTCTCACCGAGGTTCGGACCGAAGCCGGGCTCGAGTTGTCGACCAGAAGGCTCGTCAACGCGGCCGGGTTGCAGGTGGACAGGATCGCGGAAA
>QIDH01000095.1 GCA_003229305.1 Acidimicrobiia bacterium | reverse complement strand
GGAAATTCTCGCGCGCCAGACCACATGGCTAAGGCCTACGCCTGCTTGGCGAACGGAGGTTCGGCGGCGGAGGGGCGCATCGCGCTGCGCGAAGGGCTTATCGCCGACGGGCTGGACGAAGCCGCCATCTCAGCCATCGACGCCCACTACCTGCGTTGTGTAGTTGGGGGACCAATCTCCAACCCGCTCTAGCGGACGGCCCGTTTTCGAGATGGTCAGCCAGACTCGGGTCGAATCGGTACATCGCAGACTCGATCAGCTCCAAGCCAATTTCCCAGGGACGAAAACCTTTCTGCTCCGCCTAGGATCAGAATGCCGCCGGGGCGGAGAGCCTTCACGAACCGCCGATGATCGCCTTTGGCCTCATATTCAAAATAGATCGCCAAGTTGTGACGAAGGATGAGATCAAACGCCGCCTCGCGAGGGACCGGGTCGTGCAACAAGTTTTACCGGCGCCAAACAATGCTCCCACGCAGAGCGGGATCGACTCCACTTGTCCCCCTCGTCCTCAAAATACTCATCGACGACATCTGCGGGAATGTCCTTGATCTCTGCCTCCCCATATCGTCCGAGCTTCGCTCTGGCCAAGGCCCGGTTGTCGATGTCGGTGGCGATGATGCGGATGTTGACTTGCGCCCTATGAGCCGCGATCGCCAGTGAATACGGCTCAGCTGGTATCCGAGATACCTTGTCACGCCAGCTACCTTGCGTAACAACAGTGTACGAGATACAATGGCGAGGCAGGCGGATCGTCGAGAAGATCGAACAGATGGAACATCGGTCACAACTGCTCAAAGGAGTCCTCGACATGTGCCTGTTGGCACTGATCGACGAGGAACCGAGCTACGGGTACGAAATGGTCCGCAAACTCGAAATCCGAGGATTGGATCTGGTCAGCGACGGAAGCATCTATCCGCTGCTGAGTCGGCTCCAGAAACAGGGACTTGTGGAAGGCTATTTCGAGGGTTCGACCGGAGGACCACAACGCAAGTACTACCGCATCAGGAACGAGGGAGCCAGCAGGCTGCACGAGTGGCGACGAGACTGGAAACGATTGACCAGGGGCGTATCGGAGGTGCTGAATGGAGTCGAAAGTGACTGACACCGTCGACCGCATCGTTCGAGACTGTGAGCACTACTGGGCAGAAACCGATGTCCCAACCCACACCGTCGAGGACATGGGCATCGAACTCAGATCTCACCTACGCGACGCTCTGGCCGACGGCCGCAGAACCGAGGATGTGACGGGACCAGACCTGGCGGCGTTCGCCGAGGATTGGGCCCGCGAGGCCCGCAAACCGGGAACGAAGACATTCCGAAGTTGGGATGACCTAAAGAGGGCAAAACCTCAACGATCGTCTGTGCCGAGCCGACGAATATCCATTGTGCTTTATGGAACGGCGATCTCGGCGATCGTGATCGCCATCGTTTTGAGCTCTGGAGAGGGGAGCAGCGTGGAAGACAACGAAATTTGGAGATGGGTCTGGACGGGCCTTGCCATGTTCATGGGGATCGGAGAGATCTTCACCGCAGGATTCTTTCTCCTTCCGTTCGCCGTAGGAGGAGTGGCCGCCGCGATCCTGGCCTGGGTCGGCGCCAACGTTCTCGCGCAATGGATCACGTTTCTGGCGGTTTCGGCCTCTGCTTTGTTCTACCTGCAGAAGTACGTTCGTCGCCAAGACGAGAAGGAACAGCCGAGGGTGGGCGCCAACCGTTACGTCGGGGCCAAGGCCCTCGTATTGGCCGCCGTCGATCCAGTGGAGAACGCCGGGAGAGTGAGGGTCGAAACGGAGGAATGGAGAGCGACCACTGATGGAGACCGTATCAAGAAGGGTGCGGTGGTGCGGGTCATAGAAGTTCGGGGCACGAGGCTCGTCGTTTCGGAGTCGGCCGACTACGACAGATGAGACCGCTGCTCTGAGCTGAAACGCAGGGTCGGGGCCGCGGGGCGAAAAGACTCAGTACGATTGAAAGCGAGAAAGAGGGAGAGAGGGAGAACAATGGCAGCAGTTATTGGTTTGCTAGCCGTCATCGCCATCGGGGCGATGTTGGTGGCCGCGACCGGATTCCGGATCGTGCGCCCATTCGAGAAGGGTCTCGTCGAGGTCCTAGGTCGATACGACAAGACCGTCGGTCCAGGCCTGCGTTGGGTCATGCCGTTCGTCAAGCGCCTGTTGAAGGTCGACATGCGTGAACAGGTGGCCGATGTGCCACCCCAGGAGGTCATCACCAAGGACAATGTGGTGGTCACCGTCGACGCGGTCATTTACTACGAGGCCACCGATCCGGTGAAGCTCAAGTACAACGTCGGGAACTTCATCCTGGCAGTCACCAAGCTGGCCCAGACCAATCTGAGGAATGTTGTCGGCGACCTGGCGCTCGACGAAGCTTTGACGTCCAGAGAGTTGATCAACACCTCTCTGCGGGGCATCCTCGACGAGGCCACAGACAAGTGGGGCACCAGGGTCGTGCGTGTCGAGATCCAGCGCATCGAGCCGCCGGCCGATGTCACCCAGGCCATGCACCGCCAGATGAAGGCGGAGCGCGAGCGACGGGCCGTGGTCACCGAGGCAGAGGGCTCGAAGCGGGCAGCCATCCTCGAGGCAGAGGGTGTGAAGGAGTCTCAGGTTCTGAGGGCCACCGGTCAGGCCGAATCGATCAAGCTCGTGGCCGATGCAGACGCCTATCAGAAACTTACGGTTGCAGAGGGCGAAGGCCAGGCCATCGAACGGGTATTCGCCGCCATCCACAACGGGAACCCAACGGACGATCTCATCGCCATCCGCTACATGGATGCCCTGCAAGGCATCGCCAACGGCACCGCAACAAAGATCTTCTTGCCGCTCGACACATCTGGCCTCTTGGGTTCGGTTGCGGCCATCGGCGAACTGTTCAAAGAAGGAGCAGACAAGGCCGACCCGCCGAGTCCTCCTAGCATTTCCCAGTAGACCACCCCAACCAACCGCCGAGCCTGGGCCGCCACCGTCCAGGCTCGGCCGCGTCTATGGCGCCAGCTCCGGCTTGATCGGGGTAGCACAGTACTTCGGCGAGTTACTGTGACTGGTTCGTGTGAGGCGGGAAGCCAGGATGGTCGCTGAGAAACGGTTTGGGCGTCAGAGTCGCGGCGAGTTCGTCGTGTTGCTCGCCTCGATCACTGCGACGGTGGCGCTGGCGATCGATACGACCCTGCCCGCCTTCGCCGACGTGCGGCGAGACTTTGGCCTTTCGCCAGACTCGACGGACGTGGCACTCGTGATCACGGTCTTCTTTCTCGGCCTCGGACTCGGGCAGATGTTGCACGGTCCGCTATCCGATCGATTCGGACGCCGCCCGGTCCTGTTGTCCACGTTGGGCATCTACGTTGTGGCCGGTTTCGGCACCGCCCTCTCCCCCAATCTGACTGCCATCCTCGTGCTGCGGTTCCTGTGGGGTGTGGCTGCCGCCGGACCTCGGGTCGTAGCCCTTGCGATTGTGCGCGATCGTTTTTCAGGCGACAAGATGGCCAGGGTGATGGCGACGATGATGGCCATCTTCCTGATCGTGCCGGCGGTGGCGCCCTTCCTCGGCCAGCGAGCGATGCAGTTCGGCTCATGGCGCGCCACGTTCGCACTACCGGCTGTACTTGCAGCTCTCCTGGCCATCTGGGCAATGAGGATCGAGGAATCACTTCCTGTCGCCAAACGTCGCCCGCTGGACCCGAAAGGAATCTGGGCGGCAACCAGGGAGGTCATGACTACCCGCCAGACCCTCGGCCCCACGCTGGCCATCACGTTCGCTTTGAGCGCCTTCCTCCCCTATTTGGCCTCCGGCGAGCGGATCTACGACCAGATCTACGGTGAAGCGGCCCGATTCCCGATGTGGTTCGCCATCTCAGCCGGAACCACCGCCGTCGCGGCCATCACCATCAGTCGCACCGTCGAGAGGTTTGGTTCTTCCAGGCTCGTCAGCGCTGCCCTCGCCGCCTTTGCCGGAACCTCCGGCGTGCTGACTCTCTCAGCTCTGAGTACAGGCGGAATCCCGCCTTTCTGGGTCTTTTTCCCCCTAATGACCCTCATGCTCGCCTCGTTCTCAGTGTCGCTTTCGCTGCTCAACTCCATCGCCATGCAGCCAATGGGCCATATCGCCGGAACCGCTTCCGCGATGATCGGAACCTTCAGCTTCGTCGTGGCGTCTCTCCTCTCCTCGATCGTCGACCGCGCAATTGGCCAATCGGTCACCCCATTCGCGGCAGCCTTCTTCGGCTACGCCCTCCTGGCGATCATCTCCGCTGCATGGGGGCGAAGAGGCCACTCCGCCGACCCGACTCCTGCCGTCCCGAGCGCGCTCGAACAGCCATAATCCACTGCGGATGAGTACGTCGATCACAATCACAGGCTCAGGGACCCCGCTCATGGAACCCGGCCGAGCGGGCCCAGGGGTATTGCTTCGGTACCAAGGAACCGCGATCCAATTCGACTGTGGGCGAGCCACGACACTGCGGCTGACCGAAGCCGGCCAGGATCTGACCACTTTGGCAGCGCTGGCGATCACCCACCATCACAGCGATCACCTCGTAGGGCTGGCCGACCTTCTGATGAGTCGTTGGCTCGAAGCCGACCGTTCGGAGCTGCTGGACCCACTCCCCGTTCTCGTGCCGGACGGCCCAGGATCACGGCTGGTCGGCACGGTTCTCGACCCATGGCAGGAGGAGATCGCCATGCGAACGGCCCATGTCGGATATACGTCATCTCCAGACCCGGCCGTGCGTCCCTTCCCCGCTCCGGCAACACCAAGTGTGGTCTTCCGGTTGGACGGGCTTTCGGTTGAGGCCGCGTCAGTGCGACACGAACCCGTGATTCCGGCGGTGGGCTACCGCGTCACCACCCCTGACGCGACCGTCGTGATCTCTGGCGACACAACGATCTGCCAAGAGATGGAGGATCTTGCATCCGGTGCAGACATCCTCGTCCACGAGGCGTTCAGGACATCTGCGGTATGGGGCGGCCTCCTGTCAGATCCCAAGGCAATCGCCGCCTATCACTCAGACACGGTGCAACTCGGTGGATTGGCACAAAGGGCGGGGGTCGGCACCCTCGTGCTCACCCACCTCATCCCATCGCCACGCACCGAGGCGGACAAGGAGGCCTATATGGCTGACATCAGGGCAGGAGGCTACAAGGGGAAGGTGTTGGTGGCTGACGATCTCGATTCGATCACTGTGTGATCGAGCCTTCCGCCAAACTGAGCGCAACGCCCCTCGCCTGATCCGCCGAAGTGGGCGGGTAGAGGATCAGGCTGTACAGGTCGCAGCGATCGTCGGGGGACAGGGCCCAGGCCACACCCCAGAACCCATCCTCGAGTGGGCCGAGGGCCGCGGGCACGCCGTCGAGAATCGTGATCGGTTCGATGTCGGCGCTGAACTGCACGGGGGGCAGCGCCCCGCGGATCAGCACCATCACCGGGTTTCCGTTCTCATCGTTACGCATACCTGTCCATGCTCCAGAGATGACCGTGTACTGATCCAAAGGAACGTCTGCGAATACAGGAGTATCGTCGACGGCCGCTGGAGGAAGAACTGTCGGGAAAAACTCTGCTGGGTCGCACAAGGCCAAGACCTCGGTAGTGCTCGTGGTCGATTGCTCTGATACCGCGATCGTCGTGATAACGGCAGGGATCGTCTGGGGCGGCGCCGTAGTCGAAGTGTTCGAAGAGGCTGCACCGCACGCAGACGCGAGTAATACGAGGCACAGAAGAGCGGATCGCATGGCGGGAACGCTACTCGGTGGAGTCTCTCAGATCCGGCACCGAAACCCGACGATCGGTGTTCCTCGCTTCTCTGGCCGGAGCCAGCCACATGCGGGTGCGCACGACAAAGCCGAGGCCGACCAACGCCAGAACGATCCCAATCGAGCCTGACAGAGCGAAACCAACTTGGACCGCGGTCGCCGCCACATCCGTAGCGGGCACGTCTGATCCGGTCAACATCTCGCGGACCAGCTCGACATCTCCGACTCTGGCCCCGACAACCGACAGCAGAACGGCACCGCCGATCGCGGCCCCGAAGGTGAAGCCTTGATTTCTGGCGAACTGGTGGGCTGCCGAGGCCCTCCCGATCTGGTCAGCCGAAGTCGAAGCTCGCAGGAGTGTCAAGGCTGCATTGGTCGCTACCCCGAGACCAAGACCCACCCCCAACGAACCTGCGAACACGACCCACAGCGGTGCATTCACACCGGCGCCTACCGCCATAACGGCCATGGACGGAAGGATCATCGTGAACCCGGCAAGGATCATCGAGGACTCTGATCGTCTGTCGAGCATCCGGCTACCGATCATCGCCCCAGACGTCCAACCGACGGTGAAAAAGAGAACCGACCATGCGGTCAGAGCCGAACTACCACCCCGGCCGGCCCTTACGAAGAACGGAAGGTATGCGTACATGGTGAAAGCTCCGGCTAGCACCAGGCCGATTCCGGCCGCCAAACCAACGAATGGCTGCCTCGCGATGTGCTCGATCCGCACCACTGGATTGGGGGCGACTTTGGCGTGCCGCCGATACCAGAGGACGCTAACCAGAGCCGCAGCGACCCAAAACGCGGAGCGCCAATCCAGTGCGTCTACTGCAAGGACGGTTGCCGCGGTGATCGTTGCGATGGCCATTGCCCCTGCCACGTCGACCCTCGGCGAGCTCTTTCCCACCGGTCCCGGCATGACTCTCCAACCTGCGACCAGAGCGAGGAGGCCGAGCGGCAGGTTGATGAAGAAGATCCAGCGCCAGGATGCGAAGGTCAACAATCCAGCTGCCAACCCCGGTCCTGCCACTCCCATGACGCCCCACACGACCGAACTGGCAGCGTACGCCCGTCCCATCAGGTGATCCGGGTATACCAGCCCGACCGCGGTTAGGGCGATGGCCACCAAGAATCCGCCGCCAATCCCCTGCACCAGACGGAGGCCGACCATCACTGACAGTGTGGGAGAAAGTCCCGCCGCGAACCCTGCTGAGGCAAAGACCACGACAGCCCACCGGTAGGTCATCCGGACTCCGTATGCGTCCACGAGCGGCCCCGCGACCACAGTCGCAATCCCAGACGACAGTAGGTAGGCGGTGAT
>QIDH01000075.1 GCA_003229305.1 Acidimicrobiia bacterium | reverse complement strand
CACGATGTCTGTACGCACCACGATTGATGTGTCCGTTGGCGCTGAACACCTCGTTCAACGGGTCATGACGTTTTCCCAAGGACGGTCACGCCGACAGGTCGCCGAGTTTCGGGATGAGATAGCCTATGTGCGATCCGGCACAGGCACTCTTCTACTCGACGGTGAGCCCCATGACCTAGAGCCAGACATGGGTGTCTATATCCGAGCCGGCGAGAGCTACGAGATCGACGTCGCTGGACCGCAGAGCTTGGTGTTGATCTCGGTGACGGCTCCTGAACCGACCGAAGGCGACCTCCCCGAGGTTCGCAAAGTCACGGTGAGGGTGGCAGACCAGCCGACCATTCCAGCCGGCAAGGATCGTGAGTTTCGGTTTGTGGTGGACCCAGAGGCGGGATGCAGGGACGTGACCCAGTTTGTTGGTTGGATTCCACCTGGCCGAGCGCCTACGCACCACCATCTATATGACGAGATCGTTTACGTGCTCGATGGAGACGGAGTGCTGCATCTTGACGGCGAACCCGATATTCCGATATCCATGGGCACGTGCATTCATCTTCCGCCTCCGACGCGGCATTGCCTGGAGAACACAGGTGATAGGCCGTTGAGGGTCCTCGGGGTGTTTCACCCTGCGGGCAGTGCGGCAGAGGCATACGAAAACTAGGGATGACTCCCATACTTAGGAAGGGAAATTCATGAAGAAGAGATCACAATGGCCGAAATTGGTCTTGCTTTTCGTAGCGATGGCTCTCGTGGCTGCCGCCTGCGGAGGCGACGACGACGCCGGTGCAGGAGGTGACACGACGACCACAGCCGCTGCGGCACCCGCCGCGACGACGACCGCAACCACCGAGGCCGCACCGGCGACAACAATGGCTCCGGAACCGACGACGACCACGGCAGTGGAGATGCAGCCGTGCGTGGCCAGCATCGGATTCATTGGTCCGATCACGGGCCCGGTTGCCTTCATCGGCGAGGTCCAGCTCAACTGGATGCAGTACGCGGTTGATGTGTTCAACGAAGAGTTGAGCATTGATATCAGCATCGTCGAGGGCGACAACCAGTTCGATACGGCTCAGAGCGCCACGTTGGCAGCTCAGTTCGTCGACAACGCAGACATGGTTGCCGCTGTCGGCCCAGCCGGTAGCGACAACGTTGACGCCGCAGGAGCCGTGTTCGAGGACCTCGATTCGGACTTCAGCTTCGTCTCACCGTCGTCGACGCGGGTTGGCATTGCTGCTACCTACACCGGAATGTTCCGCACGGTTCCGACGGACGCGGAGCAGGGCCCGACCACTGCCGACTACATGATCGCTCAAGGTGCCTCGAAGGTGTTCCTGATCGACGACCAGTCGTCATACTCAACGGGACTCGCAGACTCGACAACTGCCGCGCTCGAAGCCGGAGGCGTCGAAGTTGTGACCGAATCGGTCAGTCAGGACGTCACTGACTTCTCCGCTCTGGTCAGCACGATTCCTGACGATGCAGACTTCGTGTACCTGCCTTGGCAGGTGGCCGCCAATGGTCAGATCTTCGCCAACCAGATGGCGGAGCAGGGCAAGACCATACGGATCTTCGGTTCTGACGGCATGGACTCGGAGGACTTCACGGCCGCCGGTTCGTTGGTTGCAACATTTGCGCCTGACATCGCCGGAGTCGCAGGCTCGGCTGATTTGTTGGCCGGCTTCCTCGCCGAATACGAAAGCACCAATACCTTCGGGCCTCCGGTGTTTGTCGCAGCTCAGGTGATCATCGAAGCGACCTACCGGGTGTGCATGACAGGTGCGACTCCTGACCGGGCGAGCGTTCAAGCCGAGATTCGGAACACGGATCTGGCTGATTCAATCCTCGGCTCGCCGGTCTCGTTCACCAGTGACGGTGACCTTGCAGGGGGTCAGTTCTTCATCTCCGAGATTCAGGAGGACGGGACCAAGAAAATCGCCGGCTAACAACACGCTGAGCAGCAGAGAATGGAGTTCTTCCTCCAGCAGACCGTCAATGGTCTGACGCTGGGAAGCGTGTACGCCCTCCTTGCCCTTGGGTATTCGATGGTGTACGGCATCCTCAAGTTGCTCAATTTCGCACACGGCGAGGTCTACATGTTTGGAGCCTTCGCCGGCTACGGGGTGCTGACGGTCCTTGGTGGAGCGTCAGCACCCCTCGTTCCCATCTGGTTGATGATTCTGCTTATGTTCCTGGCGGCGATAGTCGTCTCTTCGACCATCGGCGTAACGTTGGAGCGGTTCGCATACCGGCCGCTTCGCAACTCGACGAGAATTGCTCCGCTGATCAGCGCCGTCGGGGCTTCGTTCTTTCTTCAGGCCGCTGCCTTGTTGCTGTTCACGGCAAACTCGCGGACCTATGACGCACCCAAGCTGATCGCCATCCAAACCGGCATTCCGATCGGACCGATTCGTGTGTGGATGGTGCGTGTGTTGGTCATCGTCACTTCGTTCACGCTGATGATCCTGCTGACTCTGTGGGTCAATCGGACACGGACTGGAAAGGCGGTCCGGGCTGTCTCGTACGATCGCGAGGCGGCGGCGATGATGGGCATCGACGTAGACAAAGTGATCGTCGTCACGTTCCTCATCGGATCTGCATTGGCCGGAGTCGGCGGAGTGATGGTCGGCCTCGTTTTTGGGCGAGTGTTCCATTTGATGGGATTCGTCGCCGGTCTCAAAGCTTTCACGGCCGCGGTCGTCGGTGGCATTGGAAGCATCCCTGGAGCCATGTTCGGAGGCCTACTGATCGGGTTCGCCGAGGCATACACCACAGGGTATTTGTCCTCCACTTTCCAGAACCTGATCGTCTTCGGGTTGCTGATCGTGGTGTTATTGGTGCGTCCTAGAGGGCTTTTCGGTCGCCAAGAACTGGTCAAGGTCTGATGGCACGTTGCGCTGTGCCTGACGGACCGAGGATGGTGATCTGAACCATGTCTCAGATCGGTGTCGACCAATGGGTTGAGCAGAGCGACGAACGTCGCGACCGCTATTCGGGCTGGACCGCGCCTGCCAGGCGAGCGTTCGACAAGCTGCCCACCGGATGGAAACTCGCAGTCCTTCTAGGCGCGGTCGCCGTGTACCCACTGCTGGTTCCTCAGGGTGAGATTCGGATTGGCATCACGGTTCTGCTGTTGGCGATGCTGGCTCTTGGGCTGAACGTCGTCGTCGGCTGGGCCGGCTTGCTCGACCTCGGTTTCGTGGCCTTTTACGGATTCGGCGCCTATTTCTACGCAATCGTGGCGTCAGACCAGTTGCCTGCCCACTGGCCCACCTGGATCGCGATTCCGATCATTGTGGCCGCCTCCGCCCTTTTGGGAGCTCTGCTCAGCCTGCCATCTCGCCGGTTGGTAGGCGACTACCTCGCCATCATGACGCTCTTCTTCGCTCAAATATTCGTTGAGTTGGTTCGTAACTTCGGACGGCTCCCCTTTGTGAGCGAGGATCTCGACCTGACAGGAGGGCCGAATGGGATTCCTGGAGTCGAGGCATGGGATCTGTTTGGTTTTCAGATCAACAGTTTCAAACGGCATTACTACCTCTTGCTGATCTTGACGGTTGTACTCATCGCCGGCCTTCACAACCTCAACGCCTCCCGCACCGGTCGTGCCTGGCGGGCACTCAGAGAAGACACTCTGGCAGCCGAGCACATGACGACTCCTGTCAACAAGCTCAAGCTGCTGGCCTTTGTCGTAGGAGCGGCAATCGCCGGCCTGGCCGGCTCGATTTTCGCGGCAGTCCAGGTTGGTGTGTTCCCGAACAACTTCGCCCTGCCGTTCCTGATCACCATCTACGCGGCGGTCATCTTGGGGGGATCGGGGTCGATTTCCGGTGTCGTGCTCGGTGCAGTCGCGATCGGATACATCCCCGATGCGTGACCCCGGCAAGGCCGGCTGGTTGTTCTACATCGGATTGGCAGTGATGCTCTTCGTGACAATGAAGCGGTGGCAGACGATTGCTGCCGTGACGGCTGGGTTGGTCCTGTTCGGCTTCGTCGTCCGGTTCATTTCCAGCGCTATCTGGGACGAATCGATCTTGGGTGTGGCAAATGACACGTTCATCTCCAGATTCGTAGATGGCTGGGTGTTGATACTCGGCGAGCAGCAGGATCTGATTACCAACTACGCCTTTGTATTCGCGGTGGCCGGAGTGCTGGCCGTGGTGGTCACCAGGGGTTGGCTGAGGATCGCCGTGCTCGTCCCTACTGTGTACCTGGCGATTCTTGTCTGGGAAAACAAGCTCGCGCTGCAGCCGAGCATCACCCGCCAACTCCTTTTTGGTGCAGTCCTGGTCGTGATGATTCACATGAGCGCGATCCTCGAACTGAGCGGGCTGTCGAAGTCGTTCGGAGGCTTGACCGTCATCGAGAACCTCGACCTCGCCGTCGAATCTACTCGGGGTGATCAGGATTCGGATGTGGCCATCCAGCAAGGTGAGATCGTCAGCGTGATCGGCCCGAACGGTGCAGGCAAGACCACCCTGTTCAATCTGATCAGCGGTGTCTATCGGCCGGATTCCGGTGAAATTCGGATGGACGGTGCCAGCATCGTGGGACGGTCTCCCGAAGAAATCGCCAATAGGGGCATCGCCAGAACTTTTCAGACGTTGCGAATCTTTCTCAATATGACTGTGAAGGAAAACGTCATGGCCGCCGCATACGGGAACACGAAAACGGGGCTCTGGCAGTCAATCTTCCGAACGCCGGCGTCCAGAGCTGAAGAGCGTGAGATCAGTGAGCTGGCCGAATCGAAACTCGCCTTCTTCGGCGAGCGACTCATGGGCTACCGATGGGATCAGCCTGCTTACAGCCTCTCGTACGCCAACCGGAGGAGGTTGGAGATCGCCAGGGCCATGGCCACCAATCCACGGTTGTTGATGCTCGACGAACCTGCGGCCGGGATGAACCCGGCAGAGACGCATGAGATGACGGAGTTGATAGGCCGCCTCAGAGATGAGGTCGGATACTCGATCCTGGTCATCGAACACGACATGCACGTTGTCGAGGGCATATCCGACAGGGTCATCGCTCTTGACCACGGTCTAAAGATCGCCGAGGGCAGCTTCGAAGATGTGGCAACCGACCCCCAGGTGATCGAGGCCTATCTCGGGTATGGGGCGGCCTCGACGAAATGAGCGACGAAATGAGCGACTCCGCCGCCCTCCTCACGCTGTCGGATATCAATACGTTTTACGGGCAGATCCACATCCTCCAGGACATCTCGATGGAGATCCGAATCGGCGAGTTGGTGTGTCTGCTCGGCGGCAATGCTTCTGGCAAATCAACCACCCTGAAGACGATTCTGGGCATCGTTTCGCCCCGATCGGGGACGATCGAGTTTGACGGCGCAGATGTGACCGAGAAGTCGACCAGCTTTCGCATTGCCCAGGGCATGGCCATCGTCCCCGAGAATCGTCGCCTGTTCGCCCCGATGACAGTGCTCGAGAACCTGGAGATGGGCGCATACCTGCGTGACGACGACCATTCTGAGGACCTCGAGCAGGTCTATCAGCTCTTTCCCCTGTTGGCCGACCGGAAGGGGCAGCTGGCAGGCACGCTTTCGGGTGGCGAACAGCAGATGGTTGCGATGGGCAGAGCGCTCATGTCACGGCCCAAGCTTCTGCTCATGGACGAGCCGTCGATGGGCCTGGCGCCCATCCTGGTAGAGCAGAGCTTCGAGATCATTCAGCAGGTCCACGAGGCGGGTGTTTCGATTCTGGTCGTCGAGCAAAACGCCAACATGGCCCTGTCGATCGCCGACCACGGTTACGTGCTCGCCACCGGCCGAATCGTCCTGGCGGACACGGCGGAAGTGTTGACAGAACACGAAGGGTTGAAGAAGGCCTATCTTGGCCGTTGACCGACAACGAAGGCTGTGAATGACACTTACCTTGCCAGACTCGATCCGGGATCGTTTTCCCCTGCTCGACCAAGTCGTATACACCGCCAGCTGTTCTCAGGGCGCGCTGTCGACCGAGGTACGGGCTGCCTACGAGCAATACCTGACCGATTGGGATGAGAAGGGCGCTCCGTGGCAGTTGTGGGTGGAACGCAGCGAATCGGCCAGGAGCCGATTTGCCCGGCTACTCAACGCGGATACGGATGAGATCGCGGTTACCACGTCTGTTTCGGCCGGTGTCAGTTCGTTGTTGAGCGGGCTCAAGGTGCTTGGCGATCGCAACAAGATCGTGATGAGCGATTTCGAGTTCCCGACGATCGGCCAGAACGTGCACGCCCAGGAGTTGGTCGGCGTGAAGGTTCAACATGTTCCTGCGGCTTCCGACGTGACGATCCCACTCGATCGACTGGCAGAGGCGATCGACGAGGAGACCGGCCTGGTGGCCATCACCCACGTTTGTTTCCGCAACGGCAGCCTGACAGACGTCAAGGAGGTCATCCGCATCGCCCACGAGGCGGGCGCCCTGGTGTTGCTCGACTCTTTCCAGGCGGTTGGGGCGGTCGACATCGACGTCCGCGAGCTCGACGTGGATTTTGTGGTCGGCGGCACACTCAAATATTTGCTCGGGTCGGCGGGCCTTGGTTTCCTCTACAGCCGGGCGGACCTGCTGCCAGGCATTGTTCCCACCCAGACGGGCTGGTTCGCTGACGAAGACATCTTCGAGATGGACATTTTCGACTACTCGCCGTCTGCGACTGCTCGCAAGTTCGAGAGCGGAACGCCCCCGATTCCGAGCATCTACGCAGGCGTCGCGGGCATGGACCTGATGGACGAGATCGGCATCGCCGCAACCGAACAGCACATCAAGGGCCTGACCGCCCAACTCGTCGAAGGCCTCGACCGCATCGGAGCCAAGATGGTCACCCCCCGCGACCCCTCCAAACGAGGACCGATGGTGGCTATCGCCGCAACAGACGACCTGGCCCTGGCAGGTGCTTTGGAAAGTGACGGGATTCTGGCAGCACCCCGAGACGGCAACCTCCGCCTCTCCTGGCACTGCTACAACTCCGAAGAGGACGTAGAAGCAGTAATCAAAGGCCTGGAACGCCACTCGAACCTCCTGGCCCGCTGACCGCGCTCCGTCAGCGCGGCAAGGCGTCAGGCGCCGCAGCCGCTCAGTAGAACGACGACCGGGCCGATGTCGTCGTTGATGTATTCCCATGCCTCGATTCCTGCGCCCTCGTAGTAGCCGGAGTTGGTGATGATCTCCATCTTGTTGTCGCCGTTCAGGTCGGCGAAACCTCCCACTCTGAAGGTCTCGGCGAAAGCCCCGTCGTCGAAGTTGCCGTCACCGATGAACTCGAGCAGGACCGCGGTCTGCACCTCACCTTCGATCACCTTGCGCAGCAGCACGATCGAGTATTCGCCGATGGCGCCATAAGGGCCGAACGGTCTTCCGGCCTCGAAGTACTCGGCGGCAATCAAGACCTCATCCACCCCGTCGCCCTCCAGGTCGACCCTGACCACCTGGATCAGGTCGATCGGAGCACCTGTGACGCCGCGCGACTCCAAGTAGGAGGCTACAACCTCGGTGTAGACGGCAGGGGGAGGCGACAGAATGGTGGCTTGCCGTGGCTGAATTTCCCACTCGGCCAGAACCGCGATCGGCTCCAGGCCGACGGCGGTTCGTTCGAGCCTCGGGGTGGTCTGAAGGCCCCAGGACGCGAGAGGGTCGCAGACGAAGGCTGGTTCGCCGCCCGTCGTCGTGGCTCCCGATGGTTCGCCTAGGACAACGACCCCGAAGGTCTCACCGGACGCAGCCGGCACCTGGTCAGCAGATTCAGCAAACAGGTCGTCCCAATCGGTGCCTGTCCATCGGCCAAGCACTCCGTACTGATATATCACCAGGCTCGTCGGGTCGGCCGGAGGCGTAGACGTAGTGGTTGTCTCCTGAGCGGGAGATTCAGTGGTGGTCGGGCTCTGCAGCGTGGTCGTCGGGTTGTTTTGCGAAGCCGATGTGCTGGATGTGACAGTCGTTGTTGTGGTTTCGGCTACCGGCGCGGTTTCCGTGGATGTCGAACTGCTCGTCTCGCTACCTGAGGCGCTGCAAGCCGAGGTTATGACAAGGAAACCGATGAATATAGAAAGTCGAGGTAAGGCGCCCAAGGTCTCTTAGACGTTAATCGTGTGACTCTGCGTCCAGTGGGAGGAACGCGCCGCGGTGCCTCAGGTTCCGGGAAACACGGCGCGATCATGCTTGGGCCATACACAAAGGGAACCCTCACCTGTCGGACAGGTCCCTAATCCCGGAAGTGGGGGATTACTCGCTCACCCATCAGGCGGATCGCCTCGGCTGGGTCTGGGCCGATCGGGCCTCCCAGGTTGATTTGGGTGATACCAGTCTCGGCCAGACGTTCAATCTGGGCGATGATGTCCTCTGGTGTTCCTGTGATGGCGAGCCTGAACATGTCTGGGGTGACACTCGCCTTCGCTTCGTCGACGCGCCCGGCATCAACGAGTGTGCGCAGTGGTTCGAAATCTTCTGGACTCAGGCCGACCATCTCGAGGGCTTGGGGTTCCAGATATGGACCGAAGTAGGCGATCATCATTCGCAATACGTCGGTTGCTTCTGCCCGATGTTCTGCGATCGACAACCAGGCGCACCCGGCGATATCGAAATCATCCGGTTCTCTTGAGCCGCTTGCCAGGCCGCGGCGGATGGGAGGAACCATGTAAGCGGCGGACTCTGGCGGGGTGATCATCGGCAGACTTCCATCGCCCACCGCTCCGCTAACTTCGAGATACTTCTCACCAAACGCACATACGTAGATCGGGATATCGGCCCTGAGGGGATCGAAACGCAAGTAACACTGGTCGGTCCACTGAAAGGCCGGCGTGTTGATGTCCACCACCTCACCTGCCAGCAACCGCCGGATGATCGTCACCGCGTCTGCCGTGCGCTCGACATAGTCAGATGTGTCGATACCCGTCCACTGCACCATCGTTTCGGTATGCAATCCCAGGCCCAGCACTGCGCGGCCATTTGACAGCTCGTCGAGGGTGGCGATGTAGGTGGCAATCTCGGCTGGATCAGTGGTGAACGGGTTGACGCCGACGGTGCCAATCTCGATCGTCTTCGTGTGCTGGGCAACCGCAGCGGTGGTTGCCCAGGTGTTCCGCATAAAAGTGTCGTGTGGAAACCACACACAATCGAAACCAGCCTCTTCGCCGAGCACGCTCAGACGGATCAGCTCGGACGGTTTGCCGAGATAGTCGATCAGCCGGATCCCGAACCTCATGGCCCGCCCATCAGGCGAAGCAGAGGCAGGACCTTGGACCCGATTAGCTCGACACCTCGCTCAGAGGTGAGACCATGCGGTGTTCCGAACTCGACCCGGTCGACACCAGCGTCGAACAGGGTGGCCACGTGCGCTGCGACCTGCTCAGGGGTGCCGCTGATGGCGAAGCGGTCCAGGATTTCGTCCGGAATCATCAGCCCAGCACCGTGCGCATCGCCTGCCTCCACTCTGGATCGGACCTGGTCCGTCAGTCCAAGCGGCAGTTGGGTGGTTGGGTCGAGATCGGCGACGACTGCCAGGTAGCGGGCCACCTCGGAGCGCGCCAGGCTTCGGGCGGCCTCGGCATCTTCATCGACAACGGTCACTGCTCCGAATACCACCACGACGTCTTCGCTGGCGAGTCTGGCTCTCACGATGGGAACAAGTTCGGGATTGGCGCTGCCCCCGACTTTGGCTTCGGCAGCGATACCTCCAGCCAGAGCAAGGATCCTCGGCCCCCAACCTCCGATGAGGAGCGGCACGGAGGATCGTCGTGGCTTGTAGTGCAGACGCACGCCTGGTTTCAACTTGAAGACTTCGCCGTTGAAGCCGGAGTCGTCCCCCGCCAATAGTTTGCCAACGTAGGCAGCCGCTTCCTCAACGTGTCTGATGGCTTCGGGCTGATCGATACCGACGTCTGACAGCCAGGCGCCTCGGGAGAGCCCAAGGAAGGCTCGGCCTTGGGACACCAGGTCGAGGGTTGCGATCTGACCAGCGATCTCATATGGGTGGAGAGAGTATGGGTTGAGGCAGGTTGGGCCGAGTCGCACCCTGGAGGTCGCGCTTGCTATTTCGAGCAGCGGACCAATCGGCGGTTGAAACATCAGGTCGCCGTAGACCGATACCCTATCGACGCCATAGGCCTCGCCCGCTGCGGCGAGGCGAGCGTATTCTCCAGGGGCCTTGTCGCTCTGGAAGGCGAGGCCGACTTCCCGTTTGCTCACGTCAGGTCGGCGGTCCGCATCGTGCTCAGACCCTGGCGCTCGATTCGCATGACCAGCCGCTCCTCTGCATCAGGACACGCAACTTCGGTGTCGATCTCCAACCAATCTCCGGCTTGGAGCCGGCGTTGTTTCGCAGGCAACAACGGCAGGACGGCGGCCAACGCATACATACAGAAGTGTTTGCCCTCTGGCATTCGCAGCTGGCTGCTCTTGGTCACCTCGAAGTAGTCACCAACCGCCAGGCCGCAAACGCTGCGACCTTCGATTCGGTCTACGACGATCCGTAGGTCGTAGAGCTCCATCTCGGAGTCAGGGATTCCACCGCTCATCGCCGGCCTTCTAAACGACCGCGATGACTTCGAGCTCCACAAGCAGTTGAGGGAACGCCAGTCGGGTGACACCTAGCAAGGTCGAGGTGTACTTGCTTCCCGCCTCCACGAGCCTTCCAAGGACAGCCGCATTCTCGAGGAGCAGATCGACGTCCGTGGTGTAAATGTTCAGTCGGACCACGTCGGCAAGGGTCATGTCTGCGGCGGCGAGGACGGCCTCGATGTTGTCGATGGACTTGTTGATTTGACCGGCCATGTCCCCGTCGTGCACCAGGTTGCCGTCGTCATCCAACGAGACCTGGCCGGCCAGATAGAGCGTGCGTTCCGCCCCAGTGACCTCGTGCCCGTGGTTGAAACCGAACTGTTCCTGCCACGTCCAAGGGTTGATGATCCTGCGTTCCATCGCTGTGCTCCCGCTCTGTGTCTGGGCCGGTATTGGATGGACGCTACTCGTCTGCAGGACCTCAGCTCACGCAGAACTCGTTTTCTTCCGGGTCCAACATGACCGTCCACGTAACACTGTCGCCCGAATGTTGTGCGACCACCGACGCACCAAGTTCGACCAAGGCATCGACGGTCGCCGCCATGTCTCCGGAGTTGAAGTCCAGATGCACCCGGTTTTTGGCGATTTTGTTTTCTGGCACAGCCTGAAAGGTGAGCCGAATGCCGCCCTGACCTGGAGCCAATCTGACGAAGTCTTCCGAGTCGTCCTCGATCGGGTAGCCGGTTGCCGCCGACCAGAATCCGGCGAGCTTCCTGGGGTCATGGCAGTCGAACATGATGTGCAAGATGTTCAGGTCTTGTGGCAAAGTCTCTCCTCAATCTGCCCAGAATCCGGCGTGGGCTTTGGCTGCTTCGGATTCAAGGGCGGGGCCGACAACCTCGATGCCGTCTTGCGTGGACAGCAATCGGCGGCTGGCCATCTGGTGCAGAGGAGCGTCCGGTCGGTTATCGAAGAACTCCATCAATCCTTCAACGGAGAGCGCAAAGACGATCCGGGTGATTCCGGCCCAGAAGATCGCACCCGTACACAT
>QIDH01000022.1 GCA_003229305.1 Acidimicrobiia bacterium | reverse complement strand
CGGCCACGATCGCCTGCAAGGGGCCGGCCAGATCGAGTGCATCCAGCAAGAGGTCCAGACCCTTGTAGGGGCGAATCTGGCCGAGGAAGGCGACGATGCGTCTGTCCGGATCAATTGCCAGTTGTTCGCGAGCCGTAGCCCGGTCGATATCGACGGGAGGGCTCGGCGGATGCGGGATCTGGACGACCTTGCCATGGGGCAACCGATACCACTGTGATACGACTTCGGTGGTCATCGGGTTCATCACATGGATCACCGAAGCCATCTCGATAATGCGTTGCCTCAGTCGCACCTCGAGGTCTACGTGAGCGCACTCGTGGGGGAGGGCGTTGTGAACGGTCCAGACGAACGGAAAGTCATCGAATTCCTCAAGTAGCCCCAGGCCTTTGTCGAGGCGGGCGATGGCGGCACCGCGGTCTAGTTCCGATCCGAGCACCCAACTCGTCCAATGAAGGTGGAAGACCGTTGGCGTGCCGGTCGCCCTGGCGGTGGCGGCTGCTGCCTTGAGTTGACCCGGCGGGACAGCGACATGGGCGGTATCTGTCTCACCGGTCGCGAGATCTTCTGGGAAGGAATTGAATGGAGAGAGCGGGAACGAGATCACCAGTCTGCCTGGCCTGGCCAGGTCCTCGGCTTGGCGAGCCGCTTCGGTGATCTGAGGGGCGACGGTCGTCACGTGCCGAGTCCGATCGTGCTGTAGGCGGACGCCAGCCGAGCACCGTTGGATTTCCAGGTGCGCTCAGCCGTGACCCAGGTCGTGGCGCGCTCGGCGTTCGCCTTCGCCTTCGCCGGGCTGGCGATGAGATCTGCCAGCACTGCGACCAAGGCTTGGGGCGACTCTGGTTTGAAGACCTCGCCTCGACCGTCCGCCACGATCTCGGCCAGGGCCGGCAGATCGGACACGACGAGCGGGATACCCATGGCCATCGCCTCGTACGGTTTCAGCGGGGTGATCAGACGGGCGGCCCGATCAGTCGTTCTCGGAACCACGAACAGGTCGATCAGCGCGTAGTGATCGACTACTTCTGCCTGGGGAACCTGGCCGACGAGAGTCACGAGATCGGCAACGCCGAGATTGTCGATCAGCCGTTTGAGATCATCCCGCCTCGGCCCGTCCCCGACGACCAGGCCGTTGGTCTCGATGCCGGTGGCCGCCAGCTCAGCGATAGCCTCGATCAACGTGTCGACCCCCTCTCTGGTTCCGAGGTTGGAGACGTAGCCGACCACCGGGCCATCGCCCAGTCCATACCTCGCGACCAGGTCTGGTCGTTTGGCGCGTGCCTCGAATTCGGACGGGTCGACTCCGTTGGGCAGGAGGTGCACCTTGGTGGAGTCGACGCCCCTGGCCACGATGTCATCAACGAGCGTCTCGGAGATCGCCAATACGAGATCGGCCTCTGCCATGCAGCGGTTCTCCTGTGCGAGCCGCCGTTCGTAGTACTCGCCCTGTTCTGCGATCGAAGGGTCGCCGGTCCAGGTTTGTTCGAGCGATGATCGCACCTCGTAGATGAAAGGGATATTGAAGTGCCGGGACAGGGCGAGGCCCACCAACGCGGTGTCGAAGCCGTGATGGCCGGATCCGGCGTGGATCGCCGCCGGTCGCTCGGCCCTCACAATGGCTGCTGCCTGCCACGCCCAATCGAGCAGGTATCGGTCGGGTGGCACGATCGCGTCTGCGTGTTCGGCCCCCAGGTCGAGGCGGTGGTGGCGGATCCCGTCGATCGTCTCGGTCTGTTCGAACTCAGAATGACCTTCCGAGCGCGGAAATCCGAGCGCGGTGACCACTACAGGGTCGAAGCCGATGAGCTTCGCCGCCAACAGGTTGTGATGTGTACGCATCGTGTAGCCGCGCTCGTGGAAGGGGAGAGACTCCTTGAGGATGTGCAGTATTCGCCCCGTTGTGCTGGAGGCAAGCGGCTCTGGTGCGCCAGGGATGTCGGGAAGCCAAGTGGGGTCGGTGGAGATCACGCGGCCCCGAAGGTCGTTCGCCCAAACTTCTAGATCGCTGGTGGGGTGAATGTCGATGAGCAGGCTCACGTATCGGTGAGCCATCGTCAGTTCGCCCTTCGCGACGAGAAGCTTCGCCCGAGACAGCAATGCTCCATAGGAGAGTGGATCCTTCTCCAAGGCGTCGTCGGTCAGTTTCTCGACCTCGCGGTAGCGCCGATTGGCCAGGGCAACGACTGCCAGGTGGTTTCCTCCAGCAGCTCGCCGTTTGGCCTCGATCTGGTGTTCCAATCCCGAAGTATCCGCCGGCGCCGGGAGCTGGTTGGTCCCTAGGGCAGCTCCTGCCAGGCGTAGTGGCAACCGGAGAATGCCTTTGATCGATCTTCGGCCGCTGCCCAGCACCTCGCCAATCTTCCACCAACGGCGAGCTCTGAGCCTGGCCAGGTCGCTGGACTTTCGAGCCAGATGGCGTTCGAGTTCGAGGACCCGCAACTCTGAGGTGTGCAACGAACCGGCAAATCGGTGTCGCCAATAGATCTCCTCGCGGCCCTCTTGATTCCACGGCAATGCGGCCCTGGCGCGCGCCAGGCGATCCTCGTCAGTCGCCATCGGTGGTCCGGTCCAGTCGCCACCATTCCGGTGCTCCTCCTGCGATGCCTCCCCAGCCTTCGAATAGGGGGGTGAGCAGGTCGATGATCGAATCTGCCCTGGCTCTGAACGTGTGATCGCGCCGCACTGTTTCAGAACCGTCTACAGCTCTTTGTGCGTACGTAGAGCGATCGGCGCGGATTGCTGCGATAGCCTTGACGAGGTCGTCCTGGCCGGCCACCACCGATACGGTTTCCCCCAACATTTCGGCCATTCCGGCCGCATCGTCCGTGATCACCACCGCACCGGCTGCGAGGGCATCGAGCACCCGGTTGGAGACTATGCCCGCCTCCGCCATGTCAGGCCAATGATCGTTGAGGACGATTCCGGCGGATCTGTAGGCGGTCGGCACCAGCTCGTTGGCGAGGAGCTCGGCCTTGACGGCCGGCTCGGCGGCGGTCCCTTCCCATCCGGTGCCATAGACCGTGAGATCGACGCCGGCGTCGATCGCCCACTCGACGATTGGTCTGGCCTGTCCCCGCGAATTGCCGACGAAGAGCAGATCGGTCGTCATGGTGTCGTCTCGTGGACCGGGATGGAAACGGCCAGGGTCTGTGGCCTGGGCGAGCACTGGGACTTCGATCCCCAGTTTCGCCCCGAGGTCAGCGGCGAGGGGGGCTCCCGCCGCGACTACAACGTCGTAGCGTTCGCACTCCTCGGGTTCGACGTCCGCCGGATGGCTGATGATCCACATCATGTTGATGTGCCCTGGTTTCACGGAATAACTGCGCAAGCCTCGCAGGTGGAGGGCAATGTCTACCCCTTGGCGTTCGTTGGTATCCCATTCGTCGCGCACCGCGATTTCTACCCGCATTCCCCGACTGCGGAGAGCGGAGGCGAGATCACGCGCGAAGTGCGTGTCACCCCAGGCGGGCGCCTCCTTCCAGGTCGGAGGCGCGATCCGGATGCCGATCGCCGGCGCCTCGATGTTCGCCTCGATGGCGTGCTCGAACTGGGTCGCTCGTCGTGCGTATGTGTGACGATCGAGCACCAATTCTCTGAGCTGATCGACGAGGTCGGAACGCGCCTGTGTGTCGCTGAGGAAATGATCGAGCTGTTCACGAAGCTCCGATCGATCCGAGTATGTGGGAAGCAGTCCCTCGAACCACTCCTCTGAACCGTGTTCGTTGTCGGTGATGACCAGCGCTCCTGCCGCGAGGGCATCGAACACGCGAGAGTTCAGAGACGGGAGGTTGGGTTCGACGGTGTCGTCCAGCACGATTTTGGTGGAGGAGTAGAGGGCGGGGAGTCGGTCGTAGGCGAGGTGACCTCTCCAGTATCTCGTGCCACGGCCGAACCGATCCCAGCCCTTGCCGAACAGTTTGAAGTCTTCCTGGGGGCGGACCTCCAGGTTGTCGACGATATCCCGAGGGCCTCCCCAGGCACTGCCGGCGAACGTGTAATCGCATCGCAACGACATGTCCGGCTCGCCCGGCGTGAACCGATCTGGGTTGGTCGCCAGGGGGATCACCGCGGGATTGTGGAGGCTGGATTGTCTGATGTGCTCCGCGAACGTCTCCGTCGAAGCAACCACCGTGTGATACGCATCGAAGCCATCGTTTTCGATCCAGCGATCCACCCAGTTCCGCACCCAGGCGACGCTGATCGTTCCGCTTGGCAGGGTGCGCGGATCGAATTGGGGCAGAAGGGCGATCACAACGTCGATGTCGCGGACCGATGACCATTCGTCGTGTTTTCGTTGGATATAGCGGACCGTCCAACCTTGCGACGCGAATGCATCACCAAGTTCGCGGGCCGTGTACCAGTCGCCGAAACCGGCAGCCTGGTCGAGGTCGGTGACGGTGATCGCCATGGATCGATTCGCGGCGGCCGCCCACATGCCGGCTCCCGCCAGCTTGTCTCGCTGGACCAGTCGGCGCAGCTGCGGTGTCCAGCGTTCCATGAACAGGCGTGAGTTGTTCAGATAGTTCACCCTGCGGCGCTCGGCACCGAGCCTGTCTTGGGTTCCGAACTCGTGATGAAAAAGAACCGCCTGGCCACTCACCGCTATCTCTCCGCCCTCGTGGCGGAGCTTCATGCACAGGTCCACATCCTCCCATCCGTAGACGTAGCGGTCGGTGAAACCGCCAACCGATTCGAAGGCGGTGCGACGAACCATCAGACAGGCGGCGGTGGCGGCAGCAGCCGTCCAGGTTTCCAAGAGTTCGGAGTCGTCAGGGTTGTCGCCAACGCCGAGGTTGACCGGCCTTGGGCCTCCGTCTATCCAATTGAAAGCGATGCCACGATGCTGGACCGTCAGCGGGGCCTGGCCTGGTGCCCTGGTGTTGCGGCCCTGCGGATAGACGAGGACTGCGCCGACCGCCACTCTGTTCGGATGGTCCTCATCGACGAGCGAATCAACCATCGACCCCAGCCATCCATGGTTGATCGGGTCTGTGTCGTTGTTCAAGAACAGGATCAGATCACCAGTGGCCGCCTCGGCCCCCTGATTGCAGGATTCGGAAAACGTCTGGTTGGCGGTGTTGGCCAGCACGTTCACTATGTGAGAGGCTGCCGACCGAAGAACCGAGGCGGTCTCATCTGTTGATCCGTTGTCCACGACGATCAGCTCGAAAGATCGGTAGGCAGTCCGGCGTTCGAGACCTTCGAGCAGGCGCCGAAGGTGGTCCGCACCATTGCGGGTTGGAACGACGATGGAGACCATCGGTCCTTCGACCCTGCCGCGGTCTGGGCGCATTTGTCTGAGAGTGTTGGCTACTTCGCGCTGGGTGCGGTAGGGGCGTCTGAGTCGTCGAGGAGTTCGACGCAAGCCTCGCAGCGGTAGAAGCTTCGCCGAACCGAGATCGGCCATCCGTATCGCAAGCCGGACAGCCCGGCGATTCTTGAGACGCTCGAAGTTGGTTGTCGTGGCTGCGTGCCTGACCTCAAGTGACGCGATTCGAGCGAGCAGGGTTTGGCGGTCGTCCGCTTCTTCGCGGACTTTGGCGAGTTCATCTCGAAGTCCGGCGATAGTTGAGGCAGAGCGCGAGTGGTCATCGGCTGAGCCCGGCTCATCCGATTCGCGCATAAGCGCCGCCAGGTTGTCGATGCGGTCCGAGAGTTGGACTATCAGCTCTGGAACGTCTGCGTTGGCCTCGATCTCCTGACCCCTCTCTTTCGTACCAGATGGTACGGCCCTGCCGGCCAATTCCGCTAGCTTCGGAACATGCGCGCCATCGAAACCGCTCTGCCAGAAGTCCTCGTCCTCGAGCCCGACGTGCTGGGGGACGAGCGTGGCTATTTCAAGGAGTCATGGAACGCCAGGACGTTCGCCAGCCTGGTGGGCGACGATGTGGCGTTCGTCCAGGACAACTCGTCTCGTTCGCTGGGCGGAGTAGTGCGTGGGATCCACTTCCAGAATCCCAACCCGCAGGCCAAACTGGTCCGGTGCAGCGTCGGGGCGATTTTCGACGTGGCGGTCGATCTGCGGAGGAGTTCTCCCCGCTTCGGTGCATGGGTCGGCGTCGAGTTGTCGGCAGGCAATCATCGTCAGCTCTGGATCCCTGAAGGGTTCGGGCACGGGTTTGCGGTGCGCGGCGAAAGTGCTGACATCGAGTACAAGGTCGCCGGGTACTACTCGCAGTCTGATGATCGAGCGGTCGCCTGGGACGATCCGAGCATCGGTGTCGAATGGCGGCTGGACGGCCCTCCGGTCTTGTCGGACAAGGACAAGAATGCACCACCATTGAATGAGGCAGACGTCTATGCCTGAGGGGATGAGATGATCGAAACCATTGTTGGCGCCTGTCCTCTGGATTGCCCTGACGCCTGTTCATGGATCGTGACTCTGCAAGATGGGGTGCCGGTCAAGCTGCGCGGCAATCCAGATCATCCGCATACAGGCAAAGGTCTGTGTGTCAAGGTGAACCCTTATCTCGAGTACACACGCCATCCGGATCGCCTACTGCACCCGCTCCGTCGGGTCGGGCAGAAGGGCGAGGGACGTTTCGAGCAAATCACCTGGGACGAAGCCCTGACCGAGATTGCGCAACGGCTTGGCGAGGTGAGCGATGAGTTCGGCTCCGAGGCGATCTGGCCGTACCTTGGTACCGGCACTATTGGCTACATCCAAGGCGTTGGGGGTGCAGGCAAGAGGCTCTTTCACGCCATTGGAGCGAGCCGGCACAGCGCCAACATTTGCTCGGCCGTCGCATACCCTGGCCTCGAGTACACCTCCGGTCTGGGGCCATCGATGGACCCGATGGACATTCAGCACGCCGGGGTTGTGGTCATCTGGGGGGCGAACACGGTCTCAACCAACCAGCACCTGTGGCCCTTCATCCGCGAAGCCCAGAAAGGAGGTGCCGAGTTGGTTGTCATCGACCCGGTGGCCACCAGGACCGCCCGTCGAGCCGACCGCCACCTGGCCATCCGACCGGGAACCGATGGCGCCCTCGCCCTCGGTCTGATGGCCCACATGAATACATCTGGCCTGGTGGATGCGGGTGCGCGAGAGGGCCTGGGATGGGCCGAGTTTCGCGACGAGGTGTTGGCCGCATGGTCTCCAGAACGGGCAGCAGCCGAGTGCGACGTCGAGGTCAATGAGATCATCGAATTGGCCGAGCTCATGGCCGGTGCCGGCCCGACCGCGATAAGGCTTGGCATGGGCATGCAACGCCACGCAGCGAGTCATCTCCTGTCTGCCATTGCTGACCGGCGACTACAAACGATTCGGCGGCGGCCTGTGCTATTCGACAGGGCCGCTGTACAAGCTGAATGTCGACAAGCTCAACCGCCCGGACCTCGCACCATCGATAACTCGCGAGCTGATGATGACCAGGCTCGGTCACGGGCTCCTGGAACTCGATGATCCTCCGGTCAAGGCACTGATTGTCTTGTCTGCGAACCCCATGGCTTCGAACCCAGATCAGAATCGGGTACGGCGTGGCCTAACACGTGAGGATCTCTTCTGTGTGGTAGTCGACATGTTCCAGACCGACACGGTCGACTACGCCGACATTGTGCTGCCGTCCACGATGCAGACCGAACATTTCGACATCCACGACTCGGTCAGTCACCTGTTCCTGAACTTCAACAATCCGGTGGCAGAGC
>QIDH01000071.1 GCA_003229305.1 Acidimicrobiia bacterium | reverse complement strand
GACCTGTTCGGCGACTACAGCCAACTGATCGTCTATCACTTCATGATGGGCCCAGGTTGGGTCGAGGGCTGCCCTTCGTGTTCATTCTGGGCAGACAACTTCGACGGTGTCGGCGTACACCTGGCTCATCGTGACACAGCGATGGTGGCGATCTCCCGCGCCCCATTTGATGAAATCGAGTCCTATCGCAAACGGATGGGCTGGACGTTCCCCTGGTATTCCTCACACGACACCAGCTTCAACTTCGACTTCGCCGTCTCATCCACAGACGAACAGGTCGAGGCCGGCGAACTCACGTATAACTTCGGTACTCAAGCCGGTGCGGGCGAGTTGGCAGGCTTCAGCGTATTCCGAAGGGACCAAGGTCGTTTGTACCTGACGTATCAGACGTTCTCGCGTGGCCTTGACATGATGAACGGGGCGTACCACATGCTCGACATGACCTCCAAGGGCCGAGACGAAGACGAACTCGACTTCTCTATGGCTTGGCTGCACAGACACGACGCCTACCCGGACTGATGCCTTGGGCGCTAGCTTCCCTCGGCCGCAATCGCCGTTCGCAGTGATGGTCTCAGGTTCGTGACCCGAACAGATTTCTCACCCGGTCGAGGTCGTCTGCTCCAACCACCACACGGTCGCCCATCGCCATATACAGAGTGGTGAGCTTGGCGCCTGTGGCGTCGATTTGCGCGGCCAATTCACCGAGGTCTCCTGGGCGGTTGTCGAGCTCGACGATGATCACTTCGTGACTGTCTATCGCACCGAAACCGGCGTCAAGCAGGACCTGTCGGGCCTTCGAGGCTTCGGAATCTGCCAGCACCACGCGCACGACGCGCCCATCGACAGATGGGAATGTGCACGCCGCCTCGATGCCGAGGCCCGCCGCTCCGAGTGTCGCCCATATCTCGGCAACAGGTCGATTGGGGCCAATGATGAATGTCATGTCCTGCATATCCATACCTCTCGTTCTGTCAAGCGGTTGTCATTGGAAGCCGTGGGTCGGGTGGGAGATCGTCGAGCATCTGTCTGGTCCAGGCGTGGGCTGGGTCGTCACAGACCTTCCAGGAGCGCTCTTCGGCAGGGCCGGCCATCACGTTCAAGTAATACATATGGTGGCCTGGGCTTGCGGCGGCCGGTCCATGAAAGCCGCGGGGGACCAAGAATAGATCACCGTCGCGCACGGTCACCGTCTCATTGATTTGGCCGTCGGCCGTGTAACAAGAGAAGAATCCGGTTCCCGCGTCGCCATCGATCCGGAAGTAGTAGATCTCCTCCAGTTCAACCTCGTCCTCCGAGAACTCGTCGTGTTTGTGAGGCGGGTAGGAGGACCAATTTCCTCCAGGAGTGATCACCTCGACGGCGATGAGGCGATCGGCTTCGAAGCTGTCTGCGCTCAGAAAGTTGTTGATCTGTCGCGTTCCTGAGCCACCGCCTCGTACTTCCACGGAAATCTCGGCTGCCCGGACGGCATACGGGTCAATCCGGCGCCGAGCCTTGGCGCTGCAAACCGCGATCTCGCCGGGTCCGGTGATTCGGGCCTCGCTGTCGATGGGCAGGTAGGCGAATCCGGCGACACCTGCGAAGACTCCGTCTCGGCCGTCTACGTCGAAAGTGTGGCCCTCGACCTCGACTCGGCACGATCCGTCGAGGGGGAGTACCGCCATCTCTGAATCGCCTGTCTCCATCACCCGCGATTGGCCGTCTGCGAGGGAAAATATGGTGAGTCCGCTGTACGCCCAACCAGCCGATTCCGCAGTAACCTCCACCGACGAATTCGAGGTGCGACCCGAACCGCCCGGTACGAACAGTTGCTGATTCATGGTGTCCTGACTCATTTGAGCGGCCTTTCTCAGTCGGTTGTTATCTCTGGAACGTTCCACGCCGAACCTACTCCGTGAGGCGCTTCGCCGCAATGCATGCACCGCCTGCCAGTCGGCCGGCACGCGGTCACGGACATCTGCCCGGCGCCACCTGAGTCCGGGGGTCGATCTCGCTGAGGAAGGCTTCGATCTCGGAAGAGGCGACGGCGTAGGAAGTTGAGGTATCTCGTGATTCTGCGAATACGACGCCGAGTATGCGTCCTGACCGGTTGAGGACGGGCGACCCTGACATTCCCGGGGAGATCTCGGCTGACAACTGGAGGGCGCGGCGTGAGACGTCTCCCTCCCCATAGATGTCGTCGCCGGTGGCGGTGATCAGGCGATCGATCGTGTACTCGACGAGTTTGAGTCCAAGGTCACGATCGATCGTCCAGATGGAACCGGTGTCATCCACCGTGGCCTCTGCCAATTCGAGGCGATCTCCGTCCAGTCCTTTGACGTCGAGTAGCGCCAGGTCGCGGTCCGGATCGAAACCGACGACGACGCCGGTTCCGGTTCTCCCATCGAGAGTTTCGACGATGACCCCTTCGAGTGATCCAGCGACAGGATGCGCAGCAGTCAGGACGAGGCTCGCATCGATGAAGACCCCTCCGGCGAAGAGGTCAACACGACATACAACACCTCCCAAGCGCACAAGCGACGCTGCGGCGTCTGGTGGTGACAGGTCCCTGGAGCCGCAAGCCGCCAGGAGAAACAGCCCAATGACCAAAACGGTTCGCGTGGGCGCCATGTACGGCCTCAATCCGGAGTCTCTGTCCGCTCCTCCAGTTCGTCTGCGAACTCTTCGGCGACCCTGGCGATGCTTTCGTCGCCACCTGATGCTGCCTCCAACTCCTTGGTCAGGGCTTCCAGCTCGGCCCCACCGGACATCATCATGATAAGTTCATCCCTGGTGATGTCTTCCTTGGCGAAATTGCCCATCGATCGCCCTCGGTTGAGGATCAGGAAACGATCACCAACCGGGTAGGCGTGGTTGGGGTTGTGCGTGATGAAGATCACCCCGAGGCCGCGGTTGCGTGCCTCGATGATGTACCTCAGAACCACACCAGACTGTCTGACGCCGAGCGCTGAAGTCGGTTCGTCGAGGATCAGCACCTTGGCCCCGAAATAGGCGGCCCGAGCAATAGCCACAGATTGGCGTTCGCCTCCTGACAGGGTGCCGACCGCCTGTTCGGTATCACGAATATCGATACCCATCTTGGCCATCTCGTCCTTGGCGATCTGAGATGCTTTTTCCCGATCCACCCGCCGGAATGGACCCCAGCCCTTGGTCGGCTCTTGGCCAAGGAAGAAGTTTCTCCACACCGACATCAGCGGAACTACGGCGAGGTCCTGGTAGACCGTGGCGATCCCCTTGCCGAGGGCGTCACGAGGCGAATCGAACAAGACCTGTTCGCCTTCCACCTTCATGACACCGCCACTCTGCTGGTGGGCACCGGCGATGATCTTGATGAAGGTCGACTTGCCTGCACCGTTGTCGCCTAGGACGCACGTGACCTCACCGGCGTTCACCAGGGTGGTCACCCCGGTCAGGGCGATGATGTTCCCGTAGTGCTTCGAGATACTGTCGAGCTCGAGAAGTGCCGGGCCGCTCATGATGATCCCTCCGCTTTCTTGCGCACCCAGTTGTTCACCAGGACCGACAGCAGCAGTATCACGCCAAGGAACAGGAATCTCCAGTCAGAGTTCCATCCCGAGAATGGGATGCCCTGGAACGACATGGCCATGATGAGAGCCCCGATCGCCGCGCCGACCGTAGACCCGTATCCTCCTGTGAGCAGGGTCCCGCCAACCACCGCTGCGATGATGAAAAGGAATTCTTGGCCATCGCCGACGTTCGCCTGCACGGAGTTGAGGCGGAATGCCGTCAACATTCCTCCCAGCCAGGCTGCTCCCGATACGACCATGAACAGGATCGTTTTGGTGCGGGCTGCCGGGACTCCGACCTGTCTGGCCGCGCTCTTGTTACCGCCGACAGCGAAGGTCCATGATCCGAATTGAGTGCGCAGCAGAACCCAGGTCGCTACTCCCGCAAAGGTGACGAAATAGAACACCGAGATTCGGTAGGTGACGATTCCGGGGACCACCTCGCCGCTGGTTGTGAACAGCAGGCGGACTACGACTCCGAGGCCCACAAGCGCCATCCCGATGATGGAGGCGCGCCGGCCGAGACGATCAGCGGACTGGTCGATGTGGCGGCGCTCCGTGAATAGGAGCCGCAGTATCGCAACCGACAGCAAGGCGAGTCCGGCCACCAGAAGCCACGCAAAGAATTCGGCCCGGAACTTGCGGGACGATGCCTCGGATTGAACGATGAAGGCCAAAACGATGAGTAGAACAGCTGCCAGGGCTGTGATGCCGGCTTGGACAATCGGCGATTGTTTGGCGTGGCGGGCAGCAAGGATTAGAAGCACCAGCCCGGTTACTGCCAGGCCAACGAAGAGCACAGCGCGTAGACCTTGGACGGTCAACAAGAATCCGACTTCGGTCTGCGATTCGGAGTCCAGCGCCAGGCCCGCCCCAACGCCCAGCACTATCGCCCCGAGCCCCAGCCCGACGTTGCGGGCCATCACCGTTGGCTGGACGGTTGTGGATTTCTCGGCTCGCACCGCTGGTTCGTATCGCCAGCGCCCAAAGCCGATCAACGCCACGATGATGGCGATGCCCAATACGATCGACCAAAGCCAGTTGGCCCCCACCCCATCTGTGGCGGCCAGTGCGATGATGCCTGCTGTAGCTCCTGAAGCACCGATCAAGGCCAAGGTGAGCCCTGAGGGTTCCAAGCCGTCGCGGCGTTTGAACGTCTGTTCCATTAGTCCGATGACGATGGCTGCTCCTCCGAGCAGAAGCAGGACCGCGTAAACGAGATCGCGACCGCCAAGGAAGGAATCCCAGATTTGGTTGTTGCGCGTCCACTCCGCCCCGAAGATGTTGTCCCAGAATTCGAAGTCAGGAGCCGCGTCGAGGCCCTCGACGATCACCTTGTCCGTGAAGAGTTTCGCGAAGCCCAGTTTCGCCCCCTTCAGCACGAAGAAGGTGCCAAGTGTGACGATGAAACTGGGCAAGGCTGTCTTCTCGACCAGGCTCCCGTTGGCCCATCCGATGCCCATCGCAAAGGCAAACGTGATCGGGATGCCGACGAAGAGCGGGAAGCCGGCTCCACCGAACTCACCGGCTTCCTTGGCCAACAGCACTACCAACATCCCGGAGGCGCCAATCATGGCGCCAGACGAAAGGTCGAATTCGCCGCCTACCATCAACATGGCTACTGCGATCGCCATGATTCCGAGAACTGATGCCACATCGAGCACGTTGTTGGTGCCGGCGACAGTGCCGAAGACGTCGCTCACCGCCCAGAAGAACACCCAAATGCCGGCGGTGCCGATCAGGGCACCGATTTCCGGCCTGGTCAGCAGTCGGTGGATGGGTCCGCGATAGGAGAGGCGCTCATCCGGCTCCGCTGTCTCGCCCTGGCCGGTATTGGTATCCGTCTGAGCGGTCACGGGAGCTTCAGCCCACTCCAGAGTCCGAGTATTGCAGCCACCATCTGTCCGCCTCCATTGTTGCTGCGACCACTATATTCACGTGGCCCATCGTCTATTCAAGAAAAAGGGGCCGGTGCAAATGCCCGGCCCCTTTCTCAGTTGGTCATCGTCTCGCGAATTTCTATCAGCGGGTACCGGCTTCGACGAGTGCCTTGACCTCTGCCACGTTGGCGCCGTCCACAAAGCCCGGACCTGTGAGCACCGGCAAACCGCCTCCGACGGTGTTCTGGTTGGTCACGTTCAGGTACAGGAACATGATTGCCAGGTAGCCCTGCAGGTACTGCTGCTGGTCGACGGTGAAGTCGACGTTGCCTGCCTCGATCTCCTGGATGATGTCGGTCGAAATGTCGAAACCACCGATGAACAGGTCACGACCTGCCTGGGTTCCGGCCTCTACTGCTCGCACTGCGACGTTTGGACCCACGCCGAGCACGGCGTCGATATCAGGGTCGGCGGCGAGCTGCGCTGCGATCGTATTGATCTGTTCGTCAGGACTCGAGTCGAGTCCCACGAACTGGGTCACAACGTCGCCGTTGAACGTTTCTGCGAGGCCATCGCAGCGCTCTTCGAGGCCTACGTTGCCCTGCTCCTGCTGGGCGCACAGAACCTTGGTCGCTCCGAGTGTATTGAACCGGAGTCCTGCCCCGTTGCCTGCGACGATTTCGGTCTGGCCGATGTGGGTGATGGCCCCGATTTCCTGGTAGTCGTTCACGCCAGAGTTGAGCGTCACCACCGGAATGCCGGCAGCCACTGCGGCTGCGGCGGCAGGCGCCACGGCGGTCGGATTGGCCAACGAGACGCCAATCCCGTCTGCTCCTGCGGCGATTGCCGCTTGGATGTCCTGGACCTGTCTTTCCGGATCGTTGCTGGACGGGCTCCACACCATGTCGGCTCCGACTGCAGCGGCGGCGTCTTCTGCGCCTTTCTTGACCACGGACCAGAACACTCCGTCGTCAGAGTGTGTGGCCATGTAGAAGGTGAGGCCAGAGCCTTGGCTGAGTGCGACCTCGTCTGCGGCAGTCGTCGCGGTACCCGTTTCTCCACCGGTTGTCGATGCGGTCGTTTCGCCGCTGCCACAGGCTGCGGCTACCAGGGCGATGACGCCCAGCATGGCTATGAATCGAAATCGTTTCATCGAGTTGCTCCTTCGTCCGGAAATACGAATGTGCACGACGGGTGCCATTGCAATGCCCCCGCCGAGCGTCTGACTTCCTACGGTTTCGTGCCGCCGAGGCCTCACCGGGTGGTGAGACTCCCAAAGGCAACGGCGGTTGGAACGCTCCAATTGCCGTCGGCGGAAACCCTAGTGCCGCTGCTATATGCCATGCAACAGGATTGCCATTCGAGCTGAGGGGCTTGACACTGTTTCGCATGGGTCAGTAGCGTGATCGACTGAGTTTGGAACGTTCCATTTCGAGCGGTGGTTCGAGCGAGGGGTTTGTAGATGCGAGTCGGCCTTATAGGAGCGGGACGTATAGGCGCGAACCATGCCGAGATTCTCAGCACGACCTCTGGCGTCGACGCCGTCTTCATTGCTGACGTTGTCTCTGGAAGGGCCGCTGAGGTGGCGGCCGGACTATCCAATACCGAGTCGATTGAGCTCGAACAGGTATTCGATCTGGTAGACGCCGTCTTGATCGCTTCGAGCACCAACACCCACGTTGAACTGCTCGAGGCGGCCGCGGCAGCCGGTGCCACTACATTCTGTGAAAAACCGATCGCCCTGGATCTCGCGAGTACACGCCGCGCAATCGCCGCGATAGACGACGCCGGCATCACGGTCCAGATGGGATTCCAGAGAAGGTACGACCCGGCGATGCGATCCATCCGCGATCGCGTCGCGGCCGGAGAGCTCGGCGTCCCATACCTGGTCAGGAGCCAGACCCACGATCCGGCGCCGCCGCCGCTCGACTACATCCCGGTATCGGGTGGAATCTTTCGGGATTGCTTGATTCACGACATCGATATTGTGCGTTATGTGACCGGACAGGACATGATCTCTGTAACGGCGGTGGGGTCGAATCGCGGATTTCCAGAGATCGAGATGCTTGGAGACGTTGCGGGGGCGACCGTGATCGCGGAGATGAGCGATGGCACGCTTGCCCAGTTGTCCGGCCTTCGTCATGACCCTGTTGGCTATGACGTACGACTGGAAGTGTTCGGCTCGATCGACAGCGTTGTTGCCGGATGGCACGAGCGCACACCGATCCGTT
>QIDH01000014.1 GCA_003229305.1 Acidimicrobiia bacterium | reverse complement strand
CTTATGAGTTCGAAACGGCCAGGGTCATCGCGCTGGCAGATGCCGATGTCCCGGCTGGCGTTCTCGACGATGTTCCAATCGGGTCAGTGGTGGTCGAATACGAAAGTTCGGTAGGTCCATACGAGATGGTTACTCCCGAAACGGGCCAGGTGTGGGACACATTCACGGGGTGGGAGCGCAAACCCCGCTACGTCGTCATGGCCCCGACCAAATCAGGTTGGCGGGTCGCTTGGGTGGGGCCGGTCAAATGAGAACCAGCCACCGCCTGACAGTCGCCCTAATCCTACTGGCGGTCGTCGCATGGCTGCCGGCAGAGCCGGTGGCCGCCCAGACCGGTGAGTCGTCGCTGACCGCCAACTCGCTCGACGGCCATCTGCTGATCGAGGGCTCGCCTAGTGAGGTCGCTGCGGTCGCTTTGCCTTGTGCGGCCATTCACAGGGCCATCGGAGAGTACAACGAAACCCTACCCGAAGACGAGATACCGATACCCACTCCCAACACCACAAAGGAACAGTTCGAGCTGTTGCGGTTCTTTTTCACACCCCCAGGCGACGACACAAGCACATTCGACTACTCCGACACGGTGCTCGAGTTCTGTACCCAGGTGAACAAGGACGGGTGGTATCCGGCAAACGACGGGGTGTTGGGTCGGATTGGCAGCGACTCGATCAGGATCACGACCACTCTGGTCGGTCCCGTCGCGTGTACCAACCCAGGCCAGATCCTGATGGTCCAGTCCGCCTACTTCTTCACCGGGAACGGCTGGCAGTGGGAATACGGAACCGACTGGGCCGAGGACTACGCACAAGGCACGGTTATCTACTCGACCGACCTCAGCACCATCTGCATGGACCTGATACCGGGCGGAGCAGCCGATTTCTTGGACGTCGCAACCAGGGTGCCCACTGCCCAGGTCAACTACAACCCCACGATCAGAGGCCTGACCGGACTCGCCACCTGGCTCTGGTACGACTTCGACCTCCAGGACTCCTACCTGCTCGAACTGAATGCTGTGAGGGTCGACGCCCGCGGTACGAGTTGGTTCCTGGACATGACCGCCTGGGTGGATCGCGTCTCATGGGACATCGACTGCGAAACAGGTTGTGACTACCGGGGCACCCAGGCCGCGTTCGACGACTCTGGCTACGAATACACGCTCGACCTCGAAGACTTCTTCGACTTGTCGATCGAACCTGCCGTGCTCGCTCCGGCAGACGTTTACGACGGGGGCGCAGCCTCTGACAACGACGCGGCGGCCTCACACCTGTACCGGACAAAAGGCGACTACGTCGTATCGACCGCGACTGTATGGCGCGGTTACTACGAATTCGACGGAATCATCTACCCGTACACACCGGTCGTCGTCGCGGACTCCGTTGACTACCAGGTCATCGAAGTACGCAGCCGGCTTGTCACGCCTGTGCCATGAGCGGACGGACCAATTTGGAGCCAGACAGGTCGTCCTAAACGGCGTGATCGTCCTGTCTCCCTAGTGGTCTACATCTCGACTTCGTTGGTCCCGTTTGCGAGGATCACACGCATCCCTCAGACCGAAGATTCGTGAGTACTCGGCCACCGAGTGGGAACAGAAAATCCTGTAGTAATTTGCGCTTCACCGAAGCTGGGACGGAGCCTCAATGTCTGAACTGTTGGATCGCGATCGCTGCTTGTTCGTATTGATCGACGTGCAACCGCTGTTCGTGGACTGGAACAAGGGGGACGACGCTGACCTTCTGGAACGCCTTCGACACTATGTCTTGTTGGCCAAGATCTATGAGTTGCCGACCCTGGTGACCCTGGAACATCCGGTCGAGGTCAAGGGTGAGTTGGTGGATCCTCTGGCAGAGGTGTTGAGCGACGACGCCGTGACCATGCAAAAGAAAACTTTCGACCTGTGCGCTGATACTGAGATGGGCGCATACATCGACTCAACGCAGAAGGACCAGGTCGTTATCGCCGGCAGCGAAACCGACGTATGCGTCCTGCAGTCGTGCTTCGGATTCTTGGCTCGGGGGTTTCAGGTCTTCTTGCTGGTCGACGGAATCTTCAGTTCGGCAACGAACACTCAACCGGCGATAGACCGGATGATCCATGCTGGTGCCCAACCAATGACCTACAAGTCGTTTTTCTATGAGCTCTTGAGGAGCGTCGATCGAAGCAGGCTTCCTGACGCGATTGCGAACGCCCTCCAAGAAGCAGAAGACAACGGAGGTTTGCTGGAACCCGAGGATGTCGTCGAGCCAGCGCCCACCGTTTGAACCAGCCGCGGCGATTACGAGGTCATCGAGATCCGCAGCCGGCTCGTCACGCCGGTGCCATGAGCCGACGGACTGACTAGGACAGGTCGTCCCAGACGTTTTGGTCTGCCATATCGATAATCGTGTACGCCATGCTGAGGGCCCCGTCGCGAATGGCTTTGTCGCCAGATGAAGTGATCGTCGCCGAGGCGAATTCCATCTGGTGGTTGACGGCTCCATCGGAGTCGATGGCGAGCATGGTGTGGATCGAGGGCACTACTTGGCTCACGTTGCCCATGTCCGATGACCCACCCTCCGGACCGGTTTCCTCTTCCTTTGGCATCGCGCGTCCAAGCGAATCCGAGTTGGTTGAGTAGATGCTGGTCATGATCGGGTTGTTGATCATGTTCAGGTACGGGTGATCGAGCGGATTGAACTCGAGCCGACATCCGGTAGCGACTGCGGCCCCCTCGAAACAGGCCCTGACTTTGGGGATGAGTTCTTGGAGCCGCTCGTTGCTCTCGGCCCTTATCCCCCAGGTGGAACTTGTGTGCGAGGGGATGATGTTGGAGGCGTCCCCTCCGTGGTCGATGATGCAGTGAACGGTGTCGCCCGGATACAAGGCCTGGCGCAAGGTGGCCACATTCATGTAGGCCTGCACAAAAGCGTCGAGCGCGTTGATGCCCAACTGGGGGGCGAAGGCGGCGTGTGACTCCTTGCCAAAATATTCGACCGTGAAGCTCTCCCTGGCCTGGAAAGACGGGTCGAGAAGATCGGTCGGACTCGGGTGCACCATCATCGACGCGGCCGCATCTTCGAATGCGCCGGCGTTGATCAGCTCGACCTTGCCGCCTCCCCCCTCCTCTGCGGGAGTCCCGAGAACCGTCACACGAATACCTAGTTCGTCTGCCAGCCCGGCGAGGCCGATGCCGGCCCCGAGTGCCGCCGTTGCAATGATGTTGTGCCCACAGGCATGGCCGACCACAGGCAAGGCGTCATATTCGCAACAGATCACCACCCGAGGACCTGTCGAACCGACGGTCGCCTCGAATGCTGTCTCCAGTCCGTAGGCCGGGTAGGTCACCTCGAATCCACGACCGGACAAGAACTCGCTCAGACGGCGGGATGACTCGAACTCCTTGTACCCGATCTCGGGGTTTTCGTACATCCAATGAGAGATGGAGCGCAGTTCTTCTTCGACAGACCCGAAGGCCTGTTCAGCAGCTTGTTTGTGGGTCATGCCCAGACGCTACTACTCCGCCTCGTGGCCAAGCGTCTCGGCGAGGTCGAATATGGCGGTGCGATAGGCAGAGGTCGAGAAAAAGTCGGAGTGGCGGAGGGTCTTGGGTCGTGGGTCGTCGCGCAGAACCGGCTCACTCGATTCGGGATCAGGAAGCCAAACGTCTTCGAATCTCGAGCCTTTCGGTTCGGCCGGCGGCGCACAATCCGCACTTGGGTCCGGCAACTCGTGGGTTTCTCCTCGAACCTTGCCGCCTATGTAGTCGGTGTGCCTCCACAGGTTCCTCCAAACAGGCAGGTCACCTTCCGGGCCGATCGATTCGGCCATCATCTCAAACAAGCCTTCATCGAAGTACTCGGGGAAGTAGCGCGCGTACAGGCGGTCGAGCGGGCACCCGTGGGTCAGCCAAACAATTCTACGTTGGTCGGCCAGACCTGGGGCGAGGGCTGCCGCCGCGATGATGCCGCCTTGGCTGTGGGCAGACAGCACGACGCTGCCTTCCTCGGAGAGCGATCCGAGCCGCCTGCGCAGTCGGGGAACCGCCCGCTCGCCATATGAGGGCGGCGCCCACGGATGGAACCAGCGCGGCCAGAACGAAGAGACATCCCAGATGATCCCAAACGTCTTGCGAGCGTCGACGCTGCTGTAGAGGCGCTGCATCAGGAGCACAGCGACCACGGGGGCGAGGCTCAGCGCCCAGGAGGCGGGTTCGGCGGCGGCGTCGATCCATGCGAAAGACACGAACGTTCCAATCGCCGCCCCGAACACAACCGCGATGGTCGCCACGATGATGATGGTCGCCGCATGGTCGGTGACCCGAGCGACCCGTTCAGCCCGGCCAACCGACTCGAGCCAGGGTCGATCGTCAGGATCGAACGCCGCCTCTGGGTAGCGCGTGGCAACGCATTCGGGTGTGGCCCCGGCTGCACGTTGCCAGGCCCACAATGCAACGATCAGCGCTGCCACCACCCAGCCGAGGCTGAGGACGGCCACCCGGCTTGCCAGCGTCTCGTCGTAGGTGACGTCCAGCAAGATCGCCACCCTGATCAAGATCCCGCTGCCAAAAGCGACTGCCAGTCCGATCCCCAGAAAGGGGACTGCGATACGTACCGGCATGCTCGCCTCGCCATCGCTCAGGTCGGGCTCCGGATCCCGTTTTGCCGCCCGGCTGATCCGTTGGATGAGTATGGACCAGATTCCGGCGGCCCACGGGGCCAGTAGGGAGAGCAGCGCTCCGGCGAACAAGACCCTGAGGCCCTGGCTCATGGAAGCGTTGGCGGGATCAGCTCGCCCGGCGGTCCAGGCGGCGACGGCCGTGCCCGCCCAGGCAACCGTGGCCACGCCGAGCATCAGCTCTGCCCATCGACTCTCAACCCCTGACAGGCGGGCGACTCCAACCAGACAAACGATGGCCACTGCCACCTGGACCAACATCAATGGGCGGACAAAATTCGAATCGGTGGCGCCGGTGGCAAGTTGGGCTCCTAGCCCTCCGATCACGGCAAGTCCAAAGGCCGTGTGGAGTAGGCCGAGTCGATGAGCGACGTGGCCGGAATCCCAGATCTGGCGGCTGGTCAGGCCCACCCGAAAGGCCGGATCGGCAGTGACCCTGCCCCTCCATGACGAGCGCAGGTTGACCTGGCTCAGCCGGCTTATGAAAGCGATCGCCAGAATGGCCGCGCCTGCCAGCCCGATACCAAGACCGATCCCGGAGGGGACACCGCTGGCCCACCAGCGCCACGGAGCCAGGTACCAAGGGTTTAGGCAGTCGCCCGCACACCGCCGACCGACGATGTCTATCACCACGAAGGAGACGAAGGTCGCGACGATGCCGGTGGTGAACAGCGCCAGGATCCTGATAAGCCCAACATCGATTGCCTCGTGTATCGGCCGACGACGGATTCGGCGATCGGACGCGGTGCCTCCATGGGGGAACATCCACCCTGCCAGGTTGACGAATGCAAAAGGCAGCAGCAGTACCCAGAGGGCACGGAGGCGGGCCCGAGAGGTGATTCCACCCCACGAGTATCCCTCCAAGTCACGATCGGGTCCGTCGACCGGGATCCACGACGGCGGTCGGTAGAACCCGGCGTTCTTGTCTCCGGCGACCAACTCTGTGGACGGAACGCCCAGCAACCCCTCTGGCGTAGCTCCTCCGACTCCATGGACCCTGAGCTCGGTCAGTCGCCCGAGGACTGAATCAACCTTGTCCGTTCCGTCTCCCATGCCACCCCTCCGACGGTTGGAACGCTACAACACGAGGATGTGCCACAGCTCGAGATACACGCCCGAACCGATCTTCTGCCAGGCCTTGCAGTACAGCAGCGTCGCATGCATAATAGATGTATGCCTACCTCCATCACCATCAGGGATGTGCCGACGAAGGCCAGGAACGAACTGGCTGCAAGAGCAGCCCGGTCAGGCCGGTCGCTCCAGGAGTACCTACGAGGCGAGCTGATAGAGCTGGCACGCAAACCAGATCTCGACACCTTGATGACGAGAATCTCCTCCCGCAAGGGTACGACCCAATCGAAATTGCCCTCCAAAAAGATCTTCGATCACTTGGATGCAGACCGGCGGTGACGTTGGTAGTCGATGCATCGGTGGTCGTGGCAGCGTTGGTCGATTCTGGTCCGGACGGACGCTGGGCGGAACAAACTTTGGGCTCAGGTGGACTGATTGCGCCCCATATCCTCCCGGCAGAAGTTGCGAACGTACTCAGGCGATCGGAGATCCATGGCGACCTGACCTCCGAAGTCGCTGCCCTCGCGCATGTCGATTTGCTCGACCTGCCGATCCATCTATTCCCCTACGAACCGTTCGGCCCGAGGGTCCGGGACCTCCGCGACACCGTCAACGCCTACGACGGGTGGTACGTGGCAATTGCCGAGGCGCTTGACGCTCCGCTCGCGACCCTGGATTTGCGTTTGAGTAGATCGCCGGGCCCGACGTGTGCCTTCTCGACTCCTGCTGGTCGTCAAACCTAGAGGGCGCTGGCATTGTCGCCTAGGTGACAGAGTCACATTGTCGCCCACCTTACAGAGTTCCAACAATGTCGACTCCGCGACGGTTCGGGGGAGGGCATCGTCGAAAGGAGAAGGCTTGACTACAAGGCTAGATGCAATCACTCGCCCCAAGTCGGCAAGTGACTACAAGGCGACCACTCGCCACTTGAATATTGGATACGGGGTGGCAGTCCTCGGACTGATGATGGCGTTGATCACACTCATCGCAAACATCGCCGCGGCAAACACAAGCGACCCTAAAACGGCGGCGGAGACGCTGGCCTGGTCGTTCGGATTGACCACAATGGCATTCGGGACGATCAAGTTCGCGATCGGAATAGTGCTCATCGGCATACTCATTCGACTCTGGCTGAGGGTCGAGAGTGTCAAGGTGGGCCTCGGTGAACTCAAGCCGGACGGCGACGGAAACGTTCAGACGGGCAAGATCAAGACGTCGCACGGTGCCGCCACCACATCGGCAACGGTTCCGAATCCGCTCCCCATCCACAAGATGGCACGCACGCTGTGGGCGCCAATGCTGGTGATGGGCTACATGCTCGTGTTCGCAGGGCTGATCGTATCGTTTGTTTGGTCGGCCAACGTCGGAACGAGGACCGGAGCGGGCGCCCAGGCGTGGACCGCAGGTCTCCAGTTCCTAGGTGAGGGTTTCTTGCTCGCCGGGATCTCGTTCCTGCTCGGATCCATCCTTGCGTCGCTTCGCGAAGGTGGCGGTCAGGTTCAGGAGTCCCTAGGGCTCACTGTCAAAACCCTGATGATGCCGACCTCGGCGAAGGTTTTCGTCGGTCTGATGGTGATGGGCGTGATGCTGGCCATGCTCCAGTTCGTGCTGTATTTGGTCGTGATCTACGGCGAAGGCGGCAACCGCACACTGCAGAGTTTCCAAGCCTGGCTTGCCTGGCTCGGACCGCTGCGTGAGATCTCGCTCGGTCTACTGCTGGCAGGCGTCGTCATGGCTCTCGTGACCATCGGGAACGTGCTCTCCTTCCAGTTCGATCGAATCAAAGAGATCGTCACGACGGGCAACTAGGCCAGGAGGTATCACGAATCATGGCAAAAAATCACACATTCGATGTCGAGGTCACCGCTAAGGGCCTCGGATACAACAGACCACAAAAGATGGGAAGGACGCTGTGGGCGCCGATGTTCGCCATGGCCCTCATGGCATGGACGGTCGGTTTCGGCATGTCCATCGGACGGGCCTCGATCGTATCGGACTTCGGTCCGGCGAACGAAGGCGCAGTACGGTTGTCCCACCTGATCCCTTCGTTCCAGTTCATCGGGTTCCTGGCGATTTTCGCTTCGATCTCGTTCGCGATTGCTCGCATCCTCGGTGTCTTCCGCAAAGGCGGAGGCGAAATCCAGGAGACAGCTGGAACCGAAGTGCACACGCTGAAAATGCCACCCACCGTGAAGAT
>QIDH01000105.1 GCA_003229305.1 Acidimicrobiia bacterium | reverse complement strand
TCGGCGGCTGGATGCTCGAAGTGCGTTCAACGAAGCTGCCCGGCGAGATCGAGCTTCTTGCCCGAGCTGCCTCCCTCGCCGAAGCCGGCATCGATGCCGGCTTCTCCGCCGCAAAGCCGGGAGTCACCGAGAGAGATATTGTGGCGATCGTCTCATCCACGATGGTATTGGGCGGTGGCGATCCTCGGTTTTGTGTCGTCACCTTTGGTGAACGGAGCGCTCTGGCGGACGCCCGCCCAACGGATCGGGCGTTGCGGCCTGGGGACATAGTGCGGATGGATGTCGGCTGTGTGGTCTCCGGATACTGGTCGGACCTCGGCCGTACTGGTGTTTGCGGCGACCCGACCCGGGAACAACGTGAGCGATATCGGGCACTGCTTGCCGGCGAAGCTGCCCAGCTCGACTTTGTCCGTCCCGGCGTCCAAGCCCAGGACGTTTTCCAAGTAGCGGTCGATACGGTCGAGAGTGAGGGCCTCCGACCCTACCGCCGCCATCACTGTGGTCATGCCATCGGGAGTGAGGTTTATGAGCGGCCGGTCATCGCGCCTGGGGAAACAACGCCGCTGAGAGAGGGAATGGTGTTCTGTTTCGAGACGCCTTTCTACGAGCTCGGGTGGGGGGGAATGATGGTGGAAGATACATTGGTCGTTACCGCTGAAGGATGCCGGTTGCTTTCCCACTCCGAGCGCAATCTGCGGGTGTTGGGCGAGTGACCCTCTACCGCGGATACCTCGAGTGTCCCAGATGTGGCCATCGGGTCGAGGAGGATGGGGCATTCGACGGATGCCCTGTGTGTGCCCGCGCTGGATGGTCGATCAATGTCCACCCTGTGTACGACCTCACCGACGTAGATTGGCCGGCCGCCGATCTGAAGTACCCCGGCATCTTTCGATGGCATCGTTTGCTGCCACTCGTCGAGCGGACCAAGTTTGTCAGCTTGAACGAAGGATCCACCCCCCTCCTTCCTGCCCTTCGCTTAGGGCACTTGCTCGGTATGGACCGGCTGTATGTGAAGGACGAATCCCGCAACCCGACGTGGTCCTACAAAGACCGTCTCGTCGCAGTAGCGGTCAACAAGGCGCAGGAGCTGGGTGCCGATACGATCGTCCTTTCCAGCACCGGCAACCAGGGAGCAGCAGCAGCGGCCTACGCCGCTTTGGCTGGACTTCGATGCGTTGTATTCACCCTCGAGTCGGTTCCGCTGACCATGAAGCTGTTGATGCAGAGCTATGGCGCCGAAGTGATAGCCCTCCGCAGCGGGCCGCAGCGATGGACCGTTATGTCCGAGGCGATAGCCGAGTGGGGGTGGATGCCGATCTCCGGGTTCAGAGATCCGCCGATTGGATCGAACCCGTTCGGAATCGATGGGTACAAGACCATCGCCTACGAGATCGTGCAGGATCTGGGCGCCGCACCTGAGGTGCTCTTCATACCGGCCGCCTATGGGGACGGCCTGGCGGGAATCCAGAGAGGGTTCGAAGATCTCATGGCCATCGGGGTGATTGCAAGGGGACCCAGGCTGATCGCAGCGGAGCCCCTGGGGGCATACCGAGCCGCCCTGGCTGATAACGCCGAGATGCCAGTACGGGTAGAGAGTGGTTCAACAGTGGCGTTCTCGACCGCCACCCCCATCGGGACCTACCAGGGGCTTCGCGCCATTCGGGCGTCTTCTGGTGACGCCCAGGCAGTTGGCGACGACAGTCGAATCCTCGCTGCCCAGAAAACTCTGGCGAGCCAGGAAGGCCTTTACATGGAACCTTCGGCGGCGCTGGCGCTTGCTGCTCTCGAGGGCGCACTCGCCGATCGCACGGTCGGTCACGACGAGGTCGTGGTGCTCCTCGGCACCTCCACTGGTCTCAAGGACGTGCAGGCCAGCTCGAGCGCTCTCCCCGAGGTCCCGGTGATCGAACCGAGCCTCTCTGCCTTGAGCAGAGTCCTCGGCGATCGGCCTTCATGAAACTTGGCATATCCATCTCAGGAGACCGCTCGGTCGGGTCGGCCGTTTCCATCGCGTCGTTGGCTGACCGTCTTGGTTTCGCAGAAGTTTGGATCACCGAGGACTACTGCGAGCGGGGCTCGTTTGTCGTGGCCGCCGCGGTGGCTGCTGCCACGACCGACATAAGGGTCGGAATCGGAGTCGTCAATCCGTGGACTCGACATCCGGTCCTCACTGCGATGGAGTTCGCTGCTCTCGACGAGCTATCCGAGGGCCGGGCGATTCTGGGGCTGGGGACGAGCAACCAGAGGTGGATGCAGGACCAACTCGGCATACCTTTCGAGCGGCCGCTTGACACATTGGAGGAAACTCTGGCCATCCTGCGGTCGGCGCTGGCGGGCCGGCACGTCGCCTACCGCGGAACGAAGTTCCAGGTCGATGCGCGACTTGCCTTTCGCCCGCCTCGCGAGAGGCCTCCTATATTTCTCGGTGTGAAGAGACCGCGAGGCATCGAGTTCGCCCGAAGGTTGGCCGACGGAATCCTGCTTTCGACACTGTCGAACCCTGCCTACGTCGGGTGGGCACGAGCCAGGGCCGGGGATGACACCCACCTCGCAGCATATGTCGAATTCGCCTGCGACTCTGATGCTGGGGCGGCAATGGCCGTTGTCCGTCCGGTAGTAGCCCGTTTCCTCGCCATTCATGGAAACCAGCCCATCACTGAGTTGGCCGGCGTAGACGTGCAGCTGATCGAAACTCTCCAGGCGAGCTCGATGGAAGGCCCCGTCCGTGTTGACCTCGTCGATGATCACGTCGTCCAGGCCTTCGCAATCGCGGGCGATCAAGATGACTGCGTGGAGGCTGTTCGTAGGTTTGAGCAGGCCGGCCTCGACACGCTCCTCGTACGTGACAATGTCGACCTGGACCCGGAGTCGCTTCTCAGGGATGCCAAGCTCTGCTTCGAGACGGCGCTCGCCTGACACCTGGAGAGCAGTGCTCCTCGCGGGGGCGAGCGTCGTGATCGGCGCTGAAACTGCCACAGAAGCCTCAGATGCCATGACGGCGCCTTCGCCCCTCGCGCGGCCACAAGTGCCCCCGCACCGAGAAGATCAGTAGCCGTTCTCGGGGCGCCTGGAGTCGCTATAGCGACCCCACGAACCCAGGGTACAACCCTGGGTTCCGCGTCACGGGGATGGGGTCGACTCCGCGCCGGGGTGCTCAGGAAGGGTCGAAGCGCGAAATCCCGCCACCGGCTGTTCCAAACCACATCGTCCCGTCCTGACCCGCGGCCACTGCGGTCACGAAGTTTTCGCCCAGGCCATCTGCGGTCGTGATCGTGACCCAGTCCGTCCCGTCGAAGCGGGATACCCCCCCAAAGGTCGTGACCCATAGAACACCATCGGGGCCGACCGCAATCGAAGTCACCACGTCGCCGGCAAGACCGTTCTCGGTGGTGTAGTTGAGCCATCCGCTGCCGTCGAAGCGGGAGACCCCACCGAAGGCCGCGACCCACACACCGCCGGTTGGATCTGCTGCCACCGAGAGAACGAAGTCGTTGGCGAGACCGTCCTCGCGGGTGTAGGTGACCCAGTCGCTCCCGTTGAAACGCAGCACGCCGATCTGGCTGGCGAACCAGAGATCGCCGTCGACATCCACTGCCAACCGGGGTGAGAGGTCGACGAGAGCCTCTCGCTGGAGGTCTTGCCCCGCCCAGCTGGTTCCATTGAACCGCCACAGTCCGCGATCATTGACAAACCACGCCGTTCCGTCTGGACCGATCGCTACCGAACCGATGCCACCGAGGAGACCCTGGGCGGTCGTGTAGCTGACCCACCCGGTCCCGCTAAGCCGCGATAGCCCGCCGTCGGTGGCGAACCACACGCTTCCGTCTGGATCGGCTACGATCTGCGCCACGCTGTCGCCGGCCAATCCGTCTTCGGTCGTGAACGTGGCCCACTCTGTCCCGTCGAAGCGCGTTACACCGTTACCGGTTGTCCCGACCCACACACTGCCATCGAGTCCAACCGCCATCGACTCCACGATTTGGAGGCTGCTCGGCATGGGGTCTTCGGTCACTCGGGTGATCCATTCGTCCCCGTCGAAAGCCGAGACGCCGCCGGAGGTGCCGAACCAGGTCGTCCCGTCGGGACCTGACACGATGGAGAGAATGTCGTTGTCGCCAAGTCCGTCTTCGGTCGTGAACGTGTCCCATGCCGTTCCGTCGAAGCGAGACACTCCTTCCGCGGTGCCGGCCCAAACGTTCCCGTTGGGATCTACGGCCACCGTCTGCACCAGATCTGAGGGGAGGCCATCTGCGGTCGTATATGTGACCCAGGCTGTCCCATCGAACCGCAACACGCCGTTGCCACCGGAAGCGGCCCAAACGCTGCCGTCCGGGCCCACCGAAAGCGCCGTGATCAGGTCGTCGGCCAAGAGCGCATCGAGCACGTCGTCTTCGCCGCCCAGCGCCTCGTCGCCGACGAGCGCTGCGATCTCATCGTCTTCGCCGCCCAGCGCCTCGTCGCCGACGAGCGCCCCGATCTCATCGTCGCCAGGAAAGAGGTCGGCGTCATAGTCGTAGGTGACCCAGTTGCTCCCGTCGTAGCGTGAGACGCCCCCTCCGAAGAAGGCGACCCAGAGGGTCCCGTCTGGGCCGAACGTCATCGCGTTGAAGAACTCGTTGGGGAGGCCATCGGCGGTAGTCATCGTGACGAAGCCGGTCCCGTCGAACCGTGACAGCCCGCCTCTGGTGCCTGCCCACACGTTGCCATTGGGATCCACCGCAATCCGTCGCACAAGGGTGTCTGCCAGGCCGTCTGCGCTGGTGTACGTGACCCATTCCGTCCCGTCGAAGCGGGATGCCCCGCCGCTGGTACCGACCCACACGCTCCCGTCTGGCGCGGCCGCAACCGTGACCACCGCGTTACCGGCGACGCCGTGCTCGGCCGTGTACTTGCGATAGGTGCTGGCATCGGGATCCCACTCCACGACCCCACCGGTGGTTGCCGCCCACAGCGTTCCCTCCTTGTCTAAGGCCAAATCGGTGACACGGTTGGCGTTGGTATACGACGTCCAGGCTGGACGCACGGGGGGAGGTGAGCTCCCGGATGAGCCGCCCGGTTCCACAGCAACCGGTGCGGCGCCTGGCTCGCTGGCGGTCGTCGCCCCTTTGGATGGTGGTGCTGATTCTGCCTGCTCGGCTGGTGGTGCAGACTCTGTGTCGGCTGCGGCGGCATCGGTACTGGTCGCAGTGGTCGACGAAGCACTGATCCCGGATGAGCAGCTGCTGAGCAATCCCCCCAGGACGATGGCGCCTGCGAGGCTCAGCCCCCGCCAGCTCAGCCCCCGCCAGCGAGGTGAGCGGCGCTCGGCGGACGCTGGATCGACCAAACGCTCTCCTTGCCGGTAGCAGAAGCAGCAACATTAGTGCCAGAGGACTGCCGGTGTTGTGATGGTCCCCTCAGCCGCCTCACCCGGGCCCGGAGAAGTCGGCGACCAATAACCGTGACTGAGCCAGTGGTGGTGTTCGAGGGGCCGGAGGGTCGTGTGACGATCGTGAGAACCACCGGGCTCGTCAACCCCGACGGCATTGGCTGCCTTGTCCAGACAGATGGTCGTGCCATCTGCCATGTTTTGTCAAAACAAACACAACTATTAAACGGGAGGCCCTGCTCAGTGTCTGAGTTCGTGGGGCTTGACTATTGCAGCTATTTGGGCGTGGGTTTGCGTGCGGATGCGGTCGACCTCGGAGAGAGGTACGTCCGACATTTCGATCGGTTTCATGATCTCGACACGGATCGTGCCCTTGCGAACGAAATAGCTGGCCGGACGCCAAGCCTCGTAGCTGCCGACGATGGCGGTTGGCACGATCGGGAGGTCCAAAGACTTGGCGATGGTGAAGGCGCCCTTCTTGAACGGACGCATCTTGCCGTCCCTTGGTCTGGTGCCCTCCGGGTAGATGATCAGGGATCGGCCGAGTTCGATCGCCTCTCGGGCCGAAGTGTTGATGTGTTCGTGCACGCTTTGGCCAGCGCCTCGGTCCACCTTGACGATCCCAATTTTTCGCATTGCCATGGCGAGAAACGGAAGTTTGAAGAGTTCCTGCTTGGCCAGGTATCGGATCGGTACTGGCAGGGCAGCGAAATGGGCCATGATGTCGAAGGCCGAAAGATGGTTGGAGATGATGACGTATGAGCGGCTGGGATCGATGTTTTCTTGGCCGACTACCTCCAGGTCGACTTTGGCCAACCACATCCACATGCTTGCCCAGCGGCGAATGATCCACTCGACGAACGGGCTGTCGTTCTTGATCACGGCCGTGGTGGTCACTATCGACGCGGCAACCACCGTGCCGGGAACCATGACCACGAAAGTCACGAAAGTCCTGATCAAGTCGCCTACGAATCGCATCATCGCCCAGGCTACCGGGTCGCCTCCAGGCTTCGTAGCCGTCCGGCCAGGCCCCTGCAATCGGGCTATTCTGCCGCACTTGTAGGAGGGAACCTGATGCCGCCTGTGCGGATGAGCAACGCCCAGGCAGTGCGCGCCCAACTCGGCGCCCAGGGGTTCGGCGATCCCCGGCCGGGTGGTTCGGTTGACGTGCGTCATTTCCGTCGGATGATCCGACGTATTTCGCTGCTCCAGATTGACTCTGTCAATGTCCTGACCAGGTCGCACTATCTCCCCGTATACGCCCGGCTCGGTCCATACGATCGTGGGCGGCTCGACCGATTCATCTACGACGCTCCGGAGATGTTCGAGTACTGGTCACACGAGCAGGCCTACACGCCGATCGGCCTGCACTCGGCCACCCGCTTCAAGATGAACGCGTACGAGGGTCGAGGTTGGAAGAGGATCGCGGAGATCGAGGCCGACCATCCCGGTTACGTAGATGCAGTTCTCGACGAGATCGGCGAGCGGGGCCCGATCAGTTCTCGCCTGCTCGACGATCCGGGAGAGCGGACCGGACCCTGGTGGGGGTACGGGAAGGGCAAGATCGCCCTCGAATGGTTGTTCACCACCGGCAAGATCGCGGTCGCCAAGAGGGTCAACTTCGAACGTTTCTACGACCTTCCTGAAAGAGTGATTCCGCCTGAGGTCCTGGCCCAGCAGGCGCTCGACCCTACCTCGGCGCACCTGGCCAGAGTGTCGGCCGCCGTCAAGGCCCTTGGCATCGGAACCGTCAAGGACATCGCTGACTACTTTCGGATGAAGGTTGTCGAGACCGGTCAGGCGCTCGAATCTCTCGCAGAGCTCGGTGGGGTGACCCGGGTTGAGGTGTCGCAGTGGGGGAGGCCGGCATACGCGCATCCCGACCTGGTCATCCCCAGGTCGATCACCGGCATCGCCCTGCTGTCGCCGTTCGATCCGGTGGTGTGGGATCGGGCTCGGGCGGAGCGGATGTACGGCTTTCACTATCGGATCGAGATCTATACGCCAGAGCCCAAGCGGGTCTTCGGCTACTACGTTCTCCCGATCCTCTTCGACGGGCGACTGGTCGGTCGGGTCGATCTCAAGGCCGATCGGCAGGCAGGTGTGCTCAGGGTCAAGGGGGCCTACACCGAGAACGGGGTTGATCGGACTGCCCTGGCGTCTGCCCTGGCGTCCGAACTCGAAACGATGGCTGGATGGTTGGGGCTCGAAGGCGTGGTTGTCGGGTCGAACGGCGACCTCGCAGGCCCGCTGGCGCTGGCATTGTGACTCGACCAAGGCTCTCTGCGACCAAGGCAGACTGGCGTCATTGGGCAGGCGATCAGCGCCACGATTTGCCCAGCGACGCAGCCTTCGTGTCGCATATCCTCAACTGGCTCCCCAACGCGCGCTCAGGGGTAGTCGTGACCTATCTGGCGATGGGCGATGAGGTCGATTTGGCCGGCCTGGTTTGTGAGTCCGACCGGCGGTTCGGCCTTACCAGAACCCCACCTCCTGGCGGTCTTCTGACGGTCCATGAATACGATGCGGCGAGGGATCGGCATCGTTTCGGATTCGATCAGCCCGTCGCCGAATCCGATCAAATCCCCCCAACCGACATCGGCGTGGCCCTGGTTCCTGGCCTTGTGTTCGACGAAAGGGGCGGAAGGCTGGGTCGCGGCGCCGGCTACTACGACCGCTTTCTCGCCACCCTCCCGGAACAGGTTTGCCTGGTCGGCATCGTTCCTGAGGAACTGGTCGTGACGCAGCTGCCAGAGGAGCCGCACGACGTCGCGATGACTCACCTTGCGACCGAAACGGGCGTGCGATCGATACAAACGTTGCACTGAGCTACACCTACGAAGCCCGGTTCACCCGCCGAGGCCGGCAACCCAGTCCTGCGGCCCGCTAGGAGCTGGTGCGGACGCCTGCACTCCGAAAGCATCGTCCGGAATTTCGATGAAGGAGTCCTCCGCCCACAGTCCGGCCTCGATGGCGACACCAGAACGACCGTGGCCGGCCGATCCCCATTCCACGTATGCGATGATCGCCTCGGCCGATCCGAAGTCCGAGGACAGGTACAATCCCATCTCCCCATCGTCTCTGCCGAAGTCACTCAGAGCGCCGTTCGCAGGGATGACCGCCACTGCCGACGAGGCCGTGAGAGAAGATCCGTCTCCTGCGGCGACCCAGATGGCTT
>QIDH01000086.1 GCA_003229305.1 Acidimicrobiia bacterium | reverse complement strand
TTACCATCGTTACACCGTTCATCGGCGACGAAGCCATCGTCGGAAGCTCAACAGCAAGCCGAGCAGCGGGCCGAGCAGCAGCCAACGCAACGGACGACGGCGCCAGACTCGCCGGTGGAACCTCACGCGCGGTGTCTAACCCTCAGAACGTGGCGAATGGACCTCGTCTGGTACGCCAGTTGCAGTCGGAGCAGGCCTCTTCGATCTTCACTGAGTCGGGAGCTTTGCAGCCGTCTGTAATCCAGAGCTCGACGCCAATCATCGCAGGGCAGAACCTCCGCAATCCTGGTGTGATCAAGGCGCTAACGGCTGATGGGAGCAGCATCGCGGATTGGGCCAAGCTCACCACGCAGTCATTCGAGAGCCCGGCGGGTCCATTCCAAGTGCACTTTTACCGCAACGCCACTACAGGGGCGACTAACTATACAATCGACTACAAGGTCCTGATCAGTGGTGGTTAATCATGCGTGTCATGTGCATCAAGCTCATTAACCCTGTCTCGGGTGAGGATGAGACGTCGAGCGCCTGGCTTTGCCTTCACTCGGAGTATGAGGTTCTGGAGCTCTCCGCCTTTCCAGACAGGCGAGTCGAGCTGAGGCTCGTATCAGAGGAAACGAGTATCCCCGCGCTGTTCGACTCTGAGATGTTCATTACGACTGACGGTACGGTCCCAAGGACCTGGTCGATCAAGATCGATGAGGGCGGCGTGGTTAGGCTCGCACCCGAGCCGTGGTTGGTTCCTGGTTTCTGGGAGGACTACTTCGATCGTGATCCTGCGGCCGTGGAGATCTACGAGGAGCAGAAGGCCGCGATGCTGAGCAGCGGCCCATAGCGTGCCCTCGCTGTCGTCGGCCGCTCTCCGCCTGTCTCGGGTTCCCCCCGTTGTGGGGCACACCTGAAGTCGGTGAATTGTGACGGGACTCGTACGATTATGACGCGGCGGGCAACGTCACTCGGATCAGCAACGGTGCGGGTGAGGACACCCTGATTTCGTACAACCCGTGGGGCTTGGCAGAGGACTACATAGAGCCGGCCACCACGGCCTTCCCGAATGCTGTGGATCGTACGTTCACAACTTCGTATGATCGTGGCTGTCTACCAGTGTTCGAATCGTCGCCCGGCGGCGTGTCGATCAAACGTGTGTTCGACGAGTTGGGCCGCTGACAACGCCGGCCGAGGTCGAATCGTGGACCATCGGCGGTTCTACGACCGACTACCAGTTCGATGACGCGGGCAATCGCACCCAGGCGGGCGCCGATTCGTATACCTACGATGAGCGCAATCAGTTGCGGAGACGAGGGACGGATCGTCGTCGACGTCAACAGTTGCAAGCCTTGCCTCGGAGGTTGTCGAGTCAGTCTCTTCGCGGCAGGACCTCTCCATGCTCGAGGTTGTCGACCTGCTCGAGGATTTCTGGTTGGGCACTTTGCTTGGCGGTGTCGAGTTGGTCGAGTCGGATGGTCGGACATTGTCGTGCGGGGATGCTTAGCTGACAGTGGATATCGAGTACGCGTCCGTTCTCGGAGACGCAGATTCTGTTGCGATGATGCTGATTCTTGGCCATGAGTGGGGCCACATGCTCCAGTTCGATCTGGGTCTGGTCGGCCCATCGGAGCGGTTGGAGTTGCAGGCGGATTCTGCGGCTGGCGCGTTTCTGGCTTCGGAGTCGCTTGGACTTTCGATCGATGCGGTGACCGCTCGGGCAGAGGCGGCGTTGGATGCTTGGTCGCCTGAAGGCGTGCTGCGATCGAATTCGACTACTGATCGGCTGCGAGCCGTGTTAGACGGGTACACGAACGGGTGGGATGCGTGCCTCGGATACGAGCGTCGATGATTGGACGATCGGTAAGCCTCTGGGGGTAAACCTCTGGCGGTGGCTCGAGCGACTATTGGGTACGACGTGGATTTGATGGGGAATCGAGCCGAATGGTTCTGATCCAGTCGTGGGCAGGCGTCTTTTGGAACCCTCTCTCTACGTCAGGGAGTTACTGCAAAGGGGGACCTGATTTGCGAGACCTACGGATAGCTGTCGATGCGCCTGATTCTGTGTTCAGGGCCGGTGTTGAGAAGATAATTGGCGATGCTGACGACATGGAAATCGTCGTGGTTTCCGACGGGGCATCGGTAGGACCGATGTCAATCGACGTCTTGGTTGCGTGCCGGACTGCTGCCTGTACAACCGTTGACCTGCGAGGCACCGTCACGACCGGCGAGGACGTCCCAGTGATGGTGATTTCTGACGGTGGGACTCCGGACGAGCAACACATCGCGGACGGTGCCAATGGTGTGGTCGACCAGGATGATCCGCCCGAATTGCTGGCAGCGGCCCTGCGATGTGTGAGCGGTGGCATGTACATCTCTCGGCATGCCCACATCAGCAGTGTTGGACCTGTGCGACTGGAACTCCCGGACGACGACCGTGTTTTGTTGGAGATGTTGGTGGACGGCCGCTCGGTTATTGCCATCGCTTCGGAACGGGGGTACTCCCGCTCGTCGATGCACGCCAGGATGAAAGACGTCTACGACGAGATCGGTGTCTCGAATCGGTCCCATGCAATCGCATGGGCAGCGCGATCCGACATTACGACGATGGCTCCCACGCCACCATCGAGCTGAGGTTGCGGCTGCTGCCGAACAGCGCTGGTGACGCGCTCACTGAAATTCCCCAAGGCTGTTCATCAAATTTCCTCAAATGGGTTGGGTGGTTCTCCTTCGCGGGACCGGGCATTGATTCAGTGCCTGATGGAACGTTCACTTACGTCCAGTTGCTAGGTGGGCGTCTCTTTGTGCTCGAAGAGAACGGATGTCCGGTGGCGGGCCAGAAGCCCACTAGGTCGTCCAGAGTCGGTCTATGGGGAGGACGTGGAGTCTGTCGTCCGCCGTGTAGGACCGCTCGCCGAGGTGCAATATGTATCCCGCTCGGAACGCGTCGCCCGTGGATTCGCGGAGCTTTCGTAGTGGCTTGAAGTCTTTGCCGGTCACCCGCAGCGAGGCTTTGATCTCGAATCCGAGGATCGTGCCGTCGTCGAGTTCGACGACTAGATCGACCTCGTCGCCGTCGCGAGTGCGCCAATGGCCCGTGGCGCCGATGTTGTCGAGCCATGACGCCTGTTTGAGGATTTCCCCGACTACGAAGGTCTCGAGTAGGTGCCCTAGTTCTGTGAGAGCGGAGGGGGAGCGTTGCGCAAGTTTGTCCGGGGATAGTCGAAGGAGTCTTGCGGCCAAACCTGAGTCAACCATGTGGAGTTTCGGCCTGGATGATGTGCGGCTGATCAGCGTGGTTCCCCATGCGGGCAGGCGGAAGACGAGGAATACGGTTTCGAGGAGTCTTATGTAGCCGTCTGTGGTGCGTTCGTTCAGCTTCGTGGCACTGCCGATATTGGCGACGTTGAGGATCTGAGCTGTTTGTCCGGCCAGCCGTTCGAGTACGCGGGGCAGAGCCACCGCCTGGCGAATTCGAGAGAGTTCTCGGACGTCGCGTTCGAGGGTCAGGCGGATGTAGTCGTCAAACCATCGGTGCCGGGCGGTCTGACTCTGGCGGTTCAGTGATATCGGAAATCCGCCTGTGATGACTCTTTCGATGTAGTCCTCCCGTGTAGTGCTCGACGTGGGCAGTCCCACGACAGCAGTCGGGTCGTGGATCAGGTCGGCCAGCAGGTTTCCTGTGCTCCCCTCGATTTCGGTCTGTGACAAAGGGTGGATCGGTACCCGATGGAGCCTTCCAGTCAGGGCCTGGGCGGCAGCCGGCAATGAATCGTGCCTCGCTGATCCCGTGAGGATGAATCTGCCTGGTCGGCTGCTCTTGTTCAGTTCGGACTTGATTGCATCCAATACTGTCGGCACATGCTGGTATTCATCCACGAACACCGGTGAAGGCCCACCCAAGAACACCATTGGATCGGCCTCGACGGCTTCGCGTGTCGAGAGGTCGTCTAGATCGAGTAGGCGGGCGCCTGTGGCTGTGGCAAGTTCCCGGAGCAATGTCGATTTGCCCACTGTGCGGGCTCCCTCAACGAGAATCACCGGCTCGTCACCCATACGACGGAGGATTACTGGCTGAATCTGGCGCCGAACGACGTCGGTTGGGCGAGCATGCATGCTGAGAATCTAGCATACCTGCGGAATTGCCAGTAGTTATGTTACGGAAATGCCAGCAGTTTAGTTGCGGAAATGTCGCACCATGAATTGCGGATATGGCGTGGTTGTCTCGACGGCCAAAGATGCCAAACTCGTCGTTTATGCGAGAGGTCGAGGTGTTCGCCAACGCAGGATGTCCCTATGCGAGCCACGTTGCTCATCGATCTGTCGACATGCGCGGGTACCTTCAGGGTCTTGTGGTGCGACGATTGGGAGCGCTCGTCGATGTACACCAGACTCAATGACGTATACGGCGAGATCGGTGTCTCGAGTCGGTCGTAGGCGATCGCCTGGGCAGCGCGATCGGACATGGCAGGGGCGCCTCCCACGCCACAATCGAGCTGAGACCCCGGCTGGTGCTGCCGAAAAGCGCTGGGTGACCTCAACCCCGCAACTTCGGATGGGGTCGGTCCGGTTGCCGGGCATCTGTTGCTCGGATGAGTCTGAGGGGAAGAGGGCCCGGCTGTGGCTGTGAGGAGGTGCTGTCCTCTGAGTACGTCTGGTCGCCTAGGCTGGCGGGGCTGATTTCGAAGGGATCTTGAACGGTGTTTGACGTTGTCATTATTGGGGGAGGACCTGGTGGTTATGGCGCTGCGTTGTATGCCCACAACTTTGGTCTGTCTGTCGCGATGGTCGAAAAGGACACGGTTGGTGGGACCTGTCTCCTGAGGGGTTGTATCCCAGCCAAGACGTGGCTTCAGGCCGCTGAGGTCTTCACGACGGTCAAGGGAGCGGCCACCTTCGGGGTTATGAGCAGCGAACCGACGTTTGACTGGGCGGCTGGTCTCGAACGCAAACGCAAGATCGTGAACGGCCTGGTCAGGGGCGTTTCCGGGCTTCTCAAATCCAGGGGGGTCGAGATCGTTGACGGGTTCGGGCGCATCGCGGGCCCGAATCGGGTCATCGTCGAGACAGACGAGGGGACGAGGGAGCTCGAGGCAACGAACATCATTCTGGCGACCGGTTCCTCGCCGTCTTCGATTCCTGGTTTTGATTTCGACGGCACCAGCATTGTGAGTTCAGACCACGCACTGGACTGGACGTCTCAGCCGGCCCGGGTCGGCATCGTCGGCGGGGGCATCATCGGGTGCGAGTTTGCCAGTCTGCTGGCCGACCTCGGCAGCGAGGTGACGGTCGTCGAAATGCTCGACCAGATCTTGCCGGGATTCGACAGCGATGCGGCGAGGGAGCTTCGCAAGCAACTCAGCAGGCGAGGAGTGGTGTTTCACACCTCGCTTGGCGTATCTGGCCATGAGGTCACCGATGCCGGCGTCCGACTCTCCTTCGGCGACGAAACGATCGAAGTCGACAAAGTTTTGGTGGCGGTCGGTCGTCGACCGCTCACGGAGGGTATCGGTCTGGATGCAACCAAGGTCGAGCTGGACCGGGGCCACGTCCTCGTCGATCTCGAGACGATGCAGACCGCAGAACCAGGCGTCTTCGCCGTTGGAGACATCGTCGCCGGTACGCCAGGCCTCGCCCACGGCGCATTCGCCGAGGCGATCGCGGCGATCACCTACATCGCAACGGGTGAGAATGCAGCGGTGGACTATCGAGCGATCCCAAGCGTTGTATACACATACCCTGAAGCGGCCCAGGTGGGAATGACCGAATCCGAGGCGGCCGAGGCCGGCATCGTCACCAACCTCCACAACCATTCGTTCATGGGCGTTGGCCGTGCCCAGATCATCGGCAAGAACAGGGGTTTCGTCAAGATCGTCGCGGAGGTGAATGGGCCAATCATCGGTGCGTCTGTCGTCGGCCCCCACGCCGGCGAGCTCATTCACGAACTGATGTATTCCGTTGGATGGGAGGCGCTGCCAGAGGAGGCCGCTGCCTTCGTTCATGCCCATCCAACTCTCTCCGAAGCTGTCGGAGAATCACTCATGGCGACCGCCGGTCGCAGCCTGCATTGAACTGAACGGAGGACCAAGATGGCTACGACAATCAGCATGCCCCAGCTGGGGGAGACGGTGACGGAGGGGACGATCCTGCGTTGGGCCAAGCAGGTGGGCGACTCAGTTTCTGAGGATGATGTCTTGGTGGAGATCTCGACGGACAAGGTGGATACCGAGGTGCCGTCTCCTGCCTCCGGGGTCATATTGGAGATCCTGGTTGCTGAGGGTGAGACTGTGCCGGTTGGGGCAGGTCTTGTGGTCATTGGAGATCGGGACGAGGCGACTGTCCCGACCGGATCGTCTTCGCCAAGCGAACCCGAAACCCAGATCGTGGAGTCCGTCGACCCGGTTACCACCGGAGAAGGCGACGCCGTCAAGGAACAGGCAGTGGATTCCGACGCCCAGGATTCTCAAGAGCACGGAGGACAAGAGCCTCAGGAGGGCGGCGCCGGCCTGTTCCTCTCGCCGGTTGTTCGAAGGCTCGCGCGAGAGCACGGGGTGGACGTCAGCCAGATGGTCGGCACCGGCCGAGGCGGAAGGGTGACCCGCGACGACATACTCGCCGTAATCGACGGCCAGGCAGACTCACCGCCAGCAGCGCCGTCAGTTGACTCTGGCGAGGTCGATTCGGAGGGGACGGCCGAACCTGTAGGAGAAGTGCTCCGACCTGCACCAGAACCGGTCGTTCCAGAGTTGCCGCCTGCCGAGGGTGAGCCGACCCACAGCGAACCTGAAGAGGACCAGCCGGCGAAGATTCATTTCGATAACAACGAGGTCCCGCCGGCACCCCCAACCCAACCTGCCCCTGCTGAGCTTCCAGCCTCCGAGGCACAGGTCGCAGAGGCCGAAGTACAGGCCGACCGTTCGGAGAGCGAAGCCTCGCCGGTCGTGGCCTCTCGCATGGGAGATGAGGTCCGCGAACTCGATCGGCTCAGGGCAGCCATAGGCCGCAACATGATCAAGGCCAAGCAGACGGCTGCACACGTCTGGACGTCGGTCGAGGTCGATTTCGAGAGCGTCGAACGAGTTCGCCAGGCCCATCGCGAGCAATGGAAGGCCGAAGAAGGTTTTTCGTTGACCTACCTTCCGTTCATTGCAAGGGCGACACTTGACGCCCTCCGTGCGTATCCGGTGGTCAATAGTTCTTTCTATCTGGAAGACAACAAGGCGGTCTTCCATCACAACATCAACCTAGGGGTCGCAGTCGACCTGAACCAGAAGGGCCTGGTCGTCACATCAATCCGGGATGCGGACGACCTGACCATGCGGGGGATTGCCAGAGCGATTCGAGCGTTGGCAGACAAGGCGAGGGCCGGCAAACTCGGCCCAGACGACATCTCAGGGAGCACCTTCACGATCACCAACCCTGGACCGTTCGGCTCGTTCATGTCTGCACCGATCATCAATGTGCCCAACGTTGCCATTCTGTCTACAGACACGGTCACCAAACGGGCGGCGGTCGTCACCACTGCTGATGGCCAGGACACCATTGCCATCCGCCACATCGGGTACCTGGGGCTGTCTTGGGACCACCGGGCATTGGATGGTTCGACGGCGGTGCTCTTCCTGCGCCGCATCAAGGAGAATCTGGAGAGCTGGGATTGGGAACAACAGGTGATCTAGCGACGAGGGTCGCCACCAGCATCCCGGCAGACCCTTCCCTCTTCAGGGCGCGTTGGCTTGGGCGGCTTTCGTACGAGGAGGCCTGGGACCTTCAGAAGGCGATCTGGGAAGGCCTGGCACAGGGCCGTTCCGTGGACGACTATCTACTGCTCCTCGAACATCCCCACGTTTACACGGTCGGGCGCAACGGTGATGGCGCCAACCTGTTGGTTTCCGATGAGCGGCTGGCCGAACTCGGTGCCAGACGGTTCGATATCGACAGGGGAGGTGACGTCACCTATCACGGCCCTGGCCAACTCGTGGGGTATCCGATCATGCGATTGGCCGACTCGAAGAAGATCGTGCCATATGTGAGGGCGGTTGAGGAAGTCATCATTCGAACCCTCACCGGCTTCGGTGTCGAGTCCAGACGTGAACCTGGCTATACGGGAGTTTGGACCGAGGCAGGAAAGATCGCCGCGATCGGCGTTCGTGTCTCACGTCACGTGACCATGCACGGATTTGCGATCAACGTGTCGCCGGATATGAGCTATTTCGAGCACATGAACCCGTGTGGAATCGTCGATCGCCAGGTCACGTCGTTGGCAGAGGTGAGCGGCTCGGATCTGTACATCGAAGACGTTGTCGAGGCGCTGATCCCGCATTTCCAGGACGTGTTCGGTTTTGGAGCCGGTGAGATTCAGCTCGGGGCGTTTACCAGGGGCCAGGGTCGGCCCCGCACGTTCGAAGTTGACGAATTGGTGGCAGCGGGCACGTTCTCACCTGACAAGCGTGCCGAGGTCCCTGTGACGCTCAACGGCCGTTTGGAGGGCGAACCGGAACGCCCAGAATGGATGAAGGTCAAGGCGCAGATGGGGGGCGAGTACCGCAATCTCAAGAAGTTGATGCGAGGCCTCGAACTCGTGACCGTCTGTGAGGAAGCCGGATGTCCGAACATATACGAATGCTGGAGTCAGGGCACCGCCACCCTGATGATCCTCGGGGATACCTGCACCAGGGCATGCAGTTTCTGCAATGTGAAGACCGGCAAACCGACCGAGCTCGATGTTTTTGAGCCATTCAGGGCGGCCGAGGCCGTCCAGCAGATGGGCCTCAGCCACGCAGTCATCACCTCGGTCGATCGAGACGATCTGGATGATGGCGGTTCCGAGATCTTCGCCCAGACGATCAGGGAGATCCTCAACCGGGTTCCAGACTGCGACGTCGAGGTGCTGATTCCGGATTTCAAAGGCGATCGTGATGCCCTCCAGCGGGTCATGGCGCAAAAGCCCGCGGTCCTCAACCACAACACCGAAACGGTCCTGCGGCTCCAGCGGGAGATCCGAACGTCGGCCTCGTATGGTCGTTCTCTGTCCCTCTTGGCGAGAGCGAAGTGGGCAAATCCCCAAGGAGCCGTCAAGTCCGGTCTGATCGTAGGTATGGGGGAGCGAAGGGAGGAGGTGCTCGGGGCGCTCGCTGACCTGCGCGCTGTTGGGGTCGACATCGTGACCATCGGTCAGTACCTCAGGCCGACCGCCGGCCATCGGCCGATCGACCGTTACGTCGACCCCGCCGAGTTCGCGGAATATGCCTCCGTAGGTGACGACCTCGGCCTTGCCCATGTTGAATCCGGGCCGTTGGTCCGCAGCTCATACCACGCCCGCGATTCGCTAAATGCTGCTGGGCCGTCCGTCCCCGTCCAGATCCGGGCAGGGCGCTGACCGGCATCGGGTCAGAGGGGCGGCGGGTCGGCGCTGCCACGTACACCCTCTGGATTGTTTTTGCCCTGGTGTTGGCCGCGGGTCTCGTATTCAGATTGGCGGTGATCAACGAGGCCTTTTGGTACGACGAGACGATCTCTGCAACCCGCTACTTTCCCTCTTCGCCAATCGACATCCTCTCCACGAGCCATCCCAACAACCACCCCCTCTACTCCCTGTCGGTTTGGGCCGTCTGGGAGGTGTTCGGGGAGAGCGAGACGACTGCCCGGTTGCCTGCTCTGGTGGCCTGGCTGTCGGTGCTGGCGATGCTGGTATGGCTCGGTCGGCGACTTTTCTCCTCCCAGGTGGGTTGGCTGGCTGCGATCCTCGGCGTGCTGGCCTTTTGGCAGGTTCGTTACAGCATCGAGGCGCGAGGCAACATGTTGGCAACCGCTCTCTCACTCGCTGCGGTCATCGCCCTGGTGGTCGGCCTCGAAGAGCGAAGGCGGCGCTGGGTACTCGTTTCTGCTCTGTTGCTGGCTCTCGCCACCTTTGCCCACCTGTACGCGGCCGTGCTGACCGTCGGAGTCCTGGCGATCTGGTTGGCGGCGCGGGTCCGTTCGCGGCGTGACTTGAAGGCCGAACTGCCGGCGATGGTCGGCTGGGCTGCGGCTTTCGGGACGCTAATGGTTCTGTTCTACCTGCCCGCCCAGAACCTGTTCAAGGTCGCCGGATCACTCATCTTGCGTGGCGATGCGCCAGG
>QIDH01000007.1 GCA_003229305.1 Acidimicrobiia bacterium | reverse complement strand
CCGGCCCATAGACGGTCAGATCTATCTCGGCTATGCCTCGAACGCCAAAGATGACCTGGGGCAGGCCACTCTGGTGCACAGGACCGTCGCAGATCAGCCACATGTCGGCTGCGAACCAGTCTGGATCCTGCGCGAGGTAGTTCGCGAGGTGATTCGAGCCGGCCTCCTCTTCGCCTTCGAACAGAAATACAACGTTGACCGTTTGTTCGATTTCGTGGGAAACGAGGGCGTCGACAGCTGTGAGGAAAGCGACGATCGGTGCCTTGTCGTCCGCAGCCGACCTTGCAAAGATTCGTGAGTCGTCGTCGATTGGTTCCCCATCGAGCGGGAAGGGGACGGTCTCGCCATCCACCATGAGGGTCGGCTCGAAGGGAGGAGTCCAATCCTCAGGTTCGACTGGCTGTCCGTCATAGTGGGCGTAGATGCCGATCGTCGGATGGCCTTCCCCGACCTGGATACGGCCGGATACGACAGGACTGACTCCGTCGATTCTCAAGATGCGAGGTTCGATGCCGCGTCGTTGCAGCATGCCGGCGACGTGGTTCGCTACGACAGCGATATCCGTCAGGTTCGCCGAGACGTTCGGCAGGGAGAGCAAATCACGAAACTCTCTGAGGATGGTGGGGCCATTGGTGGATATGTGGTTGGTCGCTGCCTGGGTCGCGGCTGCTTGGGTCATTCTTCGGCCTCGCCTCAAATTTGGGTTTCGTCCTTCTAACCGAGACGTCTGGCAGGAAATCCTCTATTCGAGCCTATTCGTCGGCCATCTAGGATTGCACCATGACAGAGAAACACGGGGCTCCCGGGATTTCAGAACATTCGGCGACGGCCAAGGGTGCTTGGGACGAACGATATTCGCAGGCGGGTCTGGTTTGGGGGCGGGACGCCAACAGTTTCGTCGTCAGCCAACTCGAAGGTTTGTCTCCAAGGCGGGTTCTCGACCTTGGTTGTGGACAGGGCCGCAACGCTCTTTGGTTGGCTTCTCAAGGCCATGAGGTGACCGGCCTTGACCTGAGCCCCGTCGCCATTGCTCAGGCAAGCGAGATCGCCGAAGGCGCCGGGTTGGACGCCAACTTCGCGGCGGTGGATCTCGTCACGGATTGGCAGCCGTCGCCCAATGCCTACGACCTGATTGTTCTGTCGTACCTCCAGCTCCCGGAATCTGCCCGAAAGCCTGTTCACGCCAAGGTCGTCGAGGCGCTCGCGTCAGAAGGCATGATCTTTTTGATAGCTCATCACCCTGACAATCTCGAGCAAGGGGTTGGTGGCCCTCCCTATCCGGAAGTCATGTTCGACGAGGCCGAACTGGCAAAGGACTTCGCCCAACTGAACATCAAGAGGAACGAAAAGGTTCTGCGGCCGGTGGATCAGGACGGGGTGATCAAGGACGCCATCGACATAATCCTGTTGGCCAAGGCACCGTCTTAGCCGCAATCCTTGGTGTGACGGCCTGCGGTCACCACAATCCCCCTGGTGAGCACCGAGCGCGAGACTCGACAACTCGAAATCGAACGATGGTTCATCCGTAGGGGTATCCCGCATTTCATAGAGGGTTACTCGGCTTCTACGGACATCTTCACCAGGGCGGCCCCGCTCCTCACGTTCGTCTTTCTTTTTGAAGTCCTGGCCGCCCTGAACTTCGACACGGCTTGGGCGAACACGTTGGCGGTGGTTGGAGCGTTCGTCTTGGTGCTCGGCGTCTGGGCGCAAATAAACCGGTGGAGGGGCCGCCGCCCGCTCCAGCGACCGACCTCGATCGGACCGATCGAGCTGACGGTGTTTGTGTTCGTGCCCCCCTTGGTCCCGGTTGTATTCGGAGGCAACTTGGTCGGCAGTGGGGGTCTGGCTGCCATAAACCTCCTGATTCTTGGGCTGGTCTACGTCTCGACGAGCTTCGGCATCGTTCCGATCGTCGTGTGGGCTACCGGTCGTCTCTTCCGACAACTCGGTGGAACGATCGTCCTGTTCGCCAGGGCCATCCCGTTGCTTCTTCTATTCGTGACTTTCCTCTTCATCAACGCCGAGGTGTGGCAGGTCTCCGCGAGCCTGCTCGGGCCGCTGTTTATCGCCACTCTCGGTCTGTTCGCGGCATTCGGAGGGTTGTTCATCGTGGTGAGGCTGCCGGCCGAGGTCGAGGGACTTGGGACGTTTGCCAGTTGGGACCAGGTCGGATCTCTGTGTGCCTCGACCCCGATCGAGGACACAGCGAGCCGCCTGGTCGGAGTGCCATCCGCTCCGCCGCTCACCAGGGGGCAGTGGGCCAACACCGGCCTGCTGATTCTCTTTGGCCAGGCGCTCCAGGTCATACTCGTTTCGGTGTTGGTAGGTGCGTTTCTGGTGCTCCTCGGTCTATTGACGATGCCGGAGTCCATAGTCACGTCTTGGACGCAGGTGCCGGTGCGATCTATAGGCCCAGTCGTGTCCATGTTCGGCCGCGATGTGCAACTGACAGAAGAGTTGTTGAGGGTGGCTTCGTTCCTGGCCGCCTTCTCCGGCCTCTACTTCGCCGTCGCCGCGGTAACCGACCCCAGCTATCGCGAAGAGTTCTTTGAAGAGGTAATACGAGATGTGCGCCAGGCCTTCGCTGTGCGGATCGCCTATCTACACGAGTTCGGCGGATCTCAGCCGAAGCGGTAGCCAACTGAACGGACTGTCGTGATCCAGCTTGATCGTTCTTCCTCGAGCTTGGAGCGGAGTCGACGGACATGTACGTCTACCGTCCTCGCACCTCCGAAATAGTCGTATCCCCACACCTTTGACAGGAGCTGTTCGCGGCTCCAGACCCTGCCCTGGTTGGTGACAAAAAATCGTAGAAGTTCGTATTCCATATAGGTCAGGTCAACTGGTCGCCCTCCGATCAGTGCCTGGTAAGTGGCCGTGTTGAGGGTCAGATCCTCGAATGTGAGGATTCCTTCTTGTTCTTCTGGGCTGTGCAGACGGTCGAGGCGAATCTTCAATTCGAGGGGATCGGGCGGCGCCATGATGAAATCGGCTATCTCCTCGTGCTCTGCGACCATGACCAGTTGGTCACGGGCAGCCACGACGACCAACGGCAGTCCGGTGTCGCCCTCGAGCCGACGCGCCTGTCTGAGTCTGCGAAGAGGATCATCTCCTAGTTCGACGAGGAGGAGAACGGCCTCTCCAACCTCAACAGTGGAGGCCTCGGCATCTTCGATGAACTTGGCGCCAATGCCGGCCAGAAGCAACGCTTCCGAGAGCTCGGGCGAAGGCGAAGATGGGTGGACGGCGATCTGCATGGTCAAAGGATCGGCAGAAAGCGTTCCAGCTCGAATCGTGAGACGTGTTGCTGGTAACGATCCCACTCTTCGTGCTTGTTCCGAATGAACCAATCGAACACATGGTCACCGAGGGCTTCGTTGACGAGCTCTGACTTCTCCATCTCATCCAGAGCCTGGGCCAATGTTTCGGGCAGCCGACGGATACCGGCGGACTCTCGTTCGCCTGGAGACATTTCGAAAATGTCGTTTGAAACCTCGTCGGCCAGTTCGTAATTGTGCTCAATGCCCCTGAGTCCCGCGGCCAGCAGGACCGAGAACGCCAGGTAGGGGTTGCAGGCGGCGTCTGCTGCTCGATACTCGATCCTGGTTGAGTCCGGTTTTCCCGCCTTGACCGTCGGGATACGGACTAGAGCCGACTGATTGTTACGGGCCCAGAACGAGTAGATAGGTGCCTCGAAGCCTTTGACCAGGCGTTTATACGAGTTAACCCACTGATTGGTGATCGCCGTGAACTCCGGTGCGTGGTGAAGGATGCCGGCGATGAAACTCTTCCCCAGCTTCGACAACCCGGATTCCGAGCCCTCTTCGTGGAAGGCGTTCGTATCTCCGTCGAAAAGCGACAGGTGGGCATGCATGCCGCTTCCATCGTGTGATTCGAGCGGCTTTGGCATGAACGTCGCGTAGATGCCATGTTCCATGGCGATCTCTTTCACGGTCAGGCGGAAGGTCATGACACTGTCCGCCATGGTGAGCGCGTCCGTGTATCTCAGGTCGATCTCGTGCTGGGATGGGGCGACCTCATGATGCGAATGTTCGACCGGGATGCCGAGTTGTTCGAGCGTCGTAATCGTGTTTCGACGGTACTCCTGTGCAACATCCAGCGGCGTGAGGTCGAAATATCCCCCATGGTCGAGGACCTTCGGGTCTGGGCCAGAGTCCTCGAAATAGAAGTATTCGAGTTCCGGCGCTACGAAGAACGCATATCCGAGGTCGGCGGCCCTCTGGAGATTTCGCCTGAGGACGAAGCGCGGATCGCCATCAAATGGCGCTCCCCCTGGCGTTTCGATGTTGCAGAACATCGCTGCCACCTGGGTCTCGGGTCGCCATGGCAGGATCTTGAATGTGGACGGGTCCGGCTTGGCCACCATGTCGGCTTCCTGGCGCCTGGCATACCCGTCGATCGAGGATCCATCGAACGTCATCCCTTCGGAGAAGGCGACCTCGAGCTCGGTTGGGCTTATCGCCACCGATTTCAAGAAACCTTGCACGTCGGTGAACCAGAGTCGGACGAAGCGGATGCCCCGCTCCTCCACAACTCTCATGACGTAGTCGGCCTGCTTGGCCAGACCATTCGGTGCGGACTCGTTCTCGTTCACCTGGACAACGCTAGCCCCGGCGTAAGGGATGCTCCAGGCCCGATGTCCCCCGAAACAAGGTGTTCACAAAGCAGCAACGGTTGAGCAATCGCAGATTGGCACGCTGTTGTTAGATAGGCGAGGGCCATTTGCGCACCCTTGCCACGACGCCTAGTCGCCAACAGTTTCCAAAGAAAGAGGTCGGCCGTGCCACATCGCGCCATGTACATCTGGGTTGACGGAACCGAACCGTCTCATCTTCTCCGTTCCAAGACCAAGGTGCTCGCCGAGGGAGAGGAACCCCCGATCTGGGGTTTCGACGGATCGAGCACCAACCAGGCGCCCGGAAACGCGTCCGACGTCGTGCTCAAACCGGTCAAGATCGTTCCAGATCCCATTCGAGGTGGCGATGACATTCTCGTCCTCTGCGAATGCCTGAACACCGACATGACTCCTCACGTGACCAATACCAGGGCAGCTCTGGTCGAAGTGGCAGAGAGGTACGCCCACCTCGACCCCTGGTTCGGCATGGAGCAGGAATACAACTTCATGGAGGAGGGGCGCCCGCACGGGTTCCCGAGGCAAGGATTTCCCCAGCCGCAGGGTCCGTACTACTGCGGGGTTGGCTCAGCGGACATCTACGGCCGTGAAGTCGCAGACGCTCACAGCCAACTGTGCATGGACGCAGGCCTGGCGATCTCTGGTACCAACGCCGAGGTCATGGCCGGTCAATGGGAGTTCCAGATCGGCCCGATCTCTCCGCTCGAGATGGCAGATCAGTTGATCCTGGCGAGATGGATGCTGTACCGCCTCGCAGAGGATTTCGATCTGGAGGTATCGATTCATCCGAAGCCCATCGCCGGCGACTGGAACGGCGCAGGGTGTCACACGAACTTTTCGACCTCCGCGATGCGCGAGAACTACGACGCTGTGATCGCAGCCTGCGAGGCCTTGGGTAAGAACGCTGACGAGCATGTGAAGAACTACGGGGCCGGGATCGAGCTACGACTCACCGGAGAACACGAGACACAACGCTTCGACACCTTCAGCTACGGAGTTTCGGACAGGGGTGCCTCGGTGCGCATTCCATGGCAGGTCGAAAAGGACAGAAAGGGATACATCGAAGACCGCCGTCCCAACGCGAACTGCGATCCATACATCGTGACCCGTCTGATAACGGAAACCGTCTGCGGAGACGCCTCTTAGGAGGACCCGCGCCATCGGCTGTTCAGCCAGGCGCAGCTGCGCAGGAGCCCCGAATTCGTCTGGGTTGGGAGGAGATGTTGAACATCTGTCCCCTCGGCCGAGGGACGAGCCGCTTGCGGGGACGAGGCCTCGACTTCGTCGAGGTTGAGGGGGGCGGCGAACTCCCATGAGTACCCGCTTGGTGGGTTCGACCCGTGGCACGTTCTCTTGGTGGGGACCGCCCCCTCCGGCGGCGAAAAATGACTCGCCGCCACCTCCCCCAGGTGCCTCCTTCTGTCGCAGCCCCGACTTCGTCGGGGTTGGGGAGTAGATGGTTGGGGCAAGTTCCACCGCAACGTTGAAGTTGCGCGCATGCCCTCAATGAGCACAATCGTCTGTAGCTGTGGCCGCCGGTTTCGGCCTGGCGGCCGTAAGCCCGCCGGTTTCGGCCTGGCGGCCGAAGCCCTAACAGAGTTTGCGCCGTTCGCTCCGCTCACTAACAGCAAACTCTCCGGGTTGAGCACGGTCGTTTTGGGCTGGGTTCAGCCGTTCCAGGATGGGCCTGGTGGGGTGAGGCTGGTCGGCACGCCTGCATGGTAGGTCTTGAGGATGTCGCCGTTTCGGACCTCAGTCGGAGTAGCGGTTGTGGGGTCTAGGTTGAGCACGATCAGGTCGGCCGGCGAACCGATGGCTAGGGGCTGTGGCTGCCGAAGTGCCGCTGCGGCGCCGGACGTGAACAGATCGAACGCTTCGGTCGCCGAAAGCGATTCTTCGGGAACGAGGCCGCCACGGTCACGGGCCGAGGCGACGCCGTGCAGTGGATGGGGCGGCTCGACCGGGCAGTCTGAGCCTCCCGCCAAACGGGCACCGGCATCGAGTAGCGATCGGAAAGGATAGGTATAGGGCAGTCGATCTGGCCCCAACCGCTTTTCGATCCAGCTTGCCTCTGAGGCCAGGAAGGCCGGCTGGATTGACGCGACGATGCCAAGCTTGGCGATGCGGTCGATGTCGTCAGGTGTCAGAACCGAAGCGTGTTCAATTCGCAGATCGGTCGGCTTTGCACCCTCTTGCAGCAGACGCTCGAATACGTCGAGCACGAACCCACAAGCCCGATCGCCGATCGCATGGATGGCGATCATGCCGCCAAGTGCCAGGGAGCGGCGTCCGGCCTTCATCGCCTCGTCCCTACCGAGTCTGGTGGTGCCGAGCTCGCCAGGCCGATCGCTGAAGGGCTCGTTCATCGCGGCCGTATGGCCTCCGAGAGAGCCGTCGCTGAACATCTTCACGCCCAGGAATCGCACCTTTGGCCCAGCCCGATCTATCCGGTCCCTCGCCGTCTCCAACTCGTCAGGATCTGTCGTGGCGACCAGAGTGTGCATGGTCAAGGCCAGCTCCGATGCAGCGGCGAGGAATACGTCCAATTCTGGCGCGGTGTCACACCAGAGCCCCGGTCCTGGCGTCACCATTGCGCCGACCGCTGTGATCCCTGAGGCCGACATGTGTTGGGACGCCCTCACCACGGCGTCCGGATGGAGGCCGGCTGCCCTGTCGCCGACCACGTCGCTGACCAGGCTGATCGCGGTCTCTCTGAGTACGCCGGCTGGCGCCCCTGTCGAGTCGCGGTCCAGACTCCCTCCTATCGGATCAGGAGTACTGGCGTCCAATCCTGCGAGGTCGAGGGCTGCGGTGTTCACAGAGGCGATGTGTCCGCAGTAGCGGTACAGAATCAGGGGACGATCCGACACCATCCCGTCGAGATCGGCCCTGGTCGGCAACCGTCTTTCTTCCAGCGTTTCGTCGTCCATCCTGATACCGACCAGCGTCTCGCCTGGCGCCAATTGGCTCGCGGCTTGCCTGAGCATCACCCGAAGCGAATCAAAATCCGGCGCCTCCTTCACCACCAGGCGCTCTAGGGCGGCTGTGTAGCCGACAGGGTGGAAATGGGCATCTCGAAGGCCTGGTGCCAGATGGGCTCCTTCGTGCCGATCCTCGGCGAGCCCTTCTCGCCTCATAGTCAGCGCGTTGCCGATCGAGACGATCGATCCGGCCTCGATGAGGACGGCATCGGTGCCAGGCTCGCCGCCGACCAAGGAATCGGCGATGACCAAACGTCCTTTGGTCACGCGAATCTGGTGGTATCGATCACCGCTCGCTGGTGTGTGCCTTCTCCGATGAGTTTTTCCCCAGAGTGCACGGCCAGCTCGAACGTGAGACGGTTTTTTCGCACGCCGACCAGTGTGGAGGTGACCGTGACGTGGTCGCCCCCAGGTGCCGCCGCGACATGGCTGATTTCCACGTGGGTCCCGACCGTGGTTTCGTTGTCATCCAAGTGGAGAGCGACCAGCCGATGGGAGGTCATCTCCAGCAGTTCGATCATCGAGGGAGTGGAGAGGACGACTATGTCCGGCAGATGCCTGGCGGATAGATCCGCTGTCACCTCGTGAATTTCGGAACTCGTCAGGCCTGGCTTCAGTGTGTCTTTCATTTTCAGCGTTGCTCCTCGAAGTTGTCCCAACCGGGATCCTCCGTGAAATCGAGGTCGTAGATCGCGGGGTGGTCATCTTCGATCAGCATTATTGCCCCTCGCCGTTGAGGCTCGCAGTATGCCGAAATCGCCACGAATGTGGCGAATGTTTCCCTTGCGTAGATGACCCCACGATCGCCGAGCACTTCCTCGAGCTGGTCCTCGACCGCGTCGGCAGTCGAAGTCGTTGCGTCCGCGGCGAGCTCGATTGAAACCTGGACATGCAACACAAAAGTCAGGTTGGAAAGGCGTTTGAGGGCCCGATTGACCACCAGGATCGACTGGCCCAGTTCTGGGTCGTTGACATCGACGGTTGCCCACTGCTCATGGGTCGCCGCGTCTTTGAGTCTGACGATGTCGTCAGGCAGCATCGAAAGTCTGGTGCCCCATGGCAATGCTTTTTCGAACACGTCGACCGACCCGATCCATTGTTCCGCGTCGTCTTCGCCGAGTAGGTCGTCGATGAATCTGAATGCAGCCTGAAAACGAAGCGTTTCGTCAATGCCGGCGAAGTCTGGATGCCCAACTTGGAGGTCTAGCGTTTCTGATTCCGGATCGACGATGACCACCATGTCGGCTTCGAGAGGGTCGAGCACCATGCCGTCGAGTTCGAGACTCTCGGGGCCAACCGCGATCCGGGCAGGGTGATATTCCCAGGTCCCGTCTGGTTTGGGGGCGGCGTCTGCCCAGGCCATGGTGACGTGCCGAAGGCGAGGCTCGGCGGCCGATGATAGGGCCAGGGCATGC
>QIDH01000076.1 GCA_003229305.1 Acidimicrobiia bacterium | reverse complement strand
AGGGGAATTCGTCCTGAGCCTCGGCCCAGTCCATCACAAAACGTTTCAAATCGTTGATGGCGACGGGCTCTTCGATGCCCGCCCTCACACACACGGCCTCGCAGGGCCGATCACAGACCCTGCACACCGAATCCGGCAAGGGCAGCCCGCTCATGATCAGTTCCAGGGCGTCCCCATAACGGCCCGCCGCGATGTGGGTGGCGTAGCCCTGAATGCACAGGTAGAGCGGGCAGGCGGAGGCGCAGGGGGCGACCAATGGTCGGTCGACCTCCTCGCCGATCTCGAGTGATCGAGCCCTGGCCATGACCCTCTCGAACCCTTCGACGACTCCCTGCTCGCATCGCTGCCCGCAGCTCGACCGGCCGCAGTATTGACAGCGATCATGGTCGATCGCATACGTGACGATGTCGGTCGAGGCTGCTACCTCTGGGCGACCGATCGCCTGGTCAAGGAAGATTGGACACACCCGGTGGGAGATCACGACGCTGAGTTCGTCTCGGCCTTTTGCCCTTTCGAAGGCGGCGACTGACGAAGCAAGGTCGTTTGGGTCGATCGTCTCAACGTGCCTCGCACCCAGAGCTCGCACTATCGCCTCGATGTCGATCTTGCGACGAGGACCTTCTGGTTCGACTTCGATCCCTGGACTCTCCTGGAAGCCCGTCATGGCCGTGACCTCGTTGTCCATGATCACTGCGACCATGTTCACGTCCTCTTTGATGGCGTTCAGGAGGGCGGGCATTCCGGAATGAAAGAACGTCGAATCACCGAGGAAGCCAAGGGTGCGTCGACCGGTCGTGCGAGCAACACCGGCGGCCAGGGTGAAACCCGCTCCCATCGACAGCAAGGCATCTCCTGCGTTCAGGGGAGGAGCGACACCGAGCGTGTAGCAGCCGATGTCGTTGAAGTAGAGCGCCTCGTCCCCGAACACGGAGCGCGCCGCGAAGAACGCACTGCGATGGGGACATGAAGCGCACAGCGTCGGTGCCCTTTGGGGGAGCACCCTCAGCTCTGGAGGGGCCCGTCGGACGGGTGAACCGATCCCGAAGACGTCTCGCAACATCGGTCTGATGATCTCGGGCCGATACTCCCCCTCGATCGGAAGATGTCCGGTGCGTTTGCCCAAGATCTTTGTGTGAAGACCGTGGAGAGTGCAGAGGGCTCGTATCTGATCCTCTAAGTATGGGGAGAGTTCCTCGACCACAACCACCATGTCCAGCCGGCGCAGTTCGGCAAGCAGCCAGTCTTCCGGCAACGGATGGACCACGGCTAGTGACAGTAGGGCGATGCGTTCGTCGGCAAGCTCGTCTACCAGCAGATCGGAACAGATCGGGGTCGGAGCACCGGATGCGAGAATGGCGGTGCGGCCGCCACCCTGTCGACCAAAGAAGCCGGATTCACTCGTCAACCGGCCCGCAATCTTTAGGCGGTCGGATATTTCTCTCCTCATCCGTGGAGCATTCGACGGCAGTGGCAGGAATCGGGCTGGGTCGCGTTCGAACCCGGTCACCCGACGTTTGGTGATTGCTCCAAAAGCGATAGGTGCCGATGTGTGGCAAACCCTGGTCGTCGGCCGCACGATCACCGGTAGGCGCGAGCGCTCGGACAGATCGAAAGCAAAGCGGGTCACCTCCAGCGCTTCCTGGGGCGTACGTGGATCAAGCATCGGGATGTGAAGCGAGTCCGCCAAGTGACGCTGGTCCTGCTCGTTGGGGCTCGTATGGCTGGAAGGGTCTCCTGCCGCGATGATCACCAGCCCTGCGACGACTCCGACATACGGGATTGTGGTGAGCGGGTCTCCAGCGGACATGAGGCCCAGATGTTTCATCGCGACAATGGCGCGCGCACCGGCCAGCGAGGCAGCGAACGCCATTTCGAGCGCCACCTTTTCGTTCACCGAGTATTCGAACGGGATGCCTAGATGCGGGCTGAGCCTGGCGAAGGTATCCGTGACTTCCGTGGAGGGTGTCCCCGGATACCCGCAGGCAAATCCGACACCCGCCTCGATGGCACCGCGCGCAATGGCTTCGTTACCGAGCAGGAACTCGATATGCCCGTCCCCCGCCGTTATCAACCGATGATCGGCCGTCACCGCCTTCTCCTAGTCGGCGCCTGTACCGAGGTCGATGGGCGTCTTTTACGAGTCCCGTCCGGCCGTTCGGTTGGCTCCAAGCGTCACATTGCAGAGCGGTGAAAGCAACCGGGTATCGGCATCATTTCCAATGATGCAAATGCCTCAGTAGGCCCGATTAGCCCCGTAAATCCAGCGATTGTGCGCCCGCAGCCGTTTGTACTCCAGCAACCCAAAACGGAGGTGAGAGGTAGGGTTAGAAGCCCCTCGCGTCTCGGGCAAAGGAGCGGTCAACGGTGAGCAGCAAGCCGGCCAAACCAGGCCGGGTGGTGGAGACCACCTCTGGCGTACGCATCAAGACCGTATATGGACCAGAGGACATCGCACACCTCGACTACGAACACGATCTGGGGAATCCGGGCGACTACCCGATGACCAGGGGCCCATATCCGGAGATGTACAGGAACAAGCTATGGACCATGCGGACCTATACCGGCTTCGGAACCGTTTCGGAGGTCAACCGCTGGAACCGGCGCTTGTACGAGGAGGAAGGCGCCACCGGGCTGTCCATAGCCCTCGACCTTCCCACGCAGATGGGCTACGACTCTGACCACGAGGAATGGGGCCCCGAGGTCGGGCGGGTCGGAGTGGCAATCGATTCGCTCGCCGACTTCGAGGTCCTATTCGAAGGGATACCCCTCGACGAGGTGTCCACCTCATTCACCATCAACGCTCCCGCCTTTGTCTTCCTCGCCCTCTATCAGGTTGCAGGCGAGAAACAAGGGGTGGCGGCTCACCAGCTTCGCCCGATAGTGCAGAACGACATTCTCAAAGAGTTCTTTGCACGAGGCGCTTGTGTATTTCCCGTCGAGCCAAGCCTTCGGATCGTGGCCGACACTTTCGCCTATTGCGCAGAGGTCATGCCTCGCGCCAATCCCATCTCCGTTTGTGGATATCACATCCGAGAATCGGGCGCCACAGCCGTCCAGGAGATGGCCTTCGCCATCTCCAATGCGATCGAGTACATCGACCGAGCCCTTGAACGCGGGTTGCCCATCGATTCGTTCGCTCCCCGGATCTCGTGGAATCTCGGAGCCTTCATGAACCTCTTCGAGGAGGTTGCCAAATACCGGGCAAGCCGCAGGATCTGGGCGCGGCTGATGAAGGAGCGCTACGGGGCGCAGGACCCTCGCTCCTGGAGGTTCCTGTGGTTCGCCGGGACCTGCGGCTCCACCTTCAGTCATCGACAACCTCTGAACAACATCGTCAGGGCGACAATCGAGACCCTCGCCCTGGTGTTGGGAGGCGTGCAGAGCCTGACCGTCAACACCTGGCAGGAGGCGTTCGAGATTCCGGACCAGCCGGCCATGCTGACCGCATTGCGCACCCAGCAAATCATCGCTCATGAGTCCGGAGTGGCCGACACAGCGGATCCCTTGGCCGGCTCCTACTTCGTGGAATCGCTCACCGACGAATACGAGCGTCGCATCCTCGAATTGATGGACGACGTTGCCGAGCGGGGCGGAATGGCTCGTGCCATTGAGAGCGGCCACATAGCCAGGACCGTACTGGACGAGGCCTACAAACACACCGCAGCCGTCGAATCAGGCGAGCGGACGATCGTGGGTGAGAACATCTTCGTCCAGGAGGATGAAAACACGCCGACGGGACTCTTCGAACATGACCCGGGGGTGCAGGCGGAGCAAGCGAAACGGCTGGCAGAGGTGCGGGCTGGTCGGGACGATGGGCAAGTCGTGTCCGCTCTTGCGTCACTCGAAGCCGCGGCCCGCGACGCCGAGACAAACATCATGCCAGCAACCGTCGAATGTGTCAGGGCATATGCGACCGTCGGGGAGATCTTCACCACATTGCGTGCCGTGTTCGGCGAGTACCAAGAGCCGTTGGACATCTTCTGATGTCTGCCGAACGTGAACTCTTCCGAGACTCAATCAGGTCATTCGTGGAGTCGGAGGTCATGCCTCAAGCTGAAAATCTCGACCAACACGGAGTGTTTCCGGAAGCCCTTTTCCAAAAGATGGGCGGCCTCGGCTTGTTCGGACTCCGCTATCCGGATGAGGTTGGTGGCCAGGGGGCCGACTTCCGCACTGCCTGTGTGATGTACACCGAGCTGGCATACGGCAGCCTCTCCCTGGCAGCCATCTGTGCCATGCAAAGCCTTATGGGAACCCACTTCGTCCACCGATACGGCACTGCCGAACAACACGGGATGTACCTTCGCCCAGCGCTGAGGGGAGAGTCGATTGCCACGTTCGCACTGACAGAACCCGATGCCGGATCAGACCTCGGCGCGATGAGGACCAGGGCGGTGAAAGTCGAAGATGGTTGGGTGATAAACGGCAGCAAGACCTGGATCACCAATGCACCTGTCGCTTCCTTCCTCACCGTTGGGGCCAAGACCAGCGACGATCCTGGGATCGGAAACATCGCACTCTTCTTGGTGGATGCGGACAACCAGGGCTTTTCGGTTGGCAAGCCGATCGAAAAGCTAGGGGTGAGGTCGAGTCTGACTTCCGAGGTGTCATTCGACGACTGTTTCGTTTCCGACGATGCCCTCCTCGGCGACGAAGGCGAAGGCGCCAAGAACCTCGGAGGAGTCTTGTCCGAGATTCGGGTCATGACCGCGGCTCTGGCAGTCGGGCTCTCCAGACGGGCCCTCGAAGATGCTGCGGCATACTCGAGGGAGCGACAGGCGTTCGGCCGCAACATCGGCAAGTTCCAGAGCATCGAGCACAAGCTCGCCGAGATGCAGACTTCCCTTCATGCCTCGACTTTGATGACCGAGGACGCGGCCGCTCGGATCGACAGGGGCGAGCCAAGCTCCCACCACTCCGCCATGACCAAGCTCTTCGCAACGGAAGCCTGTGCGATGATCGTCGACGAGACAACCCGCATCTTCGGCAGCTACGGATTCGCCATGGAATACCCGGCCCAGCGCTACTTCAGGGATGCCCGCTTCCTGCTTTACGGCGGGGGCACCTCTGAGCTCCTGCGAGGAATCATCGGCCGCGGCGTTCTGAGCAACGGCAGCTGATGACCGCAGCTCGCAACCCCGGTGCGGCCGGACGATGAGGGTCGGATTCGATGTCGGGGGCACGTTCACCGACTTCGTTCTGGAAGACGAAGCCGGGCGCTGGCACACCGGCAAACGACTGACCACCTATCCCGATCCTTCGGAGGCGTGCATCGCAGGGCTCGAGGCTCTTCTCGAGGAGGCGGGCGTCGGATTCGACGAGGTAACGAGGGCCGTGCACGGCACGACCCTCGGGTCGAACATCGTCATCGAGAGGAAAGGCGAGGGAGTAGCGCTGGTCACTACTGCCGGGTTCCGAGACGTTCTCCAGATCGGACGCGAAAAGCGATATCAGGTGTATGACCTCCAGATCACCAAACCGGAGCCACTCATAGATCGCTCCTGGATATGGGAGATACCTGGCCGGGTGCTGGCCGATGGCACGCTGCGCGATCCCCTGGACGATGCCTCGGCGCGGGCAACCATTCGTGAGATCTCCGGGCGAGGGGTGACGTCCCTCGCAGTGTGCTTCCTGCACAGCTATCTCAATCCGGAACACGAGAGGCAGTTCGCGGAGTTGGTCGCCGAGGAAGCACCGAACATCGTCGTGTCTCTCTCATCGGACGTCTCACCCCAGTTCCGTGAGTACGAGCGGACCAGCACGACGGTGGTCAACGCCTACCTGATCACCGCGGTCGCGGAGTACCTCAGAACGATGGTCACACAGCTCGGCGAAAGGGGCTACGCAGGACGGCTGTTCATCATGCAGTCTGGAGGAGGGGTGGCAACAGCCGAATCCATGGCCGACCTTCCAGTGCGGATGATCGAATCCGGGCCGGCGGCCGGGGCGCTCATCGCCGCCAAGTTCGGTGAGATATCGGGTCACTCCGACCTGGTGGCCTTCGACATGGGTGGTACTACGGCCAAGCTCTCCTTGGTCACAGATGGCCAACCCGCCACGGTCGGGCAGTTCGAACTTCACAAGGTCCGTCTGGCACCCGGGAGCGGCATCCCGATGAATGTACGGAGTCTCGACCTGGTCGAGATCGGGGCAGGCGGCGGAAGCATCGCCAGGGTTGCTCGCGGAACCATCGAGGTTGGCCCAGACAGTGCCGGTTCTTCTCCTGGGCCGGTTTGTTACGGGCTCGGTGGAACGGAGCCTACGGTTACGGACGCCAACCTGGTCCTCGGATACATAGCCGCCGACCGGTTCGCCGGCGGATCGATGACTCTCGACCTCGATGCGGCGAGGGGCGCCATCAGCGACAGGCTGGCGAAACCACTCGGGATCTCCGCTGAGGAGGCTGCCTGGGGTGTTCATCGCATGGTCAATCTGAACATGGAGATGGCCACCCGGGTCGTCTCGATCGAACGCGGCAACGATCCAAGAGGTCTGGCCCTGGTCGCGACGGGTGGGTCCGGTCCCGCTCACGCCTGCCGGCTGGCCGTTGCCCTTGGGATGCCGGTAGTTCTGATCCCAGCCGCGGCCGGCGTTGCCTCTGCGGTTGGCCTTTTGTCCGCCGAGGTGAAGTTCGACACCTCGCGCTCGTTCGTCACCCGGCTCGAAGGGCTCGATCCGGAGCGGTTGAATGGGGTCTACAAGGAGATGGAGGCCGAGACATCTCGGATCATCGAACAGTCAACCGACGCCGCGCCGGTGAAGATGGTGAGAGAGGTGGACCTCCGCTACGTGGGCCAGGGCTTCGAACTGGCCGTCGAGATTCCGGAGGGCCCGGTCACCACTCAGACACTCCATCTGGTCAGAGACGCCTTCGACGAGATCTACTCGAAGAGATACGGCTTTTCCAGCCCAGACAAGCCGGTCGAGGCGACCACCTGGAAACTCACCGCATACGGCGACAGCCCGCCCCTGGAGGTCCCCAAGATCGACGGCGGGCCGGACTATGGCGTCCCCACCGGGTCCAGGGCCGTCTACTTTCCCGAGACCGATGGGTTTGTCGAGACTCCCTTCTTCAGCCGCTACGACCTGGTGCCAAAGCAATTGGTGGAGGGGCCGGCAATCATCGAGGAGAGGGAATCGACGACGGTGATCCCACCCGGACTCGAGGGATTGGTAGACGAATACGGAACCATCCGGATCGGGGTCGTGGCATGAGCCGTCTGGACCCCATCACCCTCGGAGTCGTCTGGGGTGGCCTGCAGTCGATCGCGGTCGAGGTCGGCACCACGATTCACCGGACAGCGTATTCGGCCCAGGCGCGGGAAGGGCAGGACTTCTCGGTTGCGATCTTCGATCGGAAAGGACGGATGACCGCCCAGGGCCCGTACAGCCCCGGGCACATGGGGGCCATGAATTTCGCCGTTCTCAACATGCTTGAGGCCTTCCCGGCCGACACGCTGTCGCCTGGCGATGTGATGCTGCTCAACGATCCCGGCCTCGGTTCCGGCCATCTGCCTGACTTCTTCGTGACCCAGCCGGCCTTTTACCGGGACGATCTCGTCGGCTTCGCTGTCAATATCGTTCATCACACCGACGTGGGAGGTTCTCGCCCCGGCAGCCAGGCGGTGGAGGGAGTGTTCGACTACCACCAGGAAGGCCTGCTTATCCCGCCGACCAAGATCGTCGATGCCGGGCTGCCCAACGAAGCCGTACTGGAGCTGATCGCCGCCAATTCGCGGACACCGGACAATCTCCGCGGCGACCTGCTGGCCCAGAGAAACGCGTTGAGAGTTGGCGAGCTCCGGCTCCAGGACCTGGTCGAAAAACACGGGCTTGATGTGTACGAGAGCTGTATCGAAACCATCCTCGACCAGACCGAAGACACGATGCGCGAGGCAATAGCGGCCATCCCGGACGGGCGCTACGAGTTCACCGACCATCTCGACGACTACGGGCCGGGCACCGAACCCCTGACCGTCCAGGTGGCGGTGACCATCGGCGGCGACTCTCTATCCCTCGACTTCGGAGGAACCTCTCCCCAGACCGAGTCCGGCCTCAACGCCTACCTCAACTATACGAAGTCCTACAGCTTCGCCGCGATCAAATGCCTGACGGATCCGTTTGGCCCGATGAACGCCGGTGCCCTCCGTCCCATCGACATCTCCGCACCAGAGGGCTCCTTCCTCAATCCGAGGCGGCCCGCCGGTGGGGGGCCTCGGGCGATCATCTGCTACCGGGTGTTCGAGGCGGTACTCGGGGCGCTGGCTCCTGCTCTCCCAGAGCGGGTGGCCGCCGCCGGCTCCCACTTCTCCAACCCCACGTGGGGTGGATTCGACCCTGGCAGAAAGAGGCGGTTCGTGGCCTACGAGTTGGTCCTGGGCGGTACGGGAGCGAGGGCTTCTCGAGACGGTTGTGAGGCGATGTCCTCGGCGTTCAACGCATCGAACATCCCGGTCGAGGCGCAGGAGGCAGTGCAGCCCATCGTCGTGGAGCGTTTCGAGCTGATTCCCGACAGCGGTGGCCCCGGTCGACAGCGAGGCGGCTGCGGAATCCGACGTGACATGCGAATCCTCGGCGACGACGTCAAATTCACCAACCTGTCGGAGCGACAGAAATACGCTCCGTTCGGGCTGTTCGGCGGGGAACCGGGCGCCCTCGGCGCGACCGTGATCAACCCCGGCGAACCCACCGAACGCAAGGTCGGCGGCAAGGCGTCACTGGACCTCGAATACGGCGACGTCGTGAGCTTCCGGCTCTCCGGCGGCGGAGGCTACGGCGATCCATCCGAACGCGACCCCGAGGCAGTAGCAAGAGATGTCAGACTCGGCCTGGTCAGCCCAAAAGCCGCCCGCGAGAGTTACTCGGTGATTACCGGCCCAGACGGCACCGTCGACGAAGAGGCGACTCTGGCCGCCCGAACCGAAGCGGTGCCGTACCTCAACCCCGACT
>QIDH01000016.1 GCA_003229305.1 Acidimicrobiia bacterium | reverse complement strand
GTCTGGTACGTCTGTGAACCCGCTTGACGCCCATACGGTCAAAGGCGCTGCTACGACGACCGTGACCAGAACGATTGCCATATATTTGAGCCACGCGCCCTTGATACGAACTGTGAACGTACGGTCCACTCTCCACCTGCCTTGCTGTAGTCGATGCTTGTCGAGCGAGCCTAGTGCGCACCGGTCGACCACGCTCATTCATCGACGAGGCTGGCGAGTTCGATACAGTGCCTCCCTGATCACTGGCCACTTCGAAGCCGGAAGGAGAACGGATTTCAACTTCGAGGCCTAGGTTGCGACCCGGCTGAGGCGCTCAACATTACAAAGACGAGGCCAATCGAACGGCCGACCTTTTTTCTCGCGTGGATCAGCCCGCGGTAGAAACCAGAAGACACGACTCGGACGCCTATTCGCCCCTAAACGCTGGCGCCCGTTTGTCGAGGAATGCCTGGATGCCTTCCCGACCGTCTGCGGTTCTCGTCATATCCGCAATTGTCCTTGCCTCCAGTTCCATCTGGGTTTCGAGCGATGAGCTGAGGCTCTCATGCAGCAGGTGTTTGACGGCCCCGTAGGCCAGGGTCGGGCCGGCGGCCAATTCTTTGGCGATGGCCAGCGCGGCGTTGAGGGCCTCGCCGTCTGACGCGATTTGGTTGATGATACCCCAATCGAGAGCTTCATTCGCGCTGAGGCGGCGGTTGGTCAACATCAGCTCAGCCGATCGTTTCATGCCGATGTGACGGGGCAGGAAGTAGGTCGAGCTGCCGTCAGGCGACAGCGCAGCCGCGGTGTAGGCGGAAAGGAAGACGGCCGACTCGTCTGCAACTACCAGATCGCAGGACGAGGCAAGGCTGAAGCCGGCGCCGGCCGCCATTCCGTTTACTGCCCCAACGAGAGGTGCGTTCATCCGGTTGAAACGGGAAACAGCGGCATGCAAATACATGGTCATTTCTTTGATGAGCGCAGCCGCGCCGTCACCGGCGGCCCCGAAGGACGCCACGTCGCCCCCAGCGCTGAAGAAACGACCTGCCCCGGTCAGGATGACAGCCCGGATGTCTGGGTCCTCATCGCACAGGATGGAAATTCGGGCAAGTTCCTGGGCCATCGTGAGGTTGAGGGCATTGGCTTCGTCTGGGCGGTTCATCGTGATCGTCGCGACGCCGTCTGCAACTTCGAAGATGATTGTCTCGTCCGGCATGTGCGGGTTCCTTTCAGTCGGTGGATTGTGAAATGAGTCGTAGCGCATTCTCGGCGGCGGCTTTCAGGCCGAGCCGACCAGACAGCACCTGGACGGCGAGGTCGTCTGTGGCCGAGGACCGGCCCACCTGCTCTGATGCGAGTTCGGCGACCGCCATCGCTAGCTGGAGTTTGGCCCTATGGATGGCGCTCGTGGCCCGTTCGTCTGGATCGATCTGAGCCCAATGTTCGGTGATGGCGTCGTACAGCTCGACGATACCGGTCGGATCGGTGGCCACCGTAGCCAGGATCGGCTGCCGCCATCCGCTCTCCGGACGACGCCAGAGTGCCTCGTGGAGGTTCATTTCCGTTTGGGCGGTCGCTCCGGTGTCGGCCTTGTTCACAACGAAGATGTCGGCGATCTCCAGTATCCCTGCTTTGACGGCCTGCACCGCATCTCCGAGGCCCGGCGCGGTGACAACGACCACGGTCTGGGCCAAATGCATGATGTCTATCTCAGCTTGACCGGTACCGACCGTCTCGACGATCACGATGTCGAAACCGAATCCGTCCAGGAGATCTACGACCCTGGCAGTTGTCCTTGACAGGCCGCCGACGTGCCCCCTCGAGGCCACAGACCGGACAAAGACACCTGCATCCAAGGCGTGGTCGGCCATACGGATACGATCTCCGAGGATCGCTCCTCCCCCGAAGGGGCTGGACGGATCTACAGCCACGACCGCGACGGATTTTCCTGCCGCACGAATCTCGCTGATAACCGCACTGACCAGGGTCGACTTGCCCGCCCCCGGTGGGCCTGTAATGCCGACGACGTGGGCGTTGCCGGTTCGCCCGTAGACGGCACCGAGCACTGCCAGAGCATCAGCACGGTCGTTCTCGATCGAGGTGATGGCCGAGCCGAGTACCCGGCGGTCGCCCCTGGCGAATCCATCTTCGTAGAAGTCCTGGTTGTGGGTCACGATGCGATATCGAGTCCGGTTCGTAGATTGTTGACGAACGTAGTGGCCAGGACGCTCGGGGCGGGACCTGTGCGAGGGCGCCACCAAGTGAAAGTCCAGTTCATTGCTCCGAGCAGCATCAGGCGGAGGCTATTGCGCTCGGTGCCCGCCGGTAGGTCGAGAGCCCCGATTAGGCCGGTGAAAATCGCCTCGTAGTCGTCTCGAAGTTTGAAGATCATCTCTCGTCCGGCAACCTTGCTCGGAACCTGGCGCATCACGGCTTTGAAAAACGTGCCACCCGTCAGCAGTGTCTCGAGATGGGCGGCGCAGGCTGCCTCAAGACGTTCCCATGGCGCTTCGACGCCGTTGAGCGCGGCGCTGGTCGCCGTTCGAATCCGTTCGAGAGCAACTTGGTGGACTGCAACGAGCAGGTCGTCCTTGCTGTCGAAGTGGTAGTAGATCGAGGCGGTCCGCATATCTGCTTCCTCTGCGATGGCGCGCATCGAAGCCGCATCGAACCCTTCGCGGTAGAAACAGGTGGCGGCGGCTTCGAGCAGTTGGCCTCGACGGTTGGCGCTGGTTGGCTTGCTCACGATTCTTCCGCGGGCCGATCGACGCCCAGGAAGTCGTACCAGCCCCCCCGGCTTCCCGGCTTGAGCTCTGGCGAGCCGAGGTAGCCGGCCGTGAACGCTTGTCTCGCCAAAGGTGGGACGGCGTATCGCTCACCGCATGTTTCATGGAGGTATTCCTGGGCGTGGTAAAAGGCTTCGAAACTGGACGCGTCGAGAAGTTCGAACACGCCCATCGGCCACCCGAGCCCGGTCTTGACCATCTCGTCGATCTCGGCCGGACCGGCAATTCCGAGTTCTACGAGCCGGATGGCTTCTGCGAGATAGTTGTTGATGAACCGGGTCATGAAGAAGCCGGGGGAGTCCTTCACAACGACAGGCCGCTTGCCTATCGAGCGCAGGTAGGAGAGGACTCCATCGAGGGCCTTGCTATCCACGAAGGCGCTGCGAGCCACCTCGACCAGGGGTAGAACATTGGCGGGGAAGAACCAGTGGGTGCCAACCAGTCGGCTCGGGTTGTCCAGAGGAGCCGCCAACTCGGCGATCAGGATCGAAGACGTATTGGTGGCGATCACGGCCCCGTCCGGCGAGAGACGCTCTGCTGCCTCCAGGGCTTCGTGTTTGATGTCGATCAACTCCGGAACCGTTTCGAAGACCAGGTCTGCGCCCTCGAGCCCCTTCTCGTAGCTGATCGTGCCAGACAGGCGCGAACGGGCGTCTGCTGCCTGCTCCTCGCTGAGCCGACCCTTCTCGACTGCCCTGGCGAGTCCGAAACGGCCGTCAGTGATCAGGCTCAGGCCGTGGTCGACGGTTTCTTGTCGACGGGAGATGATCGACACCTCGACGTCGGAGTTCTGGAGACATGCCAGGGCGATGCCATGGCCCATCGTCCCGCCCCCGCCGAGAATCGTGACCTTGCGCGGGGGAGTCACGATTGCGATGTCTGGAGTCGACCTTTGATCATCTCGATCGCCTGGTCGGCGTTGGTGCCTGGGCCGAAGATCGCCTCTACCCCCCAACTCTCCAACTTGGTTGCGTCCCCTGGTGGAATCACCCCGCCGGCGATCACCACCGCGTCCTGCCGACCCTGGGAGGCGAGACCGGCGAGGAGATCCTCGAAGATGGGGAGGTGCCCTCCGGCCGATGTGGAGATTCCGACCACGTGCACGTCTTCATCCACTGCGGCCTGGACTACTTCTTCTGGCAGCAGAAAGTTGATGAAGATCACCTCGAGCCCGGCGTCCCGCATCTTCTTGGCGACGAGGCGAACCCCCCGATCGTGGCAGTCGTGGGTTGGCTTGGCCAGCAAGACCCTGATCGGTTCGCCCGCTTCGATCTCAGTATTCATGGGGAGCCCTCCAGCCGAGCGCAGCCTTGAGCACGCCCATCATTTCTCCGGTCGTAGCGTCTGCCTTGGCTACTCCGATCGCCGCCTCGATGAGGGTGCCGTCGAGATCGGCGTAGTCCTTTTCGGCCAGGACCTGGGCCGCCTCTGTGTAGGTCTTCATCGCGGCCTCCCACCTGTCGTTGTCCCGGTTGGCCCTCAGGTCTTGGATGCGTTCGATCGCAACCTGTTCGACTTTGGGGTCGACCTCGAACAGATCAGTCGGCGCGGGTTCGTCTGTCCGGTACTTGTTAAGACCCACGATCGTTCGCTCGCCCGAATCGACCTCCCCTCGCCACCGTTCGGCCGACGCCTCGATCCTGCGCCTCAGCCATCCTGATTCCTGGGCGGCGATGTACCCGCCAAGGGCCTCGATCTCGTCGACCAGTTCCAACGCCGCCTCGGCCAGTTGGTTGGTGAGGGTCTCCACGTAGTAGGAGCCGGCCAGTGGGTCGGACACAGAGGTGATGTTGGTCTCCTCCTGAATCACCTGTTGGACCCGGAGGGCCAGAGTGGCGGCTTCCTCGGTCGGGATGGCCAGGGCCTCGTCGTATGCGGACACCTCCATCGCCTGCACCCCGGACAGGGCCGCCCCGAATGCGTGCAGGGTGGTGCGGATGAGGTTGACGAGGGGCTGTTGGGCGGTCAGGGACACGCCAGAGGTGTGGGTGTGGATGCGCACGTGCATTGACCGGGGATCCTTGGCCCCGAACCTGTCCTTCATCGTCGTCGCCCAGATTCTTCTCAGCGCCCTTACCTTGCATATCTCTTCAAAGAAGTCGTTGCCTTGGGCAATCTGGAAACCGAACCTGGCCAGGGCCTGGTCAGCATCGAGACCGGACTCCACGCAGGCCCGCACCAGATCGATCCCGTAGGCGAGCATGAAGGCGATCTCCTCGACCGCGGTGCCGCCCGCCTCCTCCGCCCCGTAGCCGAAGAAATTGGTCGTATTCCAACGGGGCATGTTCTTGGAGCAGTAGTTGATCAGTTCGACTGCCAACTTGTGTCCTTGACGGGGAGGAAAGGCGCTCATGCCCACGTAGGCCGACTGGTGGTACCAGTTCATCGAGTTGCCGCGCAGCTGATCGGGAGCCACCCCCTGGTCGTCTGCAAGGGCGACGTATTGGGCGAGGGCGGGCACCACCTGGTAGTAGGTGATGTGTACGACGTTCATCTTCGTCAGGTCCATGTCCGCGAAGAGGCGAGCCATGTCCGCCTTCGAATACACGCCCATGCCTGATTGGCCGACTCGCCCCCTCGCGGCCCGATGGTCGGGATCGAGGCCCTCGTGGGAGACAAGGTCGTATACGAGGTTGTAGAACTTCTGACCGAAGTAGCCGATCATGCCCTGGTCGGCGAGGGCGTCCATCCGGCCCCTGGTGTCCTCTGGCAACCCGTAGCCGATCACGGGCTGGTTGGCCCAATTCATCAACTGATACTGCGCAGGCAGATTGCCGCGGGTGAAGGGGTAGGCGCCTGGGCTCCCGATCAGCTCAGGATCGAGGTCCTCTATGTCGTGAGGGAAGTAGGCCGATTTGAGAGCAATGCCGGATGGTGTTCTCGGCCCCGTTGCCCGAGGGGGAGCAGCGTCGCCGAACTTGGCGACGAGCCTCAGGTAGGCCGCTTCCCAGTCTTGGGCTGACTTGCGCGATCGTTCGAGCGTTTCGTCATCGAACACAGTCGTCTTCCTCTCCACCGGCTCCTGGTTGTTCACCTAACGAACGTCCGTTACTGTAAACGTCGCCCGGAACCGACCGCAAGCAGGGAGCGCGAACGATGGCCAAAGATGTCTTTCTCATCGACGGTGTTCGCAGTCCGATCGGGCGATTCGGCGGATCGCTCAAACCGCTGCGGGCAACCGAGTTCGCATCGACCGTTGCCTCTGCGTTGCTCAATCGGGTGAATCTGGAACCCGCTGCGCTCGATCTCCTGATCGGCGGAATGGTCCTCCAGGACATGAGCGAGTCGAACCCGGCACGAATCGTCGGCATGCGGGTCGGAGTGCCTGACAATGTGCCTGCGTTCACGATCAACATGCAATGTTGCTCCTCGATGGCTGCGCTGATTCAGGCCACATATCAGATAGCGATCGGCGCGGTTGACGTTGTAATGGTGGTCGGGCTGGAGTCGATGAGCAATGCGGCCCACACGGTGCCTGGGTCACGGTGGGGGAGTCGGCTTGGCAGCATGACTTTCCTCGATTCTCTCCAGGAATGCACGCTGGCAGGGTCCGGCATGTGGGGGGATCCCCAGTACATGATCGACGTCGCTGAACACCACGCAGAAGTAGACGGTATCAGCCGCCAACAGATGGACGAATACACGATCGTCTCCCATGAGAGGGCTCTGGCCGCCATTGCGGCTGGTCGTCTCAAAGATGAGATCGTGCCGATCGAACTGCCATCCAAGAACGGCCAGGTGATGTTCGACACGGATGAGAACCCGCGTCCTGGATCGACGATCGAAACCCTCGCCAAGCTCACTCCCGTCCAGCCGGACGGAGTCATCACCGCCGGTAACGCGGCAAGCATCAACGATGGGGCCGCTGCGGCGATCGTGGCCAGTGCCGAGGCGATGAACAAACACAACCTCGAGCCGTTGGCCCGCATCGTCACCGAGGGCGCCTCGATGGTCGGCTGCGATCCCAACCTCATGGGCTACTCGTGCGTTGATGCGCTGAACTCGTCGTTGGTGGGGGCGGACAAGACGGTGGACGATCTCGATCTCATCGAATGCAATGAAGGTTTCGCCGTGCAACTGCTCGCCTGCGAGGAAATGGGCGGCTGGGACCGCGAACGACTCAACGTCGATGGGGGTTCGGTCGGCCTCGGACATCCGGTCGGCATGTCAGGCCTGAGGATTTCGCTGCACCTGGCGAAGGCGCTCAAACAGCGCGACCTGAAGCTCGGCGGCGCAACCATCCCAGCCGGCTCAGGCCTAGGCACCGCAATATTGATGGAATCGGTCTAGCCAAGAGCCGCGCCGATGGAGTCGCGGTGCCTTCTTCTTTGGCACGCCATCAGATGTCGTGCTAGTCAGGTTTGTTTGCTGGAACGGGACCGTCGGGCTGGGACGTACCGGTATCGAGGGCATCCTGCCGGAACGCCTCGACAAGATCGTGGGCTGCACGTGAGGTGGGCGTGGATAGTCTGAGATCGGCCGTCAATTCTGAAAATGGGTTAGTTCTGAGCAGACACAACTCAACGGAAACTTTAGTTTCCTGCACAGGACGCGACGTGCAGTTCGTTTGTGGAGTGCACTGATCGCTGAACGAAGCGCCTTGCCGGGAAATTGGGCGTGGGCCTCCTGGGACGTTCGGCCCTACTGACCGATGGATCGCTCGCATACCGTCAAATGTGGAAACACGCCCTGGTGGTGTGGTTCTCGTGTGCCCAGACGGTGGACCGTTCCCGGCCGAGTCCACGAGCGCCGCCAGGAGGACCAAGCGAAGGAAGGTAGGTATGAAACGACTTGCGATCTCCGCGGTTCTCGCAGTCGGGGTGATGCTCGCAACCTGGAAGATGGTTGAAACCGGCGGCCCTGTCATGCGACAGAGGTGTTCGGAGATGTGCGAGCGACTTCTCAAGCAGATGCCGGAGTCGTTCCTCCCGAATCGCATGATGGCCGACCTCGACGTTGTGAAAGAACAGACCACCAGCATCCTCAATCTGCTCGAGGATCGGACTCTCAGCTAGGCGTCCCTAGGGACCACGCCGCGAGTCCAACTTACCTTTTGCCGAGTGCTGGCCCGAGTTCGCCGCCAAAGGACGCCATACCCCCACCGAGGCCGTGGCAGAACACCCCACCAAAACAGCCTTGAGAACCGGCGGAAGCTCAGACGTGTCTACACATCCCAGGTGATCTGTAGTTCTTGGGGCCCTCGGAAGCTGAGGTTGGGGTAGCGGGTTAGTTTTTGGTCTTCGACTACTCGTAGTGAGGGGAGTCGTTCGGTCAGGACCTCCAGGGCAACTTTGCCTTCGAGTCGGGCGAGGTTGGCTCCCAGGCAGAGGTGGATGCCCTTGCCGAACGAGATGTTCTTGCGGGCGTTCTCGCGGAACATGTCGTATACGTCTGGATCTTCGAATTCGCTTGGCTGATGGTTGGCGGCTCCGATGGACAGGAAAACCTGGGTGCCGGCCGGGATGTCGATTCCGCCAAGCGTCGTGTCCCCCGTCGTGATTCGCCGCCAGCCGATCTGGGGGGAATTGAAGCGGATGACCTCTTCGAGGGCGTTGGGGATGAGAGAGGGATCGGCGCAGAGCCTGTCCCAATCCTCGCTGCCTGGCACGACGCTGAGCAGGCTGTTCGAAAGCAGGTGGGCGACGATCTCGTGACCGGCGAACGACAGTCCGTAGAGGATCGACTCGACCTCCCGGTAGGTCAGATCCTCGGGATCGGCCTCGTGGTCTGCCAGCAACTCCGATGCGAAATCGTCCGCCCGATTCTTCATCCGGTGGGCCGTGAAATCTCGCACATAACCCCAGTAGGCAACCATTTTCTTGGCTATCGCTGCCTGTTCTGCCGGTGATGGTTGTCCCCAAGAGAACGCAAGGCGATCAGAACACCAGCCTTTGAGTTTGGCGTCCGACTCCTCTGGGAAGCCGATGAAGCGGAAGATCACCTCGCCGGGCAGGGGATGGGTGAACGCTTCAACAAAGTCGGTGGGCGGACCAGCGGCGACCATGTCGTCGATGAGCTCGTTACAGCGTCTGGCTATGTAGGGCTCGAGGGTCTTCATGCGCCTCGCCGAGAATCCCTTGCGCGTGTACTTGCGGATCCTGCCGTGGTCTGGCTCTTGACGGTTAGACATCACCGCGATGGGATCGAAATCGGAGGCAGCCAATACGGCCTGGGCCTCTTCGGCGATCGG
>QIDH01000013.1 GCA_003229305.1 Acidimicrobiia bacterium | reverse complement strand
CGGTCCGACCCTGAATCAGGGCTGCGAGAAGCTCAACCTGCTGGGCCAGAAACGCCGCCACTGGGTTCAGTGGTCCTAGGCCGCTCACTCTCACAGACCGAGTGCCATTGGGGTCGAGAACCTCCAGGGCGCTGACCGAGAGTGGGTGGGCTCTTCAAAACGGTCGGGGTGGCCGAGCGGCCTAGTGGGCGACAGTTCGAGAGCGACGGGGCTCGGACACCGGCCGTTATGAAGGCCGGCGGTCGCCCATGAGATAGCGTGGTCCTGCCCCATTCTTGGAGGCCCAGTCCTTCGGGTTGTACAAAGCGCAGCTTTTCAAGGAGAGACAGCCGCAGCCGATGCAATCGGTCAGATCTTCCCTCAATGCCGCGAGTTCGTTGATCTGGGCGTCGAGCCTGTCTCGCCAGCGGCGCGACATCTTGGCCCAGTCCGCCCTGGTCGGCGTGCGCCCTTTCGGGAGCTCCGCAAGCGCGCCCGCGATTTCGTCCAGGGAAATCCCGACCGCTTGGGCGGCGCGGATTATCGAGATGACTCGAATGGCCGAACGATCGAATCGTCGCTGGTTGCCGTCCGTCCTACTCGATGTGACAAGCCCTTTGGATTCGTAGAAACGCAATGCGGACGTTGCGACCCCTGTCCGCTCCGCGATTTCTCCGATAGTCAACAACTCGGTCAATGGCTCATCCGGTCTCTGTTTGTCCGCTGATTCTGATCGATTCCGTACTTAAAGCGTACTTGAAGTATCCGACTCCGGTGCGGGTTTCAGCTCAGTGTGACGGTTCAGTTCCTGGGTCCCCCGTGCTTGGCGGTCTGACGAATTACCGGAACTCACGAGGGGGGAGGTTTGTCCGGCAGTCTCCAGGTCCGGAAGGCGGGGAGCACGCTAGTGATGACGAGGGCTGCGAGGATCGAGCCGAATCCTCCGGTCCAGGCAGCCGTTCTGGGCCCGAATCCGGCTGCGACGAGACCTGCTTCGGCGTCTCCAACTCTCGGGCCGCCGGTAACGACTGCGATATGCACGGCGGACAGCCTTCCTCTAAGTCGATCCGGAGTGGACAGTTGCAACATCGTCGATCGGAATATCGCTGAAATCGAGTCGCCGGCGCCTGCGACGCCTAGTCCTATGAGGGCGACTGCAAGACTCGTTGTCAGGCCGAAGGTCATTATCCCTAAGCCCCAGACAGTGACTGCAATCGTCGTTGCGACTCCGGCCCTGCGCACCCTGCCGACCCATCCGGAGGTCAAGCCGGCGATTGCCGCGCCCACTCCAGGCGCAGCGAACAGGTATCCGACTGTTGCTTCTCCTCCGCCGAGGACAGAGGTCCCGAATTCCGGGAATAGGGCACGGGGCGATCCCAGAACCATGGCACTGATGTCGATCAAGAACACGCCTTTCAGCACCGGGTTGAACTTCACGAATCGCAGACCCTCGAGCAGAGACTTCAACCCTGCTCTGGTACCACCCTCAAACGGCAGAATCGGGTCCATCATGGCGAGGGCCAGTAGTGCTGCCCCAAAAGTCAACGAGTCGATCAAATAGACCGGTCCGACCCCTACCTGGGATATGAGGATGCCTGCCGCTGCGGGACCGACGGCCGCTGCCACACTGAACACCACTGTCTGGAGCGCGTAGGCCGGGGCGAGGAGATGGCCGTCGAGTAGCCGAGGGATTGATGCCGACCTCGACGGCGAGTCCACGCCGGATACGAGCGCGTTGGCAGCAGTGAGGATGAAGACCGCCAGGACCGTTGGTTGCTCGAGCGAGGCGTTGACTACAAGGCCGGCCGTGGTCGATGCCAACAGGATTTGAGAGATCATCATGATCCGGCGCCTGTCGAAAGCGTCAGACATCGTGCCGCCGGCCACCGACCCGATTACCAGCGCCGGGAACTGCACAAGCCCCAGCAAACCGACCGCCAACGTCGAATCTGTGAGTTGGAACACCTGAATTGGGGCGGCCACGATCGTGAGTTGGCGCCCAATTGTCGAGATCGCAAAACCGCTGATCAGCAATCGATACTGGCGGGCCGCTCGCAGCGGCGAAATGTCGACGAGTAGCTTACGAAAAATCGGACGGCCCCCGGTGTGCGCGACGGCTCATTATGACGCCGGGATCGCCGGATCTGGTTCGGTCAACCCTTGCCGGTGATGGCGTTCATAATATCCTTGCACGAGGGACAAACTGGATAGGCGGCGGGGTCACGGTTCGGTATCCATTTCTTCCCGCACAAGGCGACGACTTCGACTCCCTCGACGTTCGCTTTGACGATGTCGGATTTCCTCACGTAGTGGGCGAATCGGTCGTGGTCCCCGTCGTCAAGGGTCGGCGTTGTGAGTTCTTCGATAACGGTTTCGGTCACGGCGCCATTCTGCCACGCCTGCCACCGGCGTACGAGAGGACGGCCGCCATCGTACCTTCAAGGTCCCCTGGCGATCAGACGATATCTCCGTATGCTCACCTCCGTGTCTCGTCGTATTCGTTCATCCGTTGCGTTCGCCACGGTGCTCGTCATGGCGGTCGCCTCGGTTCCGGCGTCGGGTTCTGCTGGGTTTGGTGATGTTGTTGGGGGTGCCTACTACGAGTCAGCGGTTCAGTGGATGGTCGACAATGAGATCACGTTGGGCACCTCGCCTGGCTGCTTTTCGCCGAACGATCCAGTGACCAGGGCACAGGCTGCCGCATTCATGTGGCGGATGGAAGGTGAGCCGGATGCCCCTGATCACTCGTTCTCCGATGTGAGCGCCGCGTGGCTCAATGACGCCGTCTCGTGGATGTCGACAGAAGGCATCACCCTCGGAACCACCCCTACGACCTTCTCGCCTGGTGACCCGGTGACCCGCGGCCAAATCGCCGCTTTCCTGTACCGGCTGGCGGGTGAGCCGGACGCTCCTGCCCACTCGTTCACCGACATTGTCCAGACGTGGCAAAACGGCCCGGTCTCTTGGATGGCCGATCAGGGCATAACGACCGGTAAGACCGCCGCGGAGTTCGCTCCCAACGACGTCGTGACCCGAGCCCAGGTGGCTGCCTTTTTCTACCGATATCAGGGTGAGCCCGCTGTGGTTGTCGAGTCGGCCGCCCCTTCGTGCGGTCCAGGGGGCGGATCGGCCCTCGAGTCCGATTCGTTCGACGGCGGTCCGACGGACCTGTTGTCTGGTGACGACAGCGTTTGGACCGTCTACAACGGGTCGGCCGCCGAAGTGATCGACATAGACAGCTCCACCCCTGGCAGCCTGGTGATTGTGCCGCGTCAGTTCTCGCAGAACGGCTGGTATTCGACGTCTGAAGGCCCGTTCGTCTATCAGGAGGTTGACGGCGATTTCGCCGTTGCCATCCGTCTTTCGGTCCTGTCGGCCGCGGACTCCGGCGGAGAGGCCATCCCGGGAGCTGGATTCAACTCTGGCGGGTTTGTCATTCGTGACCCTGACTCTGCCTACGACTGGGTCATGTACAACATGGGAAATCAGGCCTCCGGATTCGGATACGGACGTGAGGTCAAGACCACCGTCGCGGGGACATCACTTCTCAACCTCTATTCACAAACCGCTACCACGATTCGCCTCCTGGCCTGTCGCGTCGGAAGCGAAGTGCACTACTTCTACGGCTCGGCCAACGGGACCGACTGGACCGAAGAGGTGCTGTCGCACAACCGCCCAGATTTCGGCGAAACCCTCCAGGTCGGCTTCATCGCCAACGCCTGGTCTGGTGGCCCCCCACCCTGGGTAGAGGTAGAAGAGGTCCAGTTCAGCACCCCAACGTCTGTAGCCGACTGCACAAGCGCGGTGCCCAGCTTCTAAACATAAGTCCCCGGCGGGACCTGCCGAGCATATCGTTTGTGGCTGTGGCTGTGGGCTTTAGGGTGCTGGGGTGGTGAATGCTTCTGATGTTGCGGTTATTGAGGCCTGGGCAAACTCGGCTTATTCGGGAGCGGATGACGGCAAACTGGTGGCGCGGCCGCGCGGTACCGATGTGGTGCTCGTAGAGCAGTGGACTCTGCGGGGTTTGGAACGCAGTCGCCAGGTTCTCAAGATTCGTTGGGTCGCCAAATCAGAAGTGTGGACCTTGCAGTGGGTGCTGGGCGGGGGTCGCTGGATGGGCGAGCGTCCAAACGACGATTCGCTTGGACGGCTGCTGGATGCGATCGATCTCGGGGAATTGCCAAGTCACTGACTGATCGGTCTCAGCCGTCCTCGAACGGCACGATCTCGAGAGTTCCGTCTCCGACGATGACCAACACTTTCTCGGTCTTCAGAGCCTGTATGTCCTCGATCACCGTCGTGGCGTCGATCGCTCCAGTGGCCGGGGCGTCGAGCCTTCGCCAACTGCGCACTTGGACCCCGAGGTTCGTCGCGATCTGCTCTCGTAAATCTGCATCGCCTCCCAGCAACGTTATGTCTCGCACCCGGATCGGATCTACCCAGCCAGATCTGGCGGTCCGGTCGCTCACGAACACCTTCCAGTGATACCAGGCGAGCAAACCCATGGTCATGACCAGAGCGAGTGGCACCGTCGATTCCCGTATGGCGGTGTCGACGAGCCCGATGAACATGCCTTCGATGACGTTGAAGACGATCACGATCAGACTGATGAGCGCCACAAACCCTCCGACGCCGAACAGAATGGAAAGGAAGATTCGGCGTACCCCTGAGGACAGTTCGTGCTCTGGGTCGGTCGAGGCGTGCCGTTGGATCCTCGACCAGAAGACCCACCAGAGAGGGGAGCCCACGACCAACAACGTGATCGCAGCCACCAGGACGTTGGCTGATCCGCCCCCGGCGACGGTAGATGTCAGGCTTCGGAATAGGGCTACCAAAAGTGTGGTGATTCCGCCGGCTACCGCAATCAATCCGGCCACAGCCACCACATACTCGTACGTCCTGGTCGTCTCCGACCGGGTCGTGCCAACCGCCGCGCTCAGCGCCGCCCGGTGATAGGCCCAGACCCCGATGCCAACCCCGACTGCGGGCAGCGTCCACGGAAGGATTTCGAAGTGGCGTGAGGCCTCCGAGTTCTTGGGGTCACCGAAGAACCACTGCAGGACGGAGTAGAGGACGGTGGAACTAGCGATGATCGCGGTAATGAGGCCGCTGAGCACACCGACAAGCATTACGTAGCCACGCCAGACAGGTGTGGCCTCGGATCCGGCTGTATGGCTAAGCCAATACCACCACCAGGTAGTGCCACCGATCACCAAGCCAACCAGGCCATACCAGAGGCCCACGCCCAGATCATCGGCGACGCGCAGGCCGAAGCTTGCGTCGTAGATCGATTGGAGGGCTATCGATGGTATGAACCACAGAGCGGTGGCCATGCCGGCCAGACCGATAGCCGAACCGGCTGCCCTTTCCAGTTGCATCTTCCCCGGATCGCCGCACCGCACCGAAATGCGCCAGATTGCGAACCAGCCGGCTCCCCAGACCATCGCGATCGCAAGCAGGTCGACTCGGAACGATCCATCGGCGAACGCGGTACTGAGACCCTGGAAGCCGAGGATGGTTGCGACGAGCAACGAGATGATCGAGGCAGAGCTGAGAAACAACGCCCAGCCCAAAGATTCCCTCTCGCTGGGTTGCTCGATCTGTCGTTGGGTCCACTTCGCCAACCCATAGAGGACCGGAACTCCGACCAGCAGGAACGAAAACGTCAGGGCCAGGGTCGTATCGTCTCGGATGATCACACTTCCCCGGCCGGGCAGGAACTCTGCGACGAGACCGCCAATCCCTGTGGCCACCAGCAGATACGCACCGAGCAAGAACGTGTATTGGAAGAAGCGTCTGACCGATTCGCCGGTCTCAGCGGACTCTGGCCTGCGTTTTCCGACGGCCTTGAGGATCAAAACGATCGTGCCGCCAACGATCAGGATCGGGATCAGGATGATCAGGGCGAGGGCTAGCAATATCATCTGGATGCTCCTTCCTTACACCAATACCAGCTCGATGGCTCTTCGCTTATGAGCCATCCGGTATCGGACGGGACCATGACAAGGGTGAGTCGGCTGGTGGATTCGGATAGTACGAAAGGACTTTCCCCGTAGACCTTGCTGATCGCCAGAGTGACGACAGCCCGGTGTTCGGTGGTGGCCGTTTCGACGATCGTCGCTCGCCCGCCGTTGCGAGGCCACCATCCACGGCCTTGCCGACACTGTTCGGCCAGTTCGTCGGTCATCAAGTCGAGCGCGGCCGTCTCGTCCCCGTCGAAGCGAGCCAACACGAAACTCTGGGCGACGCCTTCTGGAGTGGACGGGTCGAGGGTGGGGATCTGCCGGCCCGCGATGAGTATTGAGGCGAGGACGATCACCACGATGATTCCGACGCCGATCGCGGCGGGTATGCGGTTGGACGGCTGAGAAGTTCCCATGTGGCCATTGTCGGTTGTCGGGGACGCCGACGGAATAGGGGACGACCCTGCTTCGGTGTCAGGGTCCCCCTACTGATCGTGCATACTGCTGAACGTGGCAACGGACTCTTCGACGTTTGAGATGCCGCCCGCCTGCTATTTGCCGATGGGTCGTAGAGGTCCGAGGGGCGGGGAGTTGGTCGAATCGACCCGCCTGTCTGCCGCCGAGTGGTATCCGGACGGTCAGCACGGAGGGGTCGTTTCGGCGCTGATCACCCGCGCAGTCGAGCAGCTTCCCTCGCTAACTGCGATGGAGGTGGCGAGGGTGACAGTGGAGCTGTTCAGGATTGTCCCCGTGACAGTCCTCGAAGTTGTGGCTTCGATCGTGCGGGAGGGCAAGAAGATCCAGACCGCCGAGGTATGCCTGTATGACGGTGACGTAGAGGTGGCGAGGGGGCTTGTGCAGCGGCTGAGGACCACCGATCTCGATTTCCCTCCGAATTTTGACTCGGCTGGTTCTCCTGAGGGCCCCGATGGACTTCGCACACTCGAGTTCGCTGACGTTGCGCCGTTTCCTGATCGTGGGGTGTTGACCTTCGGTCGTGGCGCGCTGACGATGCGTGAATCCGCCGGTACGTTCAGGGAGCCGGGTCCTGCGACTCTGTGGTTCAAGGTCGGCACCGATCTGGTCGCAGGCGAGGCGATGTCCGGGACTCAGCTGGCGGTCCTGGTCGCGGACTTTTCCAATGGCGTTTCTCGGCTGGCGGATGGGGTCGACTGGGTTTTCATGAACCCAGACATTTCGGTACATCTGACCAGGCCGCCCCTCGGTGAATGGATTGCTGTGCAAGCAGAGTCTGTCTGGCACAGGGGCGGCCGTGGAATGGCGACGTCGAGGTTGTTCGATCAACGGGGTCAGATCGGCAATGCGACCCAGACGTTGTTCCTCGATGAGGGCTTGGAGGTCTGAGGGCCGACCCGGAGCAGTTGGCCCTCCGCTGTCCGCTGTCCGCCGCGGCCGGCGTGGGAGCGGGTCGGCTGGGCGCGGGGCGACGGCGATTGCTACGGAAATTCGGTCTGGCACCGTGCGATGACAGACTCGAGGTCAGCTGCCGTAGCGTTTGGCGGCGCGGGCGCGGGCTTTGGTGGCTTCTTCTTCCCGGTTTTTGGGTGGCGCGCCGGTGACGAGCGAGTCGATCAGTTCGCTGGTGATGTCTGACACTGCTGTGACCGCGCGCTCGAAGGCGGCTCGGTTGGCCTGCGAGGGATCGCGTGATCCACTGATCTTGCGCACATACTGAAGCGCGGACGCGTTTATCTCCTCGGCCGTGGCGGCCGGCTCGTAATTATGCAGGGTTCGAATGTTGCGGCACATTCCCGAATCGTAATTCGACCAGGCGATATCGGGACGCGTGACCTCGCCCTCGGTTAGTCGGGCGGCTCGGCTCGGTCTGCGGCGAGCAGTCTGCGACGCTGCGGTGGTGAACTTGGGTCGATGGTCATGCCGAGGCCGTGGATGGCGATGTGGTGGTGCCACCAGCAGAGGGTGGCGAGACCGTCAGGGTGGTGGTCGCCGCCTTGGGATCGGGGCCGGATGTGGTGGACCTCTGGCCTGTAGGTCGATGTGCAGGAGTCGATGACACAGGTCGACGAGTCGCGCTGAAGCACGGTGCGCCGGATTTCGGGTGGCAGGGTGCGGTGGGCGCCGTGGTCGATGAGCTGGCCCGTTGTTGTTGTGGCGATCGTCTCGATGGTGGTGTCACAGAGGATCGCTTCGAGGATCCTGCTTCCGATGCGGGGCCCTCCGTCGATTTTGACGCCCTTTCGTCCGTTGCTGGGTGCGGCGTCTTGGGCATCGACGAACACCGTGACCAGAGTCGATGTGGAGCATTCGCCGTTTGCATTGTCGAGGGAGTCCATTGCGATGGTGGTCAGGGCATCTGCTGATCTCTGGCCGAGGGTGGTACCTTCTGTCCGTAGCTGGTCGCCTCGCTCCGATAGCGCCTTGGAGATGATGCGTCCGTCGTATCCGGGTAGCTGTCCCCAGAGGCGCCATGATGTTTCGTCCAGGTTGGGTTGCATCGCCAAATAGCGATTTTCATAGGAGTCGATCTCGTCGACCGGCGTCAAACGATGTTGAGCGGCCACTCTACGACGCAAACCCGCGATGTCGTGTGCCCATCCGATCTCGAGCGCATCGTCGACGCCTGACATGTGGAGGCGGGTCGTTTCGACGGCTCTGGCATATCCGATGTCGCCGCCTTCGAGGGCGGTCCGGATGGGTGGGGTGATGGTGCGAGCGGTCTGCACGAGTGCTTTGGCACATTCGGGTGTTTCGTCCAGGCGGGCGGCCACCCACTCACCCATGGTTCGGTAGCCGTCCCCGGTGTTGGTTTGGCGGCGGTCCAACTCGGCGATCAACACCAGCTGGGCTGCCCTGGCCCGGTCGATGTCGGCTTGGGTACCGCCAAGCGCCAGTTCGAGCGCATCCGTAGACGCTTCGAGAAGGGGAAGTTCAGTGGTTGCCGTACTGAACATGAAACCAACATATCAAACGGGTGTGACGTTTCTAGATGTCCGTATGAGATCTCTTCCTCGGGTCGAAATTGCCCGACATGACCCGGCGCGAGCCCGTCACCAAAATTCGTGTTCGACAACTTCGATCAGCGTGCGCCGAGCGCGACGATGTCGGGAACGAGACCACAACGGTCGTTCAGCGGGGTCCCCCGAACCGAGTTGAGCGGTGAGCGGTCCAGCTGGTTGATGGGCAGGCACGGCCGTGTTTGGCTGGAGGGCCTGCTCGGAGTTCGATTCCGATACCGGGCGGGTTTGTGGTCGGGCCCTAGGCGTTCGCGTCCGAGGCTGAGCTGGCCAGAACCTTCTGCACG